>JBAXBG010000082.1:0-15315 GCA_037142115.1 Verrucomicrobiota bacterium | reverse complement strand
TGCCATCGTCATTTCATCCTCACGGCGGACGGATTCCGCCGCTCCTTGATTTTTTGTCCTGCACCCCGTCGGGCGGGGCCTCCCTCCTGATTGGCCGCTTGAAAACCCCGTCGTTCTGCTTATTCTGATCTCATGGCCACCTCCGTTGAACATCTGTTTGCCGAAGCGCTGGAGCTGGACAACGACAACCGCCTCGAACTCGCGGAACTTTTGATGGGGAGCATTGCCATCGACCTCGAGATCTTTGCGGAACAGATTGCCGTCTCCGAGCAGAGGCTCAGAACGCTGAAATGCGGAGCCATTCATGCGGCATTGACATCAGATGAACCCCTGCTTAGCATCTGATGCATGAGAACCACCTTGGATTTGGAAAAACCGGTTTTAGATGGGCTTAAATCGCTACAGAAGAAGGAGAAAGTGTCACTTGGCCGGATTGCATCCCGGTTGCTCGCCGGAGCTTTGACAAGAGAGGCTTCCAGAAGTGCTGATAAACCCGTGCTCCAATGGATGTCGGCTCCCATGCAAGCCAAGGTCAACCTTGCGGACAAAGACGCGGTCGCGAGGGCCATGGAGGAGTCATGAGTTACTCCATCGACGCGAATCTGCTCATCTATGCCAGCGACACCTTCTCGCCGGAGCAATCGGCTGCGTTCGCATTCCTCACCGCCCGCGCGGCGGATCCCGATCTCATGTGCCTGACATGGTCCACCGTGATGGCCTACCAGCGGATCGTGACCCACCCGTCCATTTTTTCCAACCCGCTCGATCCATTGGCTGCCTGGAAAAACATCCAAAGCCTTCTCGCCCTTCCCCGCACCCGAATCATCACCGAGGAGCCAGGCTTTGCCGATGACTACCTGGCCGTGACCGATGGCATCATCGCCCGCGGCAATCTGGTGCCGGACGCCCATATCGCCACGGTTTTGCGCCAACACGGGGTTCGCCGGATCTACACCGCAGATACCGATTTCAGGAAATTCTCCTTCCTCGAGGTCATCAATCCGCTCAGGTGACAGCGTCGCTTCTTGAGGAGTCAATGGGGTCAGGCGGGGAGATGATCCACCAAGCCGCGCTCTACCAGGATGAATTTCGGCGGCCCGGGCCGGTCCGCCCTATCGTGTCCTTGTATTTTTCCTGCTTCCAATCAACATCCCCGCCGCGACCCTTGGCGGCTAACCTAATTCTTCTCCCATGACCCTCCTCATCCAGAACGCCCGCATCGCCTCCGAAAACTCGCCCGACCTAACTGAAGGAGATGTTTTGATCTCCGGCGGCCTGATCCAGCAGGTCGGCCGCGGACTCACCGCCCCGACCGGCGCCCGGGTCATCGACGCGCGCGGCCGGATCGTGCTGCCGGGCATGTTCGACGCCCACGTCCATTTCCGCGAGCCGGGCTTCGAGACCAAGGAGACCATCGCCAGCGGCACCGAGGCCGCCATCAACGGCGGCATCACCGGGGTGGTCATGATGCCCAACACCAAACCCGCGATCGACTCCGCCACGGTGGTTGGCCAGGTGCTCGATATCGCCAAGCGCAGCGCCCGCATCCCGGTTTACACGTCGGGCTGCGTCACCAAGGACCGCGCCGGCAAGGAGCTCGCCGGCATCGACGGGATGCGCGCGCTGGGCGTGAAAATGCTCACCGATGACGGCGATACCACCGGCGACCCGGCGGTGCTGATGCGCGCGATGCAGTACGCCACCGAGTTCGGCATGTTCTTCGCCAGCCACTGCGAGGTGCCGGAACTGGCCGGACCGCGGGCGCTCAACGAAGGCCTCATGAGCTATCGGCTCGGCATCAAAGGCTCGCCCGCCTGCGCCGAGGAAATCATCATCGACCGCGACATCCGCCTCGCTCACGCCACCGGCGCCCACATCCACATCCAGCACGTCTCGAGCAAGCTCGGCATGGAAACCATCCGCGGCTGGAAACTGCGCGGCGACGTGAAAGTGACCGCCGAGGTCGCCCCGCACCACCTGCTTTTCAGCGACGAGGACATCGGCGACTACGACACCCACTACAAGATGAACCCGCCGCTGCGCACCAAGGCCGACACCGAGGCGCTGCTCCAGGGACTCATCGAGGGCGTCTTCGACCTCATCGCCACCGACCACGCGCCGCACACCCCGTTTGAGAAAGCCCAGGATTTTGTCAGCGCCCCCAACGGCATCACCGGCCTCGACACCGCGCTGGTTTCGCTCCACCACCACTTCGTCGCCACCGGCAAGTTCGGCTGGGACCTCATCGTCAAACGGTTTTCCGCCGAGCCCCGCCGCTTCATGGGGCTGCCGGCCGTGGCCATTGAGCCCGGGCAGCCCGCCGATCTGATCCTGTTTGACCCGGCCGCTCCAACCACCTTCACCAAGGACTTCATGCGCTCAAAATCGCAGAACACGCCGTTCCTCGATCAGACGCTCCATGGCCGGGTGGAGCTGGTGGTGGTGGGTGAAACGATTTTGCTGGAGCGCTAGCAACCGCCTGTCAAGCCTGCGCGCTGACCCGAATGGCGCTTACTTTAGGCGGATTGGGGACAGGCTCGGTTGATTCAGAGTCCGCCTGAAGGCGGGACTACTTACGCTGGAAGCAACCGTTCTCGGGGAGGTATGTAGTGCCGCCTTCAGGCGGAATCTTCAGCCGGTTCATGTAGATTCATTTCGAGAGCGTGCCTCAGTGGGACTGAGGGGGCGCGGCCACGGTTGCGATCGGCTCCACTCCCGGCTCATCCACGGCATACCAATGACAGGCGGCCACCTGCGCGATTTCGAACTTGCGCTCCAGGTTCACCTCGAGGCGGCGGACTTTCAAGCGCACCCGGATCATGCCTTCGGGATTGAGATTCTTGAGTTGTGAACCGAAGACCTGGCCACCGCGGCGCGCCAACTTGAACGCGGCGTCCAACAATTGGCCGTCCCGGCTGTTGCGGGAAACCAGAAACTCAGGCGATTGAAACCCCACCTCGCCCGGTTGGCCGAAGCGCGGTGCATACAGTACCAGGCTGATGGTGTCGGCTCCCTTGCGTTCGTCAGCCAGGCGCTCGCGCGCCAACAGTCGGAATTCACCCTCGGACACGCCGCTGCCTGAAAGGAACAGCGCCCAGGGATAATCGCTGTAACGGGCATAATGATCCCAGTCGAGGCGCCACTCGCCATTCTCCTCTCGGAAAACCGCGTCGATCTGTCGCCCATCCGTCCAGTTCCAGAGGGTTTCCACCGCCTTGCCGTCGGGGAGCTTGAGTACCGCGCTGCGCGCCGGTTGGAGCGTTGCCGGGTCGACGTTGGCCAATGGATTCAAGCTATAGAAACGGGCCATCCGCGTCGAGGTCAGGACCGGTTTGAGAACGAACTGGTTGCGGGCCTCGGGAGTGCCGGCGGCCAGGAAACCGGAGAAGATCGCATTACATTTGGGTCCCACATTGTTGAGAAAGACCGCGTCTTCGTTCGAGACGTCTGCCGCTTTTTGCGTGCCCGCAGTCGACGCCACGGAGAGTTCCTCAACAGGCCACAACCAGCGCGCTCCGCCGACGATCAGGGCCAGCACCAGCGTCCAGCCGACTGCCAGTTGCCACATCAAATACCGGCTGCTCCGCAGCTTGCCGCTCCGGGTCCGGAGCTTGCCGGGTGTTGCGGCGGCGGGAATCGTCCCGACACTGGGAGTCACGGCATCTGCGGGAGACTCCAAGATGCCCAGACTTGGGTTGGCACCGCACTTCGAGCAGAGCCGGTGCGCCTCGTCACCTAATGGGGAGCGGAACAGCGAGCCACAACGCCCGCAATGAAACCAGAATAGGGAAGGGTCAGTCATCTGTGGCAAGTATTATGGGTTGAGCCAGTCATTGTGAAGCATCTCAGCAATCCTCCATTGATTTGGCAGCGACCCTGCGGCCCCCCGCTCGAGGCGAACCGTGACCTTCCTTTGCTCCACCGGAGCATCCAGAATTTCACCACTCCAGAACAGCTGGCCGAGGACGCCGTCGGCCACCTCGCCCCGGCGGGTGTAGCCCCAGATCGCCTGGCTCTCGTCGGGCGAAACCAGCTGATAACTTTGATACTCCGCTTCCGGATAAATGGCGGTGTAAAACCGCGCGCTCAGGATCTTGGCGCGGATTTCCCCGGCGTCGCCCTGGTTCCGGGCCAACTCCTCGAAGGTCGCCGTCCCGTAACCGGTGGTGGCCTTCCAGTCGAGGCGCAATTGATTGCCCTCCATCACGCAATAGGCACTGAACTTGGAAAAATCCGGCAGGGTTCCTTCCAACAGGGCGTAGGGATGGCCATCGTTTTCCAACACATTCCAGACGGTGGCCTCGTGGGGCTGCCACGCTTTGGAAACGAGTGCCGGACGCTGCCTGGCGCGGATCAGCGGCACCACGATGGCGGCCTCCCTCACCAGCGGGGCAACGTCCGCGGCGATGGCTGCGCTCGCAAAGGTCTTGAACAATTGCTCGGCTTCCGGTTGACGGGGGAGCAAGTCGTTGATCGGCGCGAGATTGCCCGTGGGCTCCGCCTTATCTAACACCAACCCGGTTGGTCCCGGGCGCGCGGCGTTGGACTCATTGATCAAAGGCAGCAGCAGCAGCGCCAGGATCACCACCGAGGACACCCCCAGGCAGGTCCCGACGACCCAGCGGACGGATGGGGTCCTCGCCAGCCCCCACTTGCCCTCACCCCCGGCTGCCCGCCGCGGGTCCGGCCCGGTGGGCAGCGCCTGATAGTTGATCAGCCGGGGCACCCGGGTTGGTGGCGGGGCTTCCGGGGCCAAGCGCAACACGCGTCCGTCGATGGCCCGCACTTCCAGGGGATTTGCGGGCTCCTCGACGAGGCGGCACGGCGTTTCCGAGCCGAGTCTCAGCCCGCCAAGCTGCCTGTCCGCGGCCTTGGACGCTGCGGGCTTGGGCTTTTTGGGTGGCAGCATGACGCTGATCCCGCGCGTGGCTGGGGCTAATTCCGTGCAATCTCCCCAAACGTCACCCGGCGTCACGGCGGGCGCATAATTATTCGGATCGAAAAGGGGCGGGGCCATCTGGCAAAGCGTTATCTTTTGAAACATGGCGATGAATCCGGGGGCGTGCAAGCAGGTTCGGCCCAAATGTCGCGGCCAACAGATTCGCCCGTGGCCGGCGGGTCACCGCACGCCGCGACCAAGCCAACGCCAGCGGTTTGCTGAAAGGCACGGCTTGCCCCCGGATTGGACTCTTTCCGCAAGCGCTTGCAGTCTGCGGCTCCTGCCGCTATCACCAGCGCGTGGCCGCCAAAGCACAGAGCTCTCCCCAACAACCCGGCAATTTCTTTGCGGTGGTCGGCAGCGATGAGGGCATGGTGCGGGAAAAGGCGCTGGGGCTTTACAACCAGCTCACCGGCGGGATCGACGACGGGTTCACGCATGAAACCATCGACGGCATCGCCGATAACTCGGACTCCGCGTTTGAGATTTGCTCGTCCACGGTGCAGGCGCTGCTGACGATTCCGATGTTTGGCGGTGACAAGGTGGTGTGGCTGCGCAATGCCAACTTTTTGGGCGACAACATCACCGGGCGCTCGCAGCGCACCGAAGCCGGGGTCGAAAGCCTCCGCACCACGCTGGAGCAGGGGATTCCCACCGGCGTGCGGTTTCTGCTCACCGCCCAGGGCGTGGACAAGCGCCGTGGGTTTTGGAAGTTCATCGAAAAGGCGGCCGCCATCCAGGTCCACGACCGCATCGACACCAGCCGCGACGACTGGCAGGATCAGGTCGCCACGCTGGTCACCAACCGCGCCCGCGCGCTGGGCTTGACGTTTGATCGGGACGCGCTGGCGGTGTTCGTGCTGCTGGCTGGCGAGCAGTCGCAGCAAATCGGCAACGAGCTGGAAAAGCTCGACCTCTACCTCGGCCCGGAACGCCGCACCATCACCGAGGACGACGTCAACGTGCTGGTGCCGCTGAGTCGCGCGGCGGTGGTGTTTGAGATTGGCAAGGCGATCCAGACCGGCAACGCCGCCCGTGCCATCCAGCTCATCGACCAACAGCTCGAGGCCGACGAATCCGCCATCGGCATCATGCGCGCGTCGATCATCGGCGTGGTCAGAAACCTCTACCTGGCGAAACTCATCACCACCACCTTCAAGCTGCCGAGCGGGAACTATCAGGCATTTGCCGGCGGCCTCAACCGCCTGCCCGAAGCCGACCGCGCCTGGCTGCCGCAAAAAAAGGACGGCAGCGGGGTGAATGTGTTTCCGATCTTCCTGGCCCTGCCCAACGCCGCCAATTTCGACCTCGCCGGCCTGCTCGGGGTGATGGAAGCCACCCTCAAGGCCGACCAGGCGCTGGTCACCACCGGCCTCGACCACCGCCTGATCCTGCACCGCCTGATCGTGGAGATCGCCTCCGCCCGCACCACCCCGGCCCGCCAACCCGCGGGCGAAAGTCGAAAGTCGAAAGTCTAAAGTCGAAAGTCTAAAAGTCTAAAAGTCGAAGAGAAGAAGTGCGGCGTGAAGCGCCACTGCTCCTTCGACCTTCGACCTTCGACTTTTAGACTTTTAGACTTTTAGACTTTTGCCCCCCGACCGGGCGTTGGCACTGCGTCACCTCGTTTCGGCCACAAGTGTTCAGACGCCACTTGCCAAGAGGGGCCATCGCGGGAACCCTGCCGCCATGAAACTGATCTCGTGGAACGTGAACGGCATCCGAGCGGTGATCGGCAAGGGCTTTGGAGACTTCGTGGCAGCCGAGCAGCCCGACATCCTGTGCTTGCAGGAAACCAAGGCCCGCCCCGAACAGGTCCAGCTGCCGCTGGAGCTCGGCGGTTACCAAGCCTACTGGGATTCTGCGGAAAAACCCGGTTACTCTGGGGTGGCGGTGTTCACGCGCCAAAAACCGCTGGCGGTGCGGGTGGGGCTCGGCCACGACGACCACGACCGCGAGGGCCGCGTGCTCACGCTGGAGTTTGAGGATTTCACTCTGGTCAACGTTTACACGCCCAACGCCCAGGACGGGTTGCGGCGGCTGCCCTATCGGCTCACTTGGGACGACGTGTTCCGCAGCCACGTCGCCGGCGAGGCGGAACACAAACCGGTGATTTTCTGCGGCGACCTCAACGTCGCGCACCAGGAAATCGACATCGCCCGCCCGCGCGAAAACCGCTTCAGCCCGGGCTTCTCCGACGACGAACGCGCCAGCTTCGGCAAACTGTTGGGCGCCGGGTTTGTCGACACCTTCCGCCAGCTCCATCCCGAACAGACGGCGGCGTATTCGTGGTGGTCATACCGTGCCGGCGCGCGCCAGAAAAACGTCGGCTGGCGCATCGATTACTTCGGTGTCTCCACCCCGCTCATGACCCGCGTCACCGACGCGTTCATTCTGCCCGAGGTCCTCGGCTCGGACCACTGCCCGGTGGGGATTACGCTGGATTGACGCCAATTCAACGGACTAAAGAAACCGCCTGAAGGCGGTACTACCTACCTCCCTAAGAACGTTGCTTCCAGCGTAGGTAGTCCCGCCTTCAGGCGGACTCTGAAGCAACCCGGTCCATGGTTGGGGCAGGCGATTGACATCGGGCGGGCCTGGGGGGAAATTTCGCTTGATGAAACGAAAGCCTTCCAGCAAACCGCCCGCGCGCAAAGAGGGCCTGGTCATTCGGCCGGGGAGCGGCGCGCCACTCAGCCGCACACAGGTGGAATTCAACCGGCTCATGCGAAATCTCGAAACAGCCAAGGGTCGCCACGCGCGCGAGCAAGACCGGCTCGACGAGGCCCTTGCCACTTCCATCCGCGAGCTGATGCCGCTGGTCGAGGATCTTCACCGCGTAAACCGGGATCTCGTCTTCATGGGCCGGAAGGCCCTGCAGACGCTCAAGCTCAGTGCCAAGCGCCGCCGCTGGTTCGGCGATTTGTTGAGCGGCAAGGCGGGTGATTTGCTGGCCGATCCGGTGGGTCTCAGTGGCGAGGAAATCAAACTGCTGGAGGCCGTCATTGAGGAGCTCGGACCGTGCAAGCTGGATCAGTTGATGAAAGAGACCGCGGACGAGGACTTCGCCTTTTTTCGCACGATGCTCGAACAGGCGGCACGCGAAGCGGGCGGCGAGCTTGACCTCAGTGATCTGGACCTGGCTGGCGATCCCGAGGAATTCGCGCGCACCGCGAGCGAGCGCCTGCGGGCGGCTTTGGAGGGCTTGGGGGATCAGGACGCCGCCGCCAAGCCCCGCCGCAAACCCACGAAAGCGCAGGCCGCCAAGGAGCGCGACCAACTCGCCCGGGAGGACGCCAAAAACCGCGATCTCAAATCCCTGTTCAAGCAACTCGCCAAAGCCTTCCACCCGGACCTCGAACAGAACCCGCTGCTCAAGCAGCACAAGAAAGTTTGGATGCAGCGCCTGAACACCGCGTATGCCGCCGGGGATCTGCGGGAAATGCTCCAACTCGAAATGGAATGGCTGGGCGAGGAAGCCACCAATCTGGCCACCGCCAGCGACGAGAAACTCAAGGTTTACTGCATGGTTCTCAAGGAGCAGCTCGCTGATCTCAAGCGGCAGACCCACTTCCTGGTCGACGAGCCGCAATACGGGCCGCTCCAACGATTCAGGCATCCCCACTACGGCACCATGGCCAATCCGGCATCCATCGAATGGAACCTGCGGGAGGAATTGCGCCACCACCGGCAGATGTTGGAAAGCCTCGCCGCCAACAATGCCGCATCCCGCCGGATGATCCACGAATGGGCGGACGAACACGCCCGCTGCTCTGGCTGCCCGTTTTGAGCCCGGCTGAAGCCGGCGCTCCGTCAGTCGCCGCTCTTGAGCACCTTGATGAAGGCGTCCTGCGGGATGTTGACCTTGCCGAAGAGCTTCATCTTCTTTTTGCCTTCCTTCTGCTTTTCGAGCAGCTTGCGCTTGCGGGTGATGTCGCCTCCGTAGCACTTGGCGGTCACGTTCTTGCGCATCGCCGAGATCGACTCGCGGGCGACGATCTTGCCGCCGACCGCCGCCTGGATGGCCACCACGAACAAGTGCGCGGGAATCACCTCCTTGAGCTTGGCGGCGAGCGTGCGGCCGTAGGACTCCGCCTTGTCGCGGTGGACGATGGTGGAAAACGCCTCCACCGGATCGCCGGCGATGAGCATGTCCATCTTGACCATCTTGGCGGGGCGGTAGCCCGCGTGCTCGTAGTCCATCGAGCCGTAGCCGCGGGTCATCGACTTGAGCTTGTCGTTGAAGTCCACCAGGATTTCCGATAGTGGCAGGCAGCACGAGAGCATGACGCGGGTGTCGTCGATGGTCTCGGTGTTGGTCACCTCGCCGCGCTTTTCCAGCACCAGCTGCATCATGTCGCCGATGTATTCGCCGGGCACCATGATGAAGACGTTGACCATCGGCTCCCGGATTTCCTGGATGATCTGGGTTTCCGGGAAAAGCGTCGGGTTGTCGACGATGAGCTCGGTGCCGTCGGTGAGGCTGAGCTGATAGATGACCGACGGATAGGTCGAGATCACGTCCATGGCGAACTCGCGGCGCAGGCGCTCCTGGATGATCTCCATGTGGAGCAGGCCGAGGAAGCCGCAGCGGAAGCCGAAGCCCAGCGCGGTGGAGCTTTCCTGCTGATAGGTGAACGCGGGGTCGTTGATCTGGAGCTTGCCCATCGCCATCTTGAGCGACTCGTAGTCCGACGAGTCAACCGGATAGATCCCGGAGAACACCATCGGCTGGATCACCTTGTAGCCCGGCAGCGGCTCGGCGCACGGGTGGGTGGAATCCGTCATGGTGTCGCCGATCTTGACCTCGCTGGCGGACTTCATGTTGGCGATGACATAGCCGACGTCGCCGGCCACGAGTTTGGCGCGGGCGACCATCTTGGGGGTGAAGACGCCGACCTCCTTGACCTCGTAGGTGTTGTCGGTGGCGAAGAGTTTGACGCGCTGGCCGCGCTTGACCGTGCCGGAAAACACCCGGACATAGGAGACCACGCCGCGGTAGGTGTCGTAGAGCGAGTCGAACACCGAACAGCGCAGCAGTTTGTCGGGGTTTTCCTTGGGCGGGGGCACCCGCGCGATGATGGCCTCGAGGATTTCCTCAATGCCGATGCCGTTCTTGGCCGAGGCCGGGATGCAATCCTCGGCCGGGATGCACAGGATTTCCTCGAGCTGCTTCTTGCACTTGGCCACGTCGGCGGCGGGCAGGTCGATCTTGTTGAGGACCGGAATGATCGTTAGATTCTGCTCGGTGGCCAGGTGCAGGTTGGCCACGGTCTGGGCTTCCACGCCCTGGGCGGCATCGACCATCAGGATCGCGCCCTCGCAGGCGGCCAGCGCGCGCGACACCTCGTAGGAGAAATCGACGTGGCCGGGGGTGTCCAACAGGTTGAGCTTGTAGGTTTTGCCGTCCTTGGCGGTGTATTCCATGGCCACCGGGTGGGACTTGATGGTGATGCCCTTTTCACGCTCGAGGTCCATCGAGTCGAGTTGCTGGGCGGTGCTTTCCCGCATGGTGACGGTGCTGGTGGCCTCCAACAGGCGGTCGGAAAGCGTGGTTTTCCCGTGGTCGATGTGGGCAATGATCGAGAAATTACGGGTCAGCTCAGTGGACATAGGCGGTGGGAAAATCGGCGGTGCGGGCGAGAGAAAGCAGGAAATCGCCGACAAGGCACTAAAAATCAAGATCTCAAGCAATCCGCCCGCGCGAGCCAATCATTGATTTTGTCTTGCCATGCAGGGCGGGCGTGGGAATTTCACCCCCACTTGGCCGCGACTCGCAACACACAATTGGACGGTTGGCGCGCCATCGCGGTGGCGGGCGTGATGTGGCACCACTGGAGTCCCGCCGCCTGGCGCGGACCGTTTCCCTTTGAAATCGGCTTGTTCTTTTTTCTGACGCTCAGCGGGTTCCTGACCACCCGCGCGTTGTTAGCCGCGCGCGCGGCCGGCGAAGGTGCCGGGCACAACTGGCGGGCGGCGGCCTATCGGAGTTTTCAACAACGGCGGCTGGCGCGGATCCTGGCACCCTGTTACGCGGCGATGTGCTTCGCCATCGTGGTGGGCGCCCCGGACATCCGCGCGCATGTGCTCGCCTACTTCGGCCAGGTCGCGAATTTTCACATGGCGTGGCTGCGCGAGTGGCCGTCCGGCACCGCCCATTACTGGACGCTGGCGATCCAGATGCAGTTCTATCTGGTCTGGCCGCTGGTGGTGTTCTTCGCGCCACGGCGGGCGCTGGGCGGGATCTTCGCGGCCTGCCTGGTGCTCGCCCCGCTGGCCCGCCTCGTCATCGAGCGGTGGATCCCCGGCATCCAGCACAGCGAGGCGATCAGCCTCACCGCCCTGGATTACCTCGGCGCGGGCTCGTGGTTGGCTCTGGCCCTGCATCGGGGGATGCAGCCGGGGGACCGGCGGCTGGCACGGGTTACCTGGCTGGCCACCGTCGGCTATCTCACACTGTATGTGCGCAGCCAGGCCGGCCTGGCGGGCGGCGGGCTGGGGTACGTCCAACAGACGCTGCTGGCCGTGGCGTTCACCGGGCTGATTGCCGCGACGCTGGCCGGATTCCACGGGATCACGGCGCGGCTGCTGGATCATCCGGCGGTCCAGCGCGTGGGGGGCCTGAGTTACGGGCTCTATCTGTTTCATGCGACCGTGCCCTTGTTGATCGGCAAGGTGCTGCCGTTCCTGTGGTGGCCGGCGTTCGACGGGCCGCTGTTAGCCGTCCGGCTGGCGGTGTTCGCCCTCGCGTCATGGGGCATGGCACGGCTGTGCTGGCGGTGGCTGGAAGGCCCCGACCGCCGGCGCTTCCCGCGCCTCGCGGCGCTGATCCAGCCCCCATTCGTCCCTGCGGCGCGGGAAGATGCCTGATCCTAGCCATGGGTGGGCTGACGCCGGACCGCGAGTCTCCAGACTCGCGCACCACCTCGCTTGCTTCGGCCGCCCTGCCGCTAGCGAGTCTGGAGACTCGCGGTCCGGGGCCGCCCGTGCTCCGAGCGCAGGAGCGGGCTTGACCGTTGCCCCATCCCACGACCAAGCTCCCCGGCGCCGCTTGCGACGCAGGCTTGAGCCGTCGCGTTGGAATCCACCGATGCTGCGCAACTCACAACCCGACCCTTGATTTATGGCCCAAACTCCTCAATCCGCGGCGTCCGCCGCAACCCCAGGCATGACCCACTACCGCTGGGTGATTTGCGGGTTGCTGTTTTTCGCAACGACCTTCAACTATTTGGACCGCCAGGTCATCAGTTACCTCAAGGAATACTTCTGCACCCCCACCGACAAGGGTGGCTTCGGCTGGTCCAACACCGACTACGCCCATCTAACCGCAGCGTTCACGTTCTTTTACGCCGGCATGACGATCCTCGCCGGCTGGGTCATCGATAAGATCGGCACCAAGATGGGCCTGGCCATCTCACTCATCGTTTGGTCGGTGTTCGGCATGGCCAATGCGTTTGTCGGGCGCTCCATCATGATGCACATCCTGGTGCGCAGTGCCTTCGGCATCGGCGAGGCGGGCAACTTCCCCGCCTCCATCAAGACGGTCGCCGAATGGTTCCCCAAACGCGAACGCGCGCTGGCCACCGGCATTTTCAACAGCGGCACCAGCTTCGGCGCGATGGCCGCCGCGCTGTTCGTGCCATGGTGCATGATCCATTACGGTAACGAGCAGGGCTGGAAGATGGCCTTCATCCTCACCGGCGCGGTCGGCTTCGCCTGGCTGATTTTCTGGTTCTGGCTCTACGAAACCCCCGCCAAACACAAGCGGCTGTCCAAGGCGGAATATGATTACATCCACATCGACGACGATGCCGCCGTGCACGACGACAATGGCGACAAGGCCAAAGTCCCGTGGGGCCGGCTGTTCGGCTTCCGCCAGACGTGGGCGTTTTTCCTGGGGAAATTCCTGACCGACGGCGTGTGGTGGTTCTATCTGTTCTGGCTGCCGGATTATTTGAAAAAGCAGTTCGGCATGACCACCCAGGAGGTGATGATCCCGACATTCATCGTCTACGGGATCGCCATGATCGGCAGCGTCTATGGCGGCAGCATCCCGATGACCCTGATCAAACGTGGCTGGCCGGTTTACCAAGCGCGCATGACCGCGATGTTACTCATCGCCACCCTGCCGCTGGCGGTGTTGAGCACCCAGTATTTCGCCAACGTCAGCAAGTTCGGCCAATTGGCCTCGTGGCTGGCCGTCGGCGTGATTTGCATCGGTGCCGCCGCTCACCAGGCGTGGTCGGCCAACCTGTTCACGACCGTCTCCGACATGTTCCCCAAAAAAGCCGTCGGTTCGGTCACCGGCATCGGCGCGATGGCAGGCGGCCTCGGTGGCGTGCTGGTCCAACTGCTCGTTGGCAAGCTTACCGATACCTTCAAGGACACTCCCCAACAGGCCTACCTCATCATGTTCGTCGTCTGCTCTCTCAGCTATTTGATCGCCTGGGCCATCATGAAAGCCCTGGTGCCCAGACACAAACCGATCACCGACCTGTGAGCAGGCGATATGGCGCGGACCCTGGCACCGGAAGGGGAGGCGGCACGATGTCTGCCATGCATTGCGCTTGATCTTGCCGACAGTCCGTCCTCCAATCGTCTGAGCCAAACCAACGCCCATGCACCTCGAAACTCTCTGCCTCCACGCCGGTTATTCCTCGGATCCCACCACCCACGCCTGCGCGGTGCCGGTCTATCGGACAGCGTCCTATGTGTTCGACAGCACCGAGCACGCGGCCAACCTGTTCGCGCTGCGCGAACTGGGCAACATCTACACCCGCCTGATGAACCCGACCCACGACGTGCTCGAACAGCGCGTCGCCGCCCTCGAAGGCGGGGCCGCCGGCCTGGCGGTCGCGTCGGGCACCTCGGCGATTTTTTACTCGATCATCAACCTGGCCCAGGCTGGCGACAACATCGTTTCCGCCCGCAACCTCTACGGCGGCACCTACACCCAGTTCAAGGACATCCTGCCCGCGCTGGGCATCGAGGTGCGCTTCGTGGATTCCACCGACCCGGCCAACTTCGCCGCTGCCATCGACGGCAAAACCCGCGCCCTGTTCTGCGAGTCGGTCTCCAACCCGGCCCTCGAAATCTCCGACATCGAGGCCATCTCGACCATCGCGCACGCCCACGGCCTGCCGCTCATTGTCGATTCCACGTTCTCCACCCCCTATCTCACCAAGCCGATCGCCTTCGGCGCGGACATCGTCGTCCACTCGCTCACCAAATGGCTCAGCGGCCACGGCACCGCCATCGGTGGAATCGTGATCGACTCGGGCACCTTCAACTGGGCCGGCGGCAAGCACCCGCTCTTTGACGCCCCGGACGCGTCCTACCACGGCCTACGCTGGGGCCACGACCTGCCAGGCCCGCTGGCCCCGCTGGCCTACATCCTGAAGATGCGCACCGGCCCGCTGCGCAACCTCGGCGCCTGCCTCTCGCCCGACAACGCGTGGATCGCCCTGCAAGGGATCGAAACCCTGCCGCTGCGCATGGAACGCCATTGCGAAAACGCCCTCGCCACCGCCCGCCACCTGCAAAGCCACCCGGCCGTCGAGTGGGTCCGCTTCCCCGGCCTTGAGGGCGACTCGCAGGCCGCGCTCAACACCAAATACCTCCGCGGCAAGGGCGGGTCGCTGGTCATCTTCGGCATCAAGGGCGGCGCGGCCGCCGGCGCCAAGTTCATCGATTCCCTCCAGCTCTTCAAACACCTCGCCAACGTCGGCGACGCCAAATCGTTGGCCATCCATCCCGCCACCACCACCCACTCCCAGCTCAACGCCGCCCAACAACTCGCCGCCGGCATCCCGCCCGAACTCATCCGGCTCTCGGTGGGCATCGAGCACATCGATGACATCCTCGCCGACCTCGACCAGGCTCTCGCGGCGGCGACGGCTTAACTTGCATGGGTTGCTTTTTCTAACCACGGAGACACGGAGGAAACGGAGGTCACGGAGAAGATTTCATGCTGTTGCCCCATCAGGAGTTGACCGGAAAAGTGATCGCGGCGGCCATTGCCGTGCATCAGGAATTGCGCCCGGGGCTTGATGAGAAACTCTACGAACGCGCGCTTTGCATCGAACTCGCCGAGCGAAAAATATTTTTCGAACAACAGCCAAAATACGAGGCCAGATACAAAGGACATTTCCTCGGCCACTTGATCCCGGATCTGGTAGTTGAGAAAACGCTCATCGTCGATGCCAAGTGCGTTGAGTGCTTCACTCCCGCACACGACGCCCAGATGATCGGCTATTTGAGCATCACGGGACTCGACATCGCCCTGCTGCCCAACTTCAAATCCTGGCCGCTCGGAAAAAAACGCATCATCCGTCCTGGCTTTGTGTCCGAACATCCCAATTCTTCTCCGTGACCTCCGT
>JBAXBG010000081.1:0-15508 GCA_037142115.1 Verrucomicrobiota bacterium | reverse complement strand
GCCCCAGAAACGGATAGACCGCCTGCTCGACCTCGAGCTTCTGCAACCGCCCGGCACCCTCGACCCGGTATTCGCGGATGTAGAAGCTGGCGATCTCCTGGGCGGCGGCGACGCCTGCCGACAGCATGGCGCAAGCGGCCAGCGCGGCAAAACGCCGCGCGACCCGCCTAACGAGCGGTGCAAGGTGGTTCATGATAGAAAATTCTTGTGTTCAAGTCACTTTCAACATCTGCCAGGTGTTCAATCTGAAGTGTTCCGCAGCGCCAGCTGCATTTGGTCAAAAGCCAGCCAACCCCATTTGGTGCGGAATAATTGCTGCTCGTAAGTCCACCCCGCTGCCGGGGCATGCGTGGTGACCGCCGGTTGGGAGGCTGGAGCGATCGAGGTCGCTTCGGTTGGCGGAGCTGCCGAGATCACCACCGAGAGCGCGACGCTGTGGCTGGCCGGCCTGGCTTGATAGGCCTCGATGCTGGCCTCGCGGCCTTGATATGCCAGTTGATGGCCGGGGGCGGCGGGATTGGCGGCGACCCATGGTTGTTCCCGCACGACATCCGCACCCTTGGCGAGTGCCGTCCCGCCCGCAAGCGTGTCGGATCCTGGCCGGGAATCGGCAGTCGAGTTCGGAACGGAATCGGCAGGTGCCCCGTCAGGGTGAAGGTCGCGAGTCGTGGCCGGCGGTTGGTGCCGGGCGAGAGGCGTCGTTTGACCGCCGTGCAGTTGCGGGCGCTTGGCGATTGTGACCAGGAGGCGCGGCGCCGGCCGCGATTCCTCCGTCGGCTGGCGCAAGGTGAATGCGGCCAGAGTCACTGCCGCAACCAAGGCGGCGATCCCCACGACCAAGAGCATCAATCGTTGAGATCTCATGACAAATGATAGGCGGTGAGGGTGGATCATGAATCGGGGTGGTGCTGGCACCGTATCAGCCGGCACGGACCTGGAAGTCCATGCCGGCTGAATCGGGTGACCGGCGGGTGGCGCGATGATTGCATGAAATCATCGCGGCCTAACGGTCCTGGCGGGAATCGCTTAGAGCGGCGTCACGAGGCCGCCGTCCGTCGAGCGTTCGACCTTGAAGTTCGCGTCGATCTTGAGTCCGCCGCCCACGGTGGCATCGGTGTTCTTGATTTGATCGCGCAACGCGTTGGCGAAGGTCAGCTTGAAACTCGGAGTCGAGTCGAAGGCGACCGACTTGAGGATTCGGTTGTAGAGCCAGGCGGTGTATTTGCCGTTCTGGATGTTGGCGGTGTTCACGGTCGCGGCGTTGCCGTTGACCGCGTTGTGGAGCGGCACGCCATTGTAACTCAGCGCCACACCGCGCGAAGCCGTGTTCGGGCCGCCATCATAGAGCGGGGTGGTCAAGTTGGTGCCCACTCCGAGAATGCGGGTGAGGGCATCTCCCGGGGTCACGTAGCCGATGTAATAGGCGGCGGTCGCGCTGGGGTAGAGGCCACCGCCGGTGATGGCGGTGCCGGTCAGCGTCCGGGTGAGGGTGGGGGCGAGGTTGGCACCGGTGGTGAAGCCGCCGCTGCCTTCCGGGCTGAAGATTCCGCTGACGGTTTCGGCAGGCCATGGGATGTGGCTTGCCACCGTGCCGCCGAAGGGAATCCCGGTGAACGACGTGTTCTCCCCGGTGACCGTGGGTTTCCAGACCTTGACCAGGGTGCTGGTTCCCAGGCCGATTTCGGTATAGGCTCCAAACCGCTGGCCGGCGTCGGTGTTGCGGCCGATGGCGTATACGATCTTGTTGGCATCGTTGGTGAAATCACCGGTGAACAAGGCCAGCGGCAGCGCACCCGTGGTGTAGAGCAACTGCGCCTGCTGGGTGGTGATGTTAGCGCTCGTCGTGGGGAAGCCCGGGCTGGCATAGAAACCCAGCGGCGAGACCCCGACCAATTCTTCCACCAGGCCGTCGTAGGTCACTCCATTGTAGAGCCCGTTGAATGGCGAGGTGGATTGGAAGTTGGTTGAAAACCCGAAATCGGCGGTGGCCAATTCATAGTCAGTGGTTAACACCGCCGCGGGAAGTGTCGGGTCCAGCACCGCACCGGTGCCGGTGCCGTCGGTGGCGACATAGCGCTGGGGGACTTGGGGATTGGATGAGACCGCGGCGACCCCGGCCAGTGCCCCGGAGAAGGAAACCTTGATGACGACTTCATTGGCGGCAATCGCGGAACCATAGTAGCCGTGCCAGGCGCCGTAGTTGGCACCGGTGGCGGTGGTCAAGGATCCGGCGGAGCTTGTATTGCCGTTGATGCCGCGGAAGGTCCAGCCCGTGGTCAGGATCTTGGAAATGGCGGTTTGGGTCGGCCCGCGGTCGCCGTTGGAGGCGGAGATGCGGATGACGGTCAGGGCGTGGGCGGAGTTGCTGGCAAGTGCGGCCAGGGCTCCGAGGGTGAACAGTGATTTCAGTTTCATGGTATTAGTGAGGTGTTTGATTGGGAATGGTTGATGGACAGGTTAGATGGATGCGAGCCGACGACGGCGGTTGGTCAGGAGCAGGACAACGCCCGCAGCCCCAAGGAGCCCGGCCGATGGCTCGGGAATGGTGGTGAAGCTAAGCCCCCCGGAATTGGCGATCGTGAAGAATCCCGGGGTCGTCACTCCGGATGCGGAGATCTTGAAAAGATCGAGCGCGGTGCCCGAGGTTCCGCCGCCGAAGTCGCCCTCGATGTTGCTCCAGCCGCTGGTCGTGCCGAAATCCGACGCGCCGGTGACTACCTGATAGTTGTAGGACGCGGTGCTGGAGCTGCCGTTGTCCTGGAGGACAGCGACCGTGCTGTTCGGGGTGGATTCGCGGCCGTTGTAGCCGTTGATTCCCAGGAGCACGGTGCCGACACTCGACGAAGTGTTCTGGCGGCGGGTGAGGCTGATCGCGGACCAGGCCGGACCCGCGGTTCCGACATTCTGCTCTTCGCGTGACGAGAACAACGACACGGTTCCCGAGTTGTCACGCCCGAAGATGCCCCATTTGACATCCGCGCGGGTGTTCCAGTTGGCGCCGAAGGTCGCCACCAGGTCGGTGCCGATGTCGCCCAGGCCGGACAGGCTCACGGTCGTGCCCGACGCCTGGCTGGCAAACTGCGAGTATTGGCCGAGGTTGACCAGGTAGGAGACGCTGGAACCGGTGCCTCCCGTGGCATGGATGCCAAGGAAGATGTCGTTGTCGACGGGCGTGGCGACGATCGCCGCGCGGGCCGGGCCGAAGCCCAGCGCCACCGCGGCCAACGCGGTCATGCCTGATAGTGGAATTCTGATTCTGATTTTCATCTGGTTGCTGATATTTTTTTTTGGTTTCGACAAGCCGGAGCCTTCCCGGATTGGAAAGGATCGGGTTTGTCGGATCTAATCCGAGGTGCTTCAGAGGGTGTCTGTCAGACCCAAAAGGGTTGGTTTAATATGGACCTCCGGTCGCTCCGGTCGGATGGAAATTGGCAAAGAGCATGGGCGGCGGATGAGTTCCGCAGACCGCCCGGTCACGGCGAGGTGACCCCCACCCTGTAGAAGCCTTTGGGCCGCGCGGTGCGCACCGGATCGGTGTCGGTGTAGGGGCCCGAGGCGACGGACGCGATCAGCTGCCAGGAGCCGGTGCCCAGGTCTTCGCGGTAATAGACCTGATAGGTCCTGGAGTCAATCGAGTGGAAGGTCACCGCGATGCCGCCGGCCCCCTTGGTGACGGATTCCACCTTGAAGAAATCCGCGGCATTGTTGTCGCTGGTTCCGGCCAGCGCTTCCTCGAAATCAAAGAACCCGTCGCCATCATGGTCAACCGGCGCGACATACGGCTTGGTGAACGTGACGACCCCCGAGCTGCTGATAGAGACCGTGCCGAACAGCGCCACGCCGGTGGCATCGATTTTGAAGACATCCAGCACGGTTGCCGCGGCTCCGGAGGCGAAGTTGCCCTCGATGGTGGACCAGCCGCTGGTCGAACCGAAGTCGGTGGCACCGTTGGTCACCTGGTATTTGTAACTGGAGGTTGCGCTGCCGTTCTCCTGAAACGTCGCCACCGGGCTGTTAGCGGTGGCGGTGCGGGTGCCATAGCCGACCGGCACGCCGGAAGTGGATTGAATCACGGTGTTGATATTGTTGGCCGTGTTCTGGCGCTTGGTCAGATTCAGGGCAGCCCAGGGAGTGGCTGGAGTGCCTGGCGAACTGCGTTGCCGTGAGACATAGAGGGTGGGGTTGCCAACCGGATCACGGACCCCGAACACGCCCCAGTAGAGATCCGCCCGGCTGCTCCAACTGGCACCGTATTTGTCCACCCCCGACAGGTCGGCACCCAGATTGCCAAGCGCCAGCGCGCCGGAGGCGGTGAAGCTGGTGGCGTCATTGCCCAGTTTGACCAGATAGGACTCGGCGTCGCCCGGTGCGCCCGCGGCGCGGATACCGAGGAATAGGTCTCCGTTGACAAAGCTGGGCACCAAGGCGGCGGACGAGGCCATGATGGAAAGCGCTAGCCCGGCGATGACGGCCAGGGCGGTGGTTGGAGCAAGAGTGCGATGAATCATAACAGGATGGTGGATGGAATTGCGGAGTGAAAAATCTGGGGCGCTCCCGCAAGGGGTGCCAACGAGCGGATGGACCGCAGCCTTCGCCTGAAGTGGCCGTGGCGTTTGAGCCGGGCTCCTCGGGGTGGAGGTGGATCGATGCAGTGGGTGCGGCTCCCTGGTTGAGGGTCGCCTTGTGCTTGCTGGCCATTTCCCGGTTTCGGGTCAATGACGCGGGCCCTTGAGCGGCGGCACGGCGAAACCATACCAGACAATGTGCTATCGGCAAGAGAATAATTTATTAATTTGATAAAGAAAGTATGGAATTGGCGGGCTT
Source organism: Verrucomicrobiota bacterium (assembly GCA_037142115.1). GTDB lineage: Bacteria > Verrucomicrobiota > Verrucomicrobiia > Verrucomicrobiales > Akkermansiaceae > Luteolibacter. The sequence goes on along the minus strand of JBAXBG010000081.1, from coordinate 10,684 downwards.
TTCCCTGATCGCACTCGGAAAATAAGTTTAAACGACTAAAGGTGAGCAGGTTGCGTGCTATTTGATGATCCTGTCCGAGATCAAACGTTCACGTTTTTCATTACTAGTCTAAAGCGTGGTATGGATTCGCCTGAGGCATGCGGACGCTTTATTGGACAACGCGGTGAGGGTGCGAGCCCCCGCGGTCTCGATCGGCGAGTTCCACAGGACCCTTGAAATCACGGGACCGGCCGTGAGCGGGTGGACGGCTCGGCAAGACCGATGCCGGAGTGTGGAATCAACAAGAACGCCTTGTTGAAGAGATTAGCGCCAGTCGTGGCGCGCGGCGTTGCGCCCGAGGGTCACCAAGTTGGCCATGGGCCTGCCGGATTCGCCGAAACCAGCAGAGCGCAGCAGAGCGTCAGGAGGGTGAGCACCGCCCAGATTGCCAGCAGAATCCGGTCCGGTCCGTCACTGGCTCTCATGACTTGAGTCACGGCTCGCCGAGGGCCGGGTGTGGGCGATGCTTGGCGGTGGATAGGGAGTGGCTTCATCGATGCGTGCGAGGCGGTGTGGGGTGGCCAGGTAAGGTGGAGAAGGCGAAGGGGTGATGCTCGGTGGTCGTGATTGCAACCGCCACGGAAGGGTAGCATCCATCATGCCAAGCCCCTCTGGAAACAAGTCGCGCGGGTTGGGCCGCGGCGCGCGGAAGTCATTGGACTGCGGCAACCCGGGGGAGGTGGCGGCAGTAGCGGGAGTCGGCCCGCAAGCCGGGCCGACCACTCTGGAGGAGGGGGGCCGCTTTTGCGTGCGGTGGAATGGGTTGGCGGGGCCGTTGTCAGGGCAAGGTTTTGCCCCAGTGCAGCACGGCGTCCCCGATCAAGCGGGCCACGGCCTGGTGCGGGAGGCGGGCGGTGTTGATCACCAGATCGTACTGCAGGCTGTCATCGATGTCGGTGTGGAAGTGATCCTTCAGATAGCGTCTGCGGCCCGCATCGACCTGCTCGGTGAACCTCAGCGCGGTCTTGTGGTCGAGTTGGTCGCGGGCCATGACCTGCTGGACCCGGATCTCCAGCGGAGCAATCAGGCGCACATGGAACACGCTGTTCATTTCCCGGGTGATCACGTTGGCGGCGCGTCCCATCAGAATGACCTGCCCGAGTTCTGCCAGATGCAGGATGGTTTCGGAGGTTTGCTGCCAGAGTGTTCGGGACGACGGGTGCAGGCCGAGGATTTCCTCCACCGCGTCCTGGATGGCGGACACGTGGTCTTCCTGCATGAACTTGGCCACCTCCTTGGGCAGCTTGTGCTCCTCGAGCACCTTTTCGACAAGGTTCTTGTCAAACACCGTCCAGTGGCACGGCTCGGTGGTGTGCGCCTGAAGCAACGTGCACAGCTCCTCCGCGATGGCCATGGATCCGCAGCCAATCTGGCGTGAAATCGTGATGCTCGGGCGGTGCTTCGAGGGCACAAACCGCCGCCTGGTCTCGGGGTTGAGTTGGCAACTTAGGAACGAGAGGCATTGGTCCGCGTGGGGTGTCATTTTCATAGCGATTCCTTTCCCGGTGATGATTCAACTATCGGTCACCAGCACCGCCCCATTCGCCGTTTTTCGAACGGTAGGCGAGCCACTCTCATCACCTGCCGCACCGTTTCAACTCGTGATGGATTTTTGCCGGTTCGAAGAAGATAGACTAGCACATCCTGGCGGATGAAACCAAGGGTTTTTGTCCAGTCGGTGGATGGCGTCACCGAGGTGGTCACCGCGCGCATCCTGCCCGCCATCGGCGCGGCCAGCAGGCGGCGACTGGTGCGCTTGACGGTCAGCAGTCCGTAATTCATAAACAGCCTGTCATTTTCAAACCCGATGAGAATCACCCCATTGCATCTGTGCCGTGTGCGTCTAAGGTCGTTCACCGGCGTGTGCGCGGTGTTGTTATCCATTCCGAGCGCGCAGGCCGGGATCGGGGAGCGGATCAAGCAGAACAACACCACCGCCCTCAACCTTGCCGGCAGCTGGGATACGGCACCAGCCAGCTCTGATGTCGGCAGTTGGACGAGCACCGTGACCGGCTCCAACACCGTGGCGCTGGGTGCCAACCTGAACTGGCAGGGCCTCAAGATCGTCGCCCCGGGCGGGTTGGTCACGATCAGCGCCGGCAACACCCTCACTCTGGGCGGCCGGGGCATCGACCTGAGTGCCGCCACCTCGAATCTCACGATCCAGTCCGGTCTCGCCTTGCGGGGTGGTTCTGGGCAAATCTGGAATGTCGCCAGCGGGCGGACCTTGACCCTGGAGACGGGAGTCATTGCCCGCAGTGCTTGCGCGACGTTGAACGTGCAGGGGCCCGGCACGGTGTCCGCGTCGATGCTCACCAATGACGTCACCGGCCAGATCGGTCCATGGGCGACCGTTGGCACGGGCACGGCAGCCAGTTATGCCGCCATCGGCAGTGGTGGCATCGTCGCTTACACCGGCGCGGCCGCGGCCACGGCGGCGGCGGTGACATCCACCACCGGCCTGGTGAACTACGATGTGGCTGAGGTTGGAGCGTTGGGCACGGGTGCTTCCTTCAACACCCTGCGCTACAGCGGGGCTGCCGGGGGCACGATTGCCGGGAATTTTTCGGCCAATGGCATCCTCACGGCCGGGGGCGGGGAGGTGTCTTTCAGCGGCACCGCCACCATCGGTGCCGCCCGCGAGTTGGTGGTCATGAACGGGGATAACAACGCCCTGCGCCGGGTCACCCTCTCCGGCGTCATCAGCGACAATGCCAGCGGCGCGTCCGGCATCACCAAAGGCGGCGAGGGTTCGCTCGTGCTCAGCGGCGCGAACACCTACACCGGCGTCACCACGGTGACGCGCGGCCTGGTTCAAATCACCAGCAACAACGCCCTCGGGTCGGCGGATGCCGGCACGCGCCTGAGCGGAGGCATCGGGACCGACAACGTCTCCGACGGCTATCTGTTTCTGGTGGATGGGGTCAATACCCCGGAGCCGGTTTTTTTCGACAGCGTCACCGGCAGTGTGCTCCTGGCCGCCGCGGGTGCCAGCACCCTCAGCGGGCCGGTGCGCGTCAACAGCAGCGTGCGGCTCGGCGGCGGCGGCACCACCACCAATTTCAGCGGCGGGCTGAGCACCACGGGTGGCACAGGCGGCACGTTCCTGTTGTTCAACCTCAACACGACCGTCACCGGCAAGCCGATCATCAATGGGGCAGGTTCCTTGTATATGGACCAATCCCAGACCCGTATTCTCGGCGTGGGGGGCAATGTCTGGGGGACCACGACGCTGGCCAATGGCATCCTGCGTACCGATGTGGCCAACGCGCTGGCCCCGTCGACGAGCCTGCAAATGGGCTCGAATGGCACCCTCGACCTCAACGGCAACAACCAGCTGGGCGGCGAACTTCGGAGCACGGCATTCATCGTCGTCGGCCAGGAGCGAGTCGTCACCAGCGCCGCTCCGGCCACCCTGACGCTTAACCCAACCGGCACCACCATCTACGATGGCAAATTGACCGGTGCGGTGTCACTCACCAAGAACAACACCGGCACCCTCACCCTCAGTGGACCCAGCACCACCACCGGCACCTTCACCGTCAATGGCGGAACTCTCAACGAAAGCTTTGACCGGGCGGCCTCCAGCGCCAGCGCGGTGAGCAACTACCTGCCTGTGGTGGCTCCGCTGACCCTGGGAGGCGGAACCTTTCAGTTGATCGGTCGGCAAGATGGCGCGGCCACTGCCGTGACGGGAACCTGGGCGACGGCTGCCAGCACCCTCACCGCGATGTCCTCCACGGCCACCCTGGCACCCGGACAAATCATCAGTGGCAGCGGCATTCCCACCGGGACTTACATCGTGAGCATTCTGACCGGACTGCTCAACATCATCGGCAATCAGGTGACTATCAGCGCCAATACCACGGCCGCCGGCACGGCCGCCACCCTCACCCCCACCGCTAGCAGCTTCAGCACCGCCCAGACGTTCGCCGGAATCAGACTCAATGCCGGTGCCGCCAATGTGACGGTCAACGCCAACGGTGCCGCCACTCCCGCCACCGTGCTCAACCTCGGCGCGATCACCCCGAACGCGGGCGGCACGGTGAATTTCACCCTGCCCGCCGGCACCCAGAGCGCCACCAATGGCATCACCCTGAGCAACACCAACTCCAACCACATCCTCGGCGGCTGGGCGCGGGTCGGCGACAACTGGGCCGCGAACCGCACTAACGCCGCCGGCGGCAATGTCGCCGCGCTCGCCAGCTACACCGATGTGACGCGCCTGAGTTCCGGCACCAAGGCGATCACTGCCGACGCGACCGCCAATGTGCGCATCATCGAAGGCACGGGCACAGCGGCGAGCCTTACCCCGGGCGCGGCGGGCACCACTGACATCAACACCTTGCTGCAAAGCGCCACCGGCGCGGTGATTTATGATCCCGGCACCAGCGACGTCCTGCGCCTCGGCGCGGCCGGCGGCATCCTGGTGGCAGGCAATGCCGGGGCGTTGACGATCGGAACTGGTGTCATTGACGGCAAGCTCACCGCCGGTGGCGCGGCCAACGCCGACGGGACACTCTATCTGATCAACAATCACCTAGTCAACGTCCTCACCATCAACTCCACCATCACCAACAACGGCAGCGGTGTGGTCGGCGTGACCACCTCCGGCGCGGGGGTGACGACGCTCGCCGGTGCTAACACCCACACCGGCAGGACCATCGTGGGCGGCAGCGGCATGCTGGTCATCTCCTCCGAGGCCAACCTTGGGGCGACCCCGGCGAGCGTGGTCGCCGATCAGATCACCCTCGCCGGCGGCACGCTGCGCAACACCTCCGCGATCAACTTGTCCGTCAATCGCGGCATCACCGTGACGGGTTCCAACAGCTTTCTCGACACCGCCGCCACCCTCACGGTCAACGGCGTGATCTCCGGCACCGGCATCCTCAGCAAGCCCAGCCAGTCCGGCACGGGCAATCTGGTGCTAACCGCCGCCAACACGTTCTCCGGCACCCTGGTCAACCAGTCCACCAGCAACGTCACCGAGTTGCAGCTTGGCAACGTCAACGCGCTGCAAAACGCCACCCTGGACGTCGGCAACTCGCAGAACCAGAAAGTCAGTTTCACGGTCGCCGGCACCAACACCTACAACCTGGGCGGCCTGCAAGGCTCCGACGAAATCGCCCTGGGTGCCAACTCGATCCGGGTCGGCTCCAACAACTCCACCACCACCTACTCGGGCAACTTCACGGGGGTGATTGCCGGCGGCGGGATTGCCGGCTTCGGCGGCCTGACCAAGGTGGGCACCGGCACGCTGCAGCTCACCGGAGCTAACAATTTCTACGGTGACACGCTGGTCAGCGCCGGCATGCTCGTCCTGGTCAACTCCAACGCGCTGCAAAGCAGCACGCTGGACACGGGACCCGCCGGCAGCCAGAGCGTGAACCTAACCCTGCCCGAGGGCACCACCTACAACCTCGGCGGTCTCAAAGGCACGGCCGATCTGGACATGGCGGTCTGCAACCTGAGCGTCGGGGGCAACAACCAATCCTCCACCTACAGCGGGTCGCTCAAGGGCGCGTTCAATAACAACCTCATCAAAGTGGGGACCGGCACGCTCACCCTCACCGGCGCCAACACCTGCGGCGGCACCACCACGGTCAGCGCAGGCACCTTGCAGCTGGACGGCTCCGCGGCCGGCACGCTGGCGGTGGGCGCCGCCGGCACCTTGACCGGCAGCGCCACGGTCAACGGCAACGCCACGGTGACCGGCAGCGGCGTGATCAACAAACCCTCCGGTACGATCACCGGTAGCTTGGGGGTGACCGGCGGCAATTGGAATGGCGCGGGCAGCGTGACCGGCGCGGTCACCGTGAGCAGCGGCACGTTGACTCTCGGCGCAGGCGCCAAACTCACGGCCGTCGGCGGGCTGAACGTCACCGGCGGGAGCATCGCAGGCACCACCGGCAGCACCCTCACCGGCAGCGTGAACTACACCAGCTCCACTGGCAGCAGCTTCGGCGGAAACATCGCCGGCAGCGGCAAGACGCTGACCCTCAACCGCGCCTCGAGCACGTTGGCGCTCACCGGTCCCAACACCTACAGCGGCGCGACCTGGGTCACCGCCGGAACCCTGGTTGTCAACAGCTCCCTCGCCTCCAGCGGCGTGAGCGTGGCCAGCGGCGCCACCCTGCAAGGCGGCGGCAGTGTGTCTAACGGCGTGACCGCAGCTGGCACGCTGGCCCCCGGCAACAATGCCGCCGGAACCCTGAGCGTCGGCACCGCGTCATTTGCGCCCGGTGGCATTCTGGCGGTGAAAATCGACGGTGCCACCAGCGACCAGTTGGTGGCATCTGGCACGCTCAACCTCAGCGGTGCCACGCTCACGGTCACGCTGTTGGCTGGCGGCTGGACCCAGACCTCCTATGTGATCGCCCAAGGGGCGCCGCTGACCGGCACGTTTGCCAGCGTGCCACCCGGGTTTGCGGTGGACTACACCGCCACCCAGGCGACGCTGCGCTCGATCGCCGCCTACTATGTGTCGCCATCCGGCAGTGATTCGAACGACGGCTTGTCCGCGGCCGCGCCGTTTGCGACCATCCAACATGCGGCGACTTTGATGGTTGCGGGCAACACCTGCCTCATCCGCGGCGGAATCTATCATGAGACGGTGACCGTGACTCACTCCGGCGCCGCCGACGCGCCGATCACCTTCGCCGCCTACAACAACGAGAGCGTCACCATCAGCGGCGCCGACCCGATCGCGAGCTGGACGCTCGAAAGCCCGAATATCTATCGGGCCGACGCCATGCCCGCCGGCTGGGCCACCCTGGGTGACAAGAATCAGGTTTTCCAGGGCGGCGGCACCCAGGACAGCCTGGCGATGCAGCCCGAGGCGCGCTGGCCGAATCCGGGCGCCACGTTCCCGTGGCAGGACAGCTCGATCAATCCCTCGCCCGACTGGGCGTATGTGGAATCCGCCGGCTATGACGCCAACGGGCTGCACGGCTGGTTCAGCGACGCGCTCCTGCCCGAGCGCACCGACGGCTACTGGATCGGCGCCAGAGTGCACATCATGCTCGGCGACGGCTGGTACACCTTCAATCCCGCGGTGACCTCCTACACCGAGGCCACCAAGACGATGGTCACGGATGAAAATCACGGGCCGGTTTCAGGCGGCAGCGCGGGCGCCTACACGATGAAGGCCGGCAATGAGTTTTATCTATCGGGCAAGAAGGGGGAGATGGACAGCGCGGGGGAATGGTTTTACGATCCGAGCACGGCCATCCAAGTGCTGTCCGGCGCCACCCTGCCGGCCAACCGCCTGTGCATTTATTCCGCGGCTCCGCCCGCCAACGTTCAGGTCAAGGTTCGCCCGTACGGCTTCAAGCTGACCAGCAGGTCGTTCATCAATCTGACCCACATCCACTTTTTCGCCTGCACCCTCGATCCGGCGACTCCTTACGTGACCGACAGCGTGTTCGACGGTCTGGCCATGAAATACCTGAGCCATTCCCGGTTGCGTGACGGGGAGATCGGACTCACGCTCGGGTCACGCTGCGTCCTGCGCAACAGCGAGTTGGCATTCAGCTCAATGGGGCTCCTGTCCATGCAAGGCAGCGACATGCGCGTGATCAACAACCACCTGCATGATGCCGCTTACGTGCCCGCCGGGGTGGGGGCCATCACCGCCAACGGCAACGGGTCGAGCGCGTATGCCGCCAACCGCAATCTCATCAGCCACAATACCATCCATGCGGTGGGTCACGCGGCCATCGGCTATCCGGGAAGATTCGTGATCATTGAATACAACGATCTCTATGACGGCATGAAGGGCTCCACCGACGGCGGGCTCTGTTACTGGGCGTCGGACGGGGGCAACAGCTTCTTCCGCTACAACCTGATCCATGACGCAAGCGGTCCGGTGGGTCATTCGGGCAACGGGGTGCAGGGGTTCTATCTGGATAATCAACACAGCGGTTGGATCATCCACCACAACCTCATCTGGAACATCCACGGCTATGCCATGCAGATCAACGCGCCGTGCAGTTATGACATGATCTTCAACAACACCACCTGGAACTGCTCGTCCGGCGCGATCCTCAACAGCTTCTGGGTGGATGGACCAACCGGCAATCATATCTACAACAACCTCTTCAACGGTGCCCCCGCCGGCAACCAGTCGGTCTGGAGCCAGTCGGATCTGCGCTTCAATCTTTATACCGATCCGTTGCTGGTGGATCCCGCCAACCGGAATTTCCAGCTGCAGGGTGCTTCGCCGGCCCTGGATGCGGGCACCGCCATTCCCGGGATCACCGATGGATTCAGCGGCAGCGCCCCCGACCTGGGCGCGCTCGAGTCCGGCGCTCCCGATTGGACTTCATCCGCAGGCTGCAATGCCATCCCGCCCACCCCCGATCCGGTCTATGCCACGCCTGCCCTGACCTATGCCAACCAGGTCAGGGACGGCGGCTTTGAAACCGGCAGCCTGTCACCTAACTGGACGGTCAAGGCAGGCAGCAACCTCGGGTTGATCCAAAGCCTCGCGTGGGTTGACCACAAGCTGCACTCCAGCTACTACGGGCTGCAGTTTGGCGGAGGCGCCGCAGAGTCGGAGATCAGCCAGAATGTGTCGGGTTTGCAGGCGGGCAAAAGGTATAAGTTCTACAGCACCGTGCAGAAGACCGACGTTGACGCCGTGGTCAAAGTGGGAGTGCGCAGCTATGGCTCTCCGGACCAGGAGGTGACCGTGCCCACCACGGGCACCTGGGGAAATAGCAGTGTAAGCTCGGTGCCCACGATCTTTGAAGTGCCGTTTTTCATGGGTGCGGACAGCACCAGTGCCACGGTCTATGTCAAGGTCACCCGCGCCGTCGGTTCGTTGGTCGCGCCCAAGAATGTCTCCAACGGGTCGTTCCCGACGGTCGCGGCCACGGTGACCAACCTGTCCAGTTATAACTCCAGTGCGCTCGTCAGTCCGATGTATCCCGCAACCGGGGTGTACCTGGACGATATGGCAGTCATTCTTAGCCAGGAGAACACCGACCCATCGCCATACCGGATGCCGGTGGTGTCCTATGCGTTTGACGAAAGCAGTGGACTGACCGCTCATGACTCCAGCACCAACGGCAAGGATGCCACCCTCACCGGCGCTACCTTCACCGCGGGCCACCAAGGAAATGCCCTGACGTTCACCGGCGCGACCCAATCCGCCAAAGCGACGGCAGTGACGGTGCCGGCGCTCAATGGGTCGTTCACGGTGGCGTTCTGGCTGAAATTGAACAACGTGGCAACCGGGGAGCAGCCCAAGCCATTCAGCAACGCGGGTTGGCTGCAGAAGGGCTGGCATATCACTTGTGCCCAAAGCTCCTACAGTCTAGCGATGTATGTTTGGGACAGCTCCTTGGACGGGTTCGGCTCGTGGCTGTCACAACCGCTGACGGCAGGGGTCTGGACGCATATTGCCTATGCGTTTGATCGGACCAACGGGGTGCTGGTGAGTTATCGTGATGGTCTGGTGGACGGCAGCACTGCCATCCCGGCGGGACTGGGTGATATTTCGAACGCCGCGGGATTGCAGATGGGGGGAGGGATGTCCAACGGTCAAATGGATGACGTCAAAGTTTGGAATTATGCCCTGAGTGCCACGGCGGTGGCCGCGGCAATTCAATCCGATCCAGCCATGCAGCTGCGGCTAAAATTCGACGAGAGTGCCGGCGCGACCAAGGCCTGGGACTCGTCCATCTATCAAAGAACCGGCGTCCTGACCAACATGGCCGCCGCCACCGCCTGGGTGAGCGGCATGATTGACGGCGCCCTGGCCTTCGATGGGGTGAATGATTCGGTGGTCACTCCGGCGATCACCACTCCGGCGGCGCTGACGGTGGGGTGTTGGGCCAAAAGCGCCACGGCCACCTGGAATGCCACCGGGTGCCTGGTGTCCCGCCGCCCGGCGTTTGTGCTTTCGCCGGTGCAGGGCAGCAAGAACCTGCAGTTCATTGTATACAGCACCCCGACGACCCCGTTGGCCACGCCGGCCTGGATTGCGCCCGCGGGATTTGATATCACCCAGTGGCATCATTATGGCGGGGTGTTCAATCCGTCGACCGGTCGGGTGGAACTCTACGTGGATGGACTCCTCGTTTCCCTGCTCAACACCGCCGCGGCGATGCACCTCGATAGCGGTGCCGTGTTTGTTGGCCGGGACGGCAGTTCTGGCGGCAGCTTCAACGGTGCCATCGACGACGTGCGGATCTATTCGCGGGCATTGGATTGGTCCGGGATGATGGATCTGAGCCGACAAACCGCCGCCCAGCCCTATGCCGCGTCCAGTTCCATGATCCTTGCCGCCGATGAAGACGGAGATGGGCTGCCAAGCGCATGGGAGCGGTTCTATGGCCTCGACCCGCTGGTGGTGAACAACCCAGCTGATGACAGCGATCATGACGGCTTGGGCCTGATGCTGGAATATGCACTCAACCAAAGCCCGCTGGCGGACAGCAGCGCCGCGCTACCGAGGGTGACCACGGTGGTGGACACCCTCGATCATCAGTCCTATCTGACGTTCACCTATCGGCGGCGCACCGACGCGCCGCAACTCACCTACACCGTGCAGGTGAGTGACGACCTCCTCACCTGGCACAGCGGCCCCGCCTGCACGCTGGAAACCGGCGCCACGCCTTCGGGCGATGGCGTCACCGAG
>JBAXBG010000080.1:0-15579 GCA_037142115.1 Verrucomicrobiota bacterium | reverse complement strand
GTCTTGTGTCTTGTGTCTTGTGTGGGTTACGGATTGTAAGACCGGATCGAGAGAATGGTGAGCGTTTTGAGCTCCTCGGTGGTTTCATCGCGGACCTGGACGGTTTCGGTCGGTTCGCGACCGACGAGGGCCTTGCCCACTTCGGAGAGATAAGACACGAGCTTCTTGTCGGGGTCGGAATCCCAGGCACCGAGCACGGTCATTTCGACGGTTGCGCCGGAGGGGTCGGAGAGGGTGACGATGGTGCCGATATTGACCTTGGCGGCGTCCGAGCCTTTGAAATCGGTGCCGCGGGCGCGGGTGATGTCGCGTTCCAGTTCGCCCTTGCGGTGCATGAGGTATTTCTGGAGATCCTTGGAGGATTTGTATTCGAAGTTTTCGCGCAGGTCGCCATACGAGCGGGCGATGGAAATGTCCTTGGTGTTTTGCGGGATGCGGACGCGGATCAGATCGTCGAGTTCGGTTTTTTTGCGCTCCAGGCTTTCCCATGAGACGAGCAGGGCTTCCTCGCGGCGTTTGGTGTTGGCACCGCTGACGAGTTCGCCGGTTTCGGGCCGGACCTTGATGATGCGGGCCATCAGCGATTTTTTCTCCAGATCCCCGAACACCGGGCAGTCGAGCAGACGGCGGGCGAAATTGCGGGCCTCGTTGACATCCATGATGCTGACCAAGTCGATGAGCAGGTGTTTGTCGTCGCCGAGCAGGCTTTGGAGGCGGGAGGTCTTGCGCGGGCCGTCGGAAAGGTGGTCGTTTTCGAGCAGATTGAGGATCGAGGCCCCGACGTCGGCGCTGAAGACGTCGACGGCGGCGGTTTTGCGTTCACGGCAGACCCAGATCAGGGCGTCCGAGCCGAGAGCGCGGCGGGCGATGGACGAGCGCAGGTGGCTGACGAGCCGGGGGAGTTCGCCGCGTTCGAGGAGAATGCGGGCGATTTCGGTAACCCCGCGGGCACCGACATGGTCGAAGACGCGGACGATTTTGCTGACCCATTCGTCGGCAAAGGCGTCGGGGAACGCTTCGTAAACCGCGCGCTGGCGGCCGGAGGGCAGCTTGCTGGATTCCTCGGCGAGTTTCAGCGGTTCGGTGGAAAGCAGCAGGTCGGAGAGCCGGACGGCACCGGGATCGAGTTCCAAAATTTTGGACGAGCCGATGACTTCATCGCGGGCGGCGACCAATTGCAGGGCTTGGCCGAGTTGGACTCTGGCGGCCTTTTTTGCGCCCTCGTCGATATCGCCGAGCAGGCGCTTGAGCGCCTGGGTGTCGTTTTCGAAGGCTCCGATGTCGGCGGCGATGGCTTCGAGGGCGCGGATCATGCCCTTGATATCGCGGGCCGCTTCAAAGTCCGCGACCAGCGACTCGGCCGGGCTGCGGTCGCCGGTGCGCAGCACGATCGGCTCGGTGCGTTTCTGCGGGACCACGGCCAAACGGCTCTCGCGCAGGGATTTCTTGGTGGTGTCCCACCATTTTTTGAACAAGGCGTCGGGAATGACCGCGCCGGAGATGACTTGTTCCAGAGCATCGCCGGTCATGCTGCCGCCGTGGCTTTGCAGCAGATGGACCACCAGGGCGATGGGATCACTTTTGGCGAGGGCCCGGAGTTTTTCGAGTTGCTCGATTTTCTGGGCGCGGAAATCTTCCAGCGGGATCCACTCGGTTTTTTGGAAGGCGAACTGGAGTTCCATGTCCTGGCCGGCGGATTTTTCGAAGTCGATCGTGACCCGTTTGCCGGGCAGATCCCAGTCGATCACCTTGCCGGTGCCAAAAGATTTGTGAATACAGAAATTTCCGGGAGCCAACTGAGACAGGCGCTCTCCGATCGATTTTGGAATGCGGCTGGCTTCAACCAGCTTCGCCACGTCAGGATGCATGCCGCGGAGGATGGGAAGTCAAGCCGACAAAGGCAAGGTATTCCCATGACAAATCTCGCAGTGCGCCCTTGGTCACTGATTTTGGACGGTTGGCGGGACCACCCGCGGTCGCGGTTGGCGGCTGGGCATCATCCGCCCATCCAGCGCTCGGTCCAAGCCACGGCGCAGGGCGAGGACCCGCCGCCGCCAGGCATCCGGGACCGAATCGAGGTTGCCATCGGCGGGCAGATCGCCCTCGTAAACGAGTTCGTCTTTCGGGCCTTGGATTTTCACTTTGTAAAGGGGCCCCTCCAAGCGGACGACCGCGCGGCCTTCGTCGGTCGCGTAGCTGGCTTGGCGCTCGGCGACATTGATCACTCGCATCGGGCTGCCACAATCGCCGGGGAGAATGGCGGAATCGACCAAGTCACCGGGGAACGCGCGTTGCTGGGCGGTGGCCTCGCCCAGTTTCACTTTGACCTCCAGGGGTTTGCCGTCGCGGAAACCCGCCAGCGTGATCTCTGTGCCGGGTTTTTCCAGACGGAGCAGGGCTGCCAATTGGCCTTCGTTGACCAGCAGTTGATCGCCGAATTTCCACACCAGATCGGACTCTTGGAGGCCGGCGGCCTGGCCCGGGCCGCCCGCATTGACCGAGCGGATGACAAACCCGATCCCCGGGGGCAAGGTCGGCAAGTTGGCGGTGAGTGCGGCATTCGGCTTGGCTACCTGCAGGCCCAGCCAGGCGCGCGGCGGCAGGGGAGCCGGGGGGCGCGGCAGCGGGGTGGCTAGCGGCGGCACGGCAGTCCCGGTGGCAGCGGGTTCCGCCGCGAACGACAGGGCCTGCCCGATTACGAGCGCGAGGATCGACAAGACTTTCATATTAGAACGTGCTGACCGGCATGAGGAAGGTTTCCTCCCGGGGTTCGGAAACTTGCATGACGATGCCGGTTTGCTCGTCCAACAGGCTGTTTTCTTCAACCACGCTGAGGCGGGTGGCCAGCATCGGTGCGCCGTCGGAATCTTCCTGCCAGCCTTCGTCGGTCATCGCCTCGACCCGGTCGGATTCGCCCACCAGCACCAAGCCGGCGGGGCGCGCCACGGCGGGGGAGGTTTGCTTCGCCCACGACGCAGGCGCGGGGGAGCTGGCCCAGGGGAAAATCAAGGCGGCGGCGACTCCGGCAGCGGCGATGCCACCGGCGAGCAGGCGGCGCGTCCAAGTTGCGGGCGCGGGTCGCACCACCGTGGTGGGTTCGGCGCGGCCGGCCAATTCGTCGAGCATGGCGGCGATCGAGTGCTGGCCGGATTCGCTGATGGCGGGGGGCATCAGGCGGGCGAGAATGGTTTCGATGGGATCAGGCTTGTGCATGGCGGACCTCCTTCATGCGGCGCAATTCATGCGCCAGTTGTTCCAAGGCGTAGCGGTAGCGGGAGGCGGCGGTGTTGGGGGAAATCGCCAGGGTTTCCGAGATCTGCAGGAACGTCAGCCCGCCCCAGAATTTCATGACCACCACCTCCCGCAGTTTCGAGCTGAGATTCTGCACCGCCTCGCGCAGAATCAGTGCCTCGTCGTCCTCTTCGAGCACCGGATCGAGCCAGACATCCTGGAAATCATTGAGGTAGATGATGGATTCCTCGCGTTTCCGGCGGCGGGACTCGCTGCGGTGGTGGTTGAGGCCGCAGAAGCGGATGGTTGAAAAAACGAGCGGCAGATCGGGCGGGCCGCCGCCCTTGTCGGCCTGATGGTGCCACATCCGCAGGATCGCCTCCTGGACCAAATCCTCGGCATCGTGGCGGGAGTTGCTCCACCCGCGCGCGAACAACACCAAGCGCGGGCCGTGTTCGGCCAGCCATTGCTTCCAGGTGTTTGCGGGAGAATTCATCGGTTGAATCTAGTGGGTAAATGCCTGCTCCGGGGATTTTTGTCTGAAAAATCATTCTTTGCCAATCGCGAAAGAGTTTTCCATGCTGTCCGCGTAACTTCCTTTGTACCTTATGCTCACGATTCCGGATTCATCGAAGACCACGCCCCGCCGCGATTTTATCAAAGTTCTAGGCGGCCTCACGGCCAGCTTCGCGGCCTTGCCCGCGCTGGCCAGCGCCAAATCCTCCGCGCCGTCGCGCGCCGCGGGGGCCAAATACATGGGGGGCTTCATCGCCCCGAAGCTTGAAAAAGTCAAAGTCGCCATCATCGGGGTGGGTGCCCGCGGGTCCGGCCATGCCGGTCAACTCGCCACGCTCGAAGGCGTGGAATTTGTCGCGGTCTGCGATCTCAATGAAGACCGGGCAAAAAAGGCGGCCGCTGACGTCACGGCCAAGGGTCACACGCCCAAGGTTTACAGTGGAAATGCCGAGATCTGGCATAAGATGCTGGCTGAAACCCGGCCCGATGCGGTGTTTGTCGTCACCCCCTGGGAGCTCCATGCGCCGATGTGCATCGCTGCCATGAAGGCCGGGGCCCACGCCTTCAGCGAGGTGCCTTTCGCATTCACCCTCAAGGAATTGTGGGAAATCGTCGAGACCTCGGAGGCGACCGGGCGGCACTGCATGATGATGGAAAACTGCAACTATGGCCGCGAGGAACTCGTTTACCTCAACATGGTCCGCCAAGGGGTCATCGGCGAACTGCTGCACGGCGAGGCCGCCTACATTCACGAGCTGCGCGGCCAAATGGAAAATCACGACACCACCGGGTCGTGGCGCACGCTCCATTACGCCAAGCGCAACGGCAACCTCTACCCAACCCACGGCCTCGGCCCGGTTGCCCAATACATGAGTCTTGGCCGAGGCGAGGACACGTTTGGCCGACTGGTTTCCTTTTCGTCCCCCGCCAAGGGCCGCGCCCTGTATGCGCAGAAATCCGACAAACTCACCGATCCGGCGTGGAAAACCCTCAAGTTCAAGGGTGGCGACATCAGCACCTCGATCATCAAGACTGCGCTGGGCCGCACGATTATGGTGCAATGGGACGAAACCTCGCCCCGCCCGTATTCGCGCCACAACCTGATCCAGGGCACCAAGGGCACGCTCGCCGGTTTCCCGAACCGCATGGCCATCGAGGGGGTGACCCAAACCACCCACGAGTGGGCCGAAGGTGCCGCCTGGGAAGAACTCGCCGCCAAATACGAGCACCCGCTCTACAAGCGCCTGGGCGAACTCGCCAAAAAAGCGGGTGGCCACGGCGGCATGGATTTCCTGATGCTCACCCGCATCATCGAGTGCCTGCGCCAGGGCGAGCCGCTGGACCAAAACGTCTATGAAGGTTGTTTCTGGTCCGCTGTCGGTCCGCTCAGCGAGGCCTCCGTCGCCGGCGACGGCATGCCACAGGCGTTCCCGGACTTTACCCGCGGCAAGTGGCAAGCCACCAAGCCGCTGGGCATCATCGCCTGATCGCCGGGCTTCGCGTCCCACTCATCCCATGCGCCTCGCCGTTCTTGACATCGTCGGACTCTCCGAATCCCTGCTAGGTGCGCACCTGCCGGGGCTCACCGCCTTTGCGGAAAAGTACGGGCGGCAGTCGTATGCGCCGGCGTTTCCCGCCGTCACCTGCACCGCGCAGTCGTCGCTGACCACCGGCACGCCGCCCGCGCGCCACGGCATCGTGGCCAACGGGTGGTATGACCGGGACAGCGCCGAGGTGAGGTTTTGGAAGCAAAGCAACCACCTGGTGCGCGGCGACAAACTCTGGGACCAGTTGCGGCGCGAAATCCCGGGGTTCTCCTGCGCCAAGCTGTTCTGGTGGTATAACATGTATTCCAGCGCGGATTATTCGATCACCCCGCGGCCGCTCTATCCGGCGGACGGCCGCAAGGAGTTCGACATCCACACCCAGCCGATGGGCCTGCGCGACGCGCTCAAGCGCGATCTGGGCGAGTTCCCGTTCCGCGCGTTCTGGGGCCCGGCCGCGGGCATCGCCTCGTCCGAGTGGATCGCCGCCTCCGCCAAGTGGGTGGAGGAACATCACCAACCGACGCTGAGCCTGGTCTATCTGCCGCACCTCGACTATCCGCTGCAAAAAGACGGCCCGCTCGCACCTAACATCCCGGCCGAGTTGGCCAAAATCGACCGCCTCGCCACCGACCTCATCGGGTTCTACGAGGCGCGCGGCGTGCGCGTGCTGGTCCTCTCCGAGTATGGCATTTCCCCGGTCAGCCGGCCGGTTCACCTCAACCGCCTGTTCCGCCAGCGCGGCTGGCTCCAGCTCAAGAACGAACTCGGCCGCGAGACGCTCGATTGCGGCGGCTGCCGCGCCTTCGCCGTGGCCGACCACCAGGTCGCCCATGTGTATGTCAACGATCCGGCGATCCGCCACGAGGTCCGCGCGTTGCTGGAAAGCACGCCGGGGGTCGACGAGGTCCGGGTCCCGCGCGAGCTGTGGGGGCCGGGCACCGCCACCGAGCGCGCCGGTGACCTCATCGCCATCGCCGCGCCGGACGCCTGGTTCACCTATTACTTCTGGGACGACGACGCGCTGGCGCCGGACTATGCCCGCACCATCGACATCCACCGCAAGCCGGGCTACGACCCGTGCGAGTTGTTCGTGGACCCCGCGCTCAAACTGCCGGCGCTGGCCGTTGCCAGGTTTCTCCTCAAGAAGAAGCTCGGCCTGCGCGGGTTGTTGGAAGTCATCCCGCTGGACGCCGCGCGGGTCAAAGGCTCGCACGGCCGCGACCGCGTCCCGCCGCACGAGCGGCCGGTGTTGTTAGGTAGCCGATTTCCCGTCGCCTGCGCCGAGGATGTGCATCAGGCGATCCGTGCCGCGCTCGGCTGAGGCCGGCATTCGTCTCGCTGGCATGGCGCCCGGCCATCCTGGACTCGCTAGTGGTTGGGGGGCATGACGGAAGGAGGTTGCGGCGATTGGCGCCGGGCAGAATGCCCGGGCCACCGTGGCGCGGGCATTCTGCCCGCCGCCTTTCTGCGCCACGGGCTATCGCCTGAAAGGCATGGCGGCACGGTCGCGTAGATATCACCCTGCGACTCATGGCCCCGGCGTTGGCCCGCGCTGAATCGACCTAACCATCCACCACTTTGAAAGCGATTGTTCTGATATCTACCAGCCTGTTGGTGCCCTGGTTGCTGGCTGCCCGGGACGAGTCAAGTCCGTTGCCGGTGGCCGGCATCGCCGCCGTGTTTTCATCCCCCCCGAAGGACACGCCGTCTAACAAGTCGGTGGACGGGCCGCTGCTGGGCAATGGCGATCTGGGGGTGACCCTGAGCTGGGATGCGCAGCGGATCCGGTTTTTTGTTTCCAAAAACGACTTTTGGAAAGCGATGCCCGGATATCCCAAAGGCGGCCCGCGGCCGATCGGCGGCCTGGACCTGGTGATCCAGGGTGGAGCCATGGACAAGCTCACCATCCAGCAGCCGTTGGACAGCGCCACCCTCAGCCTGGCGTGTCCCGGCACGGCGGAAAGAAGTACGCTAACCTCGTGGGTGGATGCCAATCGCAACATCCTGTTTGTCAAAGGCGAATCATTGAACAAGGTGTTGTCCGCCCGGCTGTGGGCCAAGCAAGGGGACCAGTCCGTGGTGGATTCGGGGACGGCCAATGACGTCACCTGGGTCACCCGAAAGTTTGAGGGGGAGGGGCTGAAGTGGCCGGCGATGGCCGCGTTGGCACTCAAAAAGATCAGCTCGAACGACGGCCGGGATGTCGTGTTCGCGCTGGCGTCATGCACTAACCTCGAGCGCAAGGATTATGTGGAACATGCCGTCTCGCTGGTGAAGAACCTTGCCGCGGGCGATGTCGACACGCTCTATCGCGAGCATCTGGCCTGGTGGGCCGGGTTTTGGAACTTGTCATCGGTGAAGATCGGCGACCCATTTCTTGAAAAGTATTACTACGGGTCGCAATACATCCTCGCCTCATGCAGCCGCAACCCGCAGTTCCCGCCCGGGCTGTACGGCAATTGGGTCACCACCGACAGCCCGATGTGGGCGGGTGATTATCATCTGAATTACAACCACCAGGCACCCTGGTGGGGCAGCTATTCATCGAACCAGATCCTGCTGAGCGATTGTTATGACGCGCCGATCCTGGACTATATCGAGGAAGGCAAAAGGCACTCGCGGGAATTGCTCGGCGGGCAGGGGGTTTATTACCCGGTGGGACTCGGTCCCAAGGGGTTTTGCACCAGTGAATATCCCGACAAGGAAGCACTGCTCAAGGTTTACGGGGAGGACAACCATGTGGAACTGGAGGGAGGGCAAATCTTCGCCGGAGCGAAAAACGACGCGTTGTTCGCCTCGATGAACATGTTCATGAGGTTTTATTCCACCTACGATCTGGCGTATGCCAGGAAGGTGCTGCCCTATCTGTTCGAGGTCGCCAACTTCTGGGACAATTATCTGGTGTTCGAGGACGGCCGTTATGTGATTTACAATGACCATTACGGCGAGCTGGGCCCCTGGAAAGGCAAAAACTGGCAGAAGGAATATGGTGATTTCAACAACATCCTGTCACTGGGAATGCTGCGGACTTTCTACCGCGGGATCATTGATGTTTGCCATGAATTGCATACCGGGGATCAAAGAACCGCCCGGTGGAAATATATTCTGGACCACCTGAGCGATTATCCAACCGTCGTGAAAAACGGCGAAAAGCGCTTCATGGCCAGCGAGCGGGGCATGAGCAGCCAATGTGTCGGAGCCGACTATTATTTCGGTTACGGGCTGGTGTTTCCCTCGGGGGTGATCTCGGCCGACAAGGACCCCGGCCTGTTCGCGTTGATGCAACAGGAAATCAGCCGGTGGTCGGAGGATGAGAAGGACATCGGCATTGAAGGCAATAAAACCTGGGTGCCGATGTTCAACGGGTTTGAAGGCCTCTACACCGTGGCCGCCCGGATGAAATCCGATCCCGAAAAAATACTCGGGTTCATGAAGCGGCGGATCGCAACCCGGTATCTGAAACCGCGCGTCGAGATGGCAGAGCCGCCCAATCTATGGGTCTATGCCTATGGCGGAGGGATCGAAACCTGCGCGGGAGTCGTTTCCTGTGTCAATGAGATGCTGCTGAGAAGCTATGACGGCGTGATCGAAGTCTTTCCGGATTGGCCGGTGGCCAAGGACGCGTCATTCACCCACCTGCGCGCCTACGGGGCGTTTCTCATCAGTTCGGAGAAAGCCAAGGGAGAAGTCCGGTCGGTGGAGGTCGTCAGCGAAAAGGGCAAGAACCTCACGCTGATCAACCCATGGCCGGGGCAGGAAGCGGTGATTTGCCGGGATGGCAAGCCCGCGGGGAAATTGACCGGCAGGCGTTGGGATCTAACGACTGCGCCCGGGGAGCGGCTCCTGATCCAGCCAGCGCGTTAGACCGGCGCGGGGCGGCTGACTATCAGTCGCAGCGGGCTCAAGGAGGGGCGATATCCGATCGCCCATGCCCATGTGGGGCCAGGCCAAGCGGCTCCGCACCCTTCCTGGACTTGCCATGGGCATCGGCGGACGGATTCCGCCGCTCCGTGGGGTTTAAGCCATGAACCACCAGTTCGTTGCGTGGCTGAAAGACGCGGCGGAGCGGCGGCGTAAACCCGGCGGTGGCATCCCCGCCGCCCACTTGACCCATGAAAATCCCCACTCTTCGATTAGCCGCCATGAGTTTGGCGCTGTGTGGCGGTGCCCGCCTGAAGGCCGCGCCTGCGCTCATCTATCATTTGGACACGCCCGAGGAGGTTGCCAGCCTCAAGAATCCCAAGGTCGCCTGGGAGAATGACCGCAAGGTGGCGGGTGCGGGATGCGCGGCGTTGCAGCCAGGCAGCGATTATGCCGCCTGCTCCTTTCCGCTGTCCAAAGACACGCCCGAAGGGGTGCTGACGTTCTGGGTGTTTGACCCGATTTTTGAACTGAACAAGGAGAACACGTGGTTGGATTGCAGCTTCTCGGCGAGCATGGACCAGGACGGCAAGCGGGTGGCGAAGGGTTACTCGTTCCTGGATTTCCGAGGCGCGGCCTATGGCGGCTGGATGTTCGGCACCGGCCTGCTCACCGACCTGCGCGAGACCCGCGCCATCCGCCACGCCGGATGGACGCGCTTTGACATCATCAACCCGCCTGGCGCCGAAGCGCAGCAGTTTATCATCTGCATCGACGGCCACGAGGTCTTGCGCACCCCTGAGAAATTGCTGTCCCTCCAGTCCCTCAGCATCTCCGCGCGCGGCATGACGCTCCCGATTTATTTCGATGAGGTTGCGTATGCCGCCGAGGCGGCGAGCTACCGCCCGAACGTCATCCAGAGCGTCGGCCAGGCTCATTATAAGCTAAAGCCCGGCACCCGCCTGCCGCTCGAACTCCAACTCGCCGCCAAGGGCGCACGCCAAGCCACTGGCGAACTGGCCGTCAAACTCTACGACGGTGCCGAGCACGAGATCTGCCAGACCCACGTCACGCTCAACTGGGCGGTGCAAGGTGCCAAGCCGTTGGTGGTGGAACTGCCCGAACTGCCGCGCTCGGGCAACTTCTGGGTGGAAGCCAGCTATTCCGAAAACGACCTGCCCTTGCCGGATGTGACCCGCTCCCGGGTCGATGTCCAGTTCCAAACTCCCGGCTTTGACAAGCCGACCCATGCCAAGCTGGTCGTGGATGCCGACTGGGACTTTGTTCCCGCCGCTTCCGTCGAGGTGCCTGCGGCCGCGCCCAAGGATTGGGCCGGGGCTGACGCGCTGAGCGGCCTCTGGTTCTCGCGCAATGGCGGGGTCAAGAACATCAGCCTCTGCGGTGCCGCCTGGTATCACCAGAAGCTCGAAATCCCGGCGGACTGGAAAGGCCGTCGCATCTTTCTGGATATTCACGACCCTCAGACCTTGGCCACCGCGTTCGTTGACGGCAGCCCGGTGGGTGAAATCTGCTGGCCTGGCGGATCGCTCGATCTAACATCAAGGGCAAAGGCGGGCAAGCCGCTGGATCTCGCGCTGTTCGTGGTGCCCACGCCGATGTATGGGAAAGCCCTGGTGGTCAAAGAGCTGTTGGGAGACAAATACAAACGGCCCGCGTGGGAGGACAAGGCCAACGAGCGCGGATTGGGCGGCGAGGTCTCGCTGCGCAGCGAACCGATGGGTGCCCGAATCGACAATCTCGCCATCCGGACGTCAGTCGCCAGGCAGCAGCTCTGGGTGCGGTTCGAATGCGCCGGGCTCACCGCGGGACAGACCTACCAGATCGAGGCGGCCGCCAGCGCCGCCGGGAAAATCGAACAGGCGCTGCCGGCCGTCACCTTCAAGGCCAAGGCCGGCACCGCGACCGTCACGGCCGAGGCCGCCTGGAAAACCCCCACGTTGTGGGATCTTGGCGCGCCGTTCCTCTACAGCCTCAATGCCAAGCTGACCAAGGCCGACGCGACCGTCCTCGACACCATCCGCCCGGAACGCTTCGGCTTCCGCGAGATCCTCACCCAGGGCCACCTGATGACTTTGAACGGCAAACCGCTCAGCCTGTTCGACCCGCGCGGCGTGAGCCAGCCCAATACCCGCAATTTTGGCTTCTGCGACTGGATGCGCCGCTGGGGTTACAACTCCGCCTATCGGACTAACGGATACAGCAGCAGCCTGGACCCGGCGTTCTTCGACGAGGCGGGCATTCCCCGCCGCATGAATGCCAGCGACGGCTATTCGGAGACAAGCATCGCCCAGCTCGCCCAGCAGGACAAGGAGCGGGACCCGAAATTCTGGGACGCCTACCGCGCCCAGATCGAATACTACATGAAGCGCTTCCGCAATTCGCCGAGCATCTTCATCTGGCGCGGCCCCTACTACAGCTCCGAGTGCGGGCTGGAGATGAACCCGCTCCTGCAGGACGGCATCTGGTTAAGAGCCCCGGAGAACGACCTGGACAAGCGCCGCATCGACATGGGTTACCGCTGTTACGACATCATCCACGCGCTCGACCCCAGCCGCTATCAGGACGACCTGACCTCTAACAACTATAACGACACCATCAACTTCCACTGTTACGTCGGGTTCTCGCCCATCCAGGAGGACATCGAGCGCAACGAGCATTGGATCCAATACGGGACCAAGCCCGTCTTCATGGACGAGTGGGCCTCCCCGTTCATCTCCGACTGGACCAACTCGCCCTGGGAGGGCGGCGGCGGCCACACCTCGCCGCGCAAAGTCCCGCAGGTCGCCGAGTGGTGCGCCCTGACCAAGGGCCCCGCCGCCTTCGTGCGCGATGCCTCCGAGCAGGCCGCGCTGAAGGCGTTCGAGAAGGCCGCCTTGAAACAACTGGGCGAAGCCGACCAGATCGCAGACCCGCAGAAGCGCGCCGTGGCACAGGGCGTCCATGCGATCAGCAGCGCACTCGGAGCGTATTTCAACGAGGCGTTGAAAAATCCGGACAACCTGCGCGATCAAGTCTGGAAAGAGCGGACCCGGGAGCAGGTGCTCAATTGGCGCGCGGATGGCGTGGGCGGGATGTGCGCGTTTCTCGGCGAAGGCGGCATCGAGAGCGGCCTGCTGCCCAAAGTTTACGCGCCGGTGGTCGCTTTTCTAGCAGGCACGCCGGAGAAGCGCACGGCCAAGGACCATCTCTTTGCGCCGGGTGAAACCCTGCGCCGCAGCGTGCTGGTGCTCAACAACGGGCGTCAACCGGCCACCGTCGAGTGCACATGGAAGCTCGTGCTCGCCGGCACCACGGTGGCCGACCAGACCAAGACTGTGACCGTCCCCGGCGGCGGACAAATCCAGCTGCCGATCGAGGCGGTGATCCCGGCGGGCGGCGACCGCCAGGGCGGGCTCGCGATGAGTCTAACGGCCGGCGGCAAGGAGCTCGCGACCGACCACTGCCCGATAGATATCATCGCCCCGCAGCCGTTCCCAAATGGGAACAAGCCGCTGGCCTTGATCGACCCCGAGGGCGACTCGGCCAAGAGCCTGGAAAAACTCGGGGTGAAGTTCCAGTTGCTGCCGTTCAGTGCCGACCTGAGCGGCTACGACACGATCGTGTTCGGGCGGCGCTCCTTCGACTACGAGTTGCAATGCCTGGCCGAGGGACTCGACCTGGGTGCGCTGACCCGGCAGGGCAAGAATGTCCTCATCTTGGAGCAGAGCGAGAAGACCCTGCGCGAGCGATTCAAGTTCCGCACCGAATACGCCTCGCCCCGCGACGTCTATGGGCGGGTCGGAGCCCTGGTGGCCGGGCTGCCCGACCGCTGCCTCAAGTTCTGGCGCGGCGCGGCCACCTTGACCACCGGCACCGAGGTCGCCCTGCAAAACCTCAATCCACCCAAAGGCTTCCGCGCCGGCGCGTGGTATCCCTACACCGGCAACGACGGCAAGGCGAAGAACCGGTTCATCAAGTGGGGCAACACCCACAACGTCGCCACGGTCGTCATGATCAAGCCTGATACCGGCAACTTCCGCACCTTGGTGGACTGCGATTTTTCGCTCAACTATGCCGCCGCGTTGGAGCTGCGCCATGCCCGGGGCCACCTCGTGTTCAACCAACTCGACGTCAGTGGCCGGACCCAGGACGACCCGGCCGCCAACCGCTACCTGGCGAATTTGCTCACCTACACCCGCGATTTGCCGGCCCCGCAGCTGCGCGAGGCGGCCTACCTCGGCGGTGACGAGGGCTTCAAGCTCCTCGAATCCCTGCGCGTTGACGGCAAACGCATCAGTTCGCCTTCCGAGGCCAGGCCGTCCGGCATTCTGGTGTTGGGCGAGGCCGACCCCAAGACTCTGGCGGCTTGGAAAGAGCCGCTCGCCACCTTCGTTAAGGCCGGCGGACTGCTTTTCAGCCTGCCCAAGAGCGAGGCGGATTTTGCCGCCGGGTTCCTCCCCTTTGCGGTAAAAACCAGTCTCAAGGCAGTCAATCACAGCGTGATCGGCCAAACCGCAGACCCGCTCTTGCTGGGGTTGGGCAACTCCGACTTTTATTGGAAAGGCGACATCCAAGTCACCGCCCTCGATCAAGTCGAGGGCGCGTCACTGCGGCTCACCAGCGGCATCCTGGCTCAGGTGCCCCACGGCAATGGCAGTTACGTGCTCTGCCAGATCGAGCCCGGCAAGTTCGATGTCGCCAAGCGGTTCTGGCTCGACCGCTCGCGCCGCTTTAACGAGCGCACCGTGGTCGGCCTGCTCTCAAACGCGGGCGTCGAAATGGCGGCTCCCTACTTCCTACGCGCACCAAAAGCCAAGCTTGACCCAGCCGGGACGCTCGACCTCGCCGGCCCGGCGGAAATCATTCCCGGCCAGGTCGGCCAGGAGACCAGCCCCGCCGATGGGCCCGCCTGGCGCAAATGCAATCTGCCCGGTGGCTTCCAATCCGAGTTTCACGATCTGGCCAAGGCCAGCGGCACCGTCTGGTATCGCCGCACCTTCGAGATCGCCTCCCTCGCCGAGGGTGCCACCGCCGAGTTGCTGATCGGGCAGATCAGCGGCTGTGACCGAACGTTGGTCAACGGCACCAAGGTCGGGCAGAGCGACATGGACAGCCACGTCAACGATGTGGCCGTGGCGATTCGCACTTACAAGATCCCTCCCGGCCTGCTCAAGGTGGGCAAGAATCAGCTCGCCATCCGGGTCGATTTCGACCGCGACAACCCGCTGGGCCTGCGCGGCAGCGATGGATCGATCCATGCCCCGATGCGCTTGAACTTCTTCAAGCCGCTGGATGTCAACGCGTCGGCGGCATCGGCTGGCGAGCCGATTGCGCTTGGCTGGCGGATTTGCGCGGTGGCCGAGGGCGACTTCCAGAAACAGAAGATCCCTCTGGGCGCGGAATGGACTCATGTCGGCTCCCCGACGAACAGCTTCAAGGACGCGAAGATGTTCGCCCACAGCGGCCCCTTCGCCTACTACGTTCATTTCCACTTGGACCCGTTCCCCGACACCGCCCGGCCGATCCTGCTGATCAACGGCCTGCCGGAGGGCAGTGTGGTCCTGCATTCCGGCAAACCGCTCGAGCAGATCCAGGCGCGCCAAAAAGGCTCGGACGCATTTTCCGTCGAGCGGTGGTTCCGCCTGGCATCCGGCCCGCTGCGTGCCGTCCCGGGCGATAATGCCCGCCTGGAGATCTGGGTGCCGTCCATCCGCAAATCCTTGGACCCGAAAGTGGTGCCGCTGTCGGTGGTGGTCGCTGAGGATCCCGACGTCATCGCCGAGCGCGAGCGCCAGCGCAAACTTCGCCAACCCTATTTGCATGAGGTCCTCGACACCGAAGACCCGTATGTCTCGCGCCATTGGTGAAATCGCCGCCATCTTTTCCTTGGACTTCTGGCGGGGATGGCGCAGGCTGCCGGTGCCGCTCCCCGGACGGTCGCAATTGCCGCGCAAGCGGCGGTTGAGGAAAGTCCGGACACCACAGGGCAACGCGCCTCATGAAAGTGGGGGACGGGAACCGCGAGGAACCCGGACGGAAAGTGCCACAGAAAATACACCGCCGATGGCCCGCAAGGGCACAGGTGAGGGTGAAATGGTGGGGTAAGAGCCCACCGCGCTTCGGGTAACCGCAGCGGCAGGGCAAACCCCGCGTGGTGCAAGACATAACAGGGGAAGGGCTGCCCGCCCGTTTATCTCCGGGTATTAGTCGCACTCCGCGCAAGCGGGGCGCTCCGCCTCGGCGGGGTGAGAGAAATGACCGTCCAGTTCCGCGCAAGCGGGATGGACAGAATCCGGCTTACAGGGGAGCGGCACCCCCTGCCTCCGGATGATCCAACCTAGACGGGAAAATGAGAACCCATCAACTGATCGTTCGATTGGATTCTTTCAGTGAAATCAGTGAAAAATCAGTTCAATCAGTGGTT
>JBAXBG010000079.1:0-15595 GCA_037142115.1 Verrucomicrobiota bacterium | reverse complement strand
AAAAATTCTTCCTTGAAGAATCTGACAACGTCTACATTCCTGAAGCTGACTTTCAGCGCTTGTCGAAATACACAATTAAAGAAAACGATATTCTGATTTCAGTCGTCGGAACTCTAGGAAATGCTTGTATCGCTCAGAAGGCTGACACCCCTGCCATATTTAGTTGCAAAAGCACGGTATTGAGAAAATCGACCGTTAATCCATGGTTTTTGACCACGTATCTTAATTCGACCACTGGAAAACAACTACTTCTGCGGAACGCACGAGGTGCTGTTCAACTGGGCTTAAATCTAGTTGATCTCCAACGACTGAAAATTCCAGTTTTCGAAAGGTCTTTGATCTCAAAAATTGAGCGAACGGTTAAGTCTGCAAAAGATCTTAGAACGAAGGCGAAATCGTTACATGAGGAAGCCAAGCAGGCACTCTTGAGTGCCTTAGGACTCGAAGACTGGCAGCCACCAACTCCACTAACTTACGAGGCGAGCTCGAAAGAAGTTTTTGAGTCGGGGCGGATCGACGCGGAATTCTTTCAGCCAGGAAAAACCGATCTTGAAAAGCGGGTCAAATTAGCTGGGGCATGGACTCTATCAGAACTTGGAGAGGTAGTTTCAGGATATCCTTGGAAGAGTGACTATTTCCGCGAACCGCATGATGAGGGATATCCATTCGCAAGAATTCGAGACTGTAAACCAGGTGTATTAGATCCCAATCAGCTGGATCGATTGGAAATGAAACATGTCGCAGAGGAGAATCAAATCACCGCACAAACTGGCGATATCCTCATTGGAATGGATGGGCTGAAGTATTTCTACGCCAGCCTGGTTGGTGAGTCCATTTTTGTTAATCAACGCGTATCATGGTTTCAGCCAAATAAAGATTGCGCTTGTAGCTCTGAATATCTCCACATGGTTATCAATAGCATAATTGGACAATCCCAACTCTTACGCCAAATGACGATCGCTCAAACCGTCGGTCATATAACAAATGACAATGTCCGAAACCTCTTGATTCCTAAACTTTCCCAAAGGGAAATGGATAAAGTTGGAGAAAAGTTCAATGAAGCAGTAAAAGCCGAACAACACTCCAAATCCCTGCTCGAACGCGCCAAGCGCGCCGTGGAGATCGCCATTGAAGAGAGCGAGGAAACCGCGCTCGCCTACCTCGACGGCAAGCACTACCTCGCCGACGAACTGCTGCCCAAGCTCTTCAGCCCGAACCGCCATTACATCGACCTCGCCACCGTCCAACGCACCATCGAGGCCGAGGCGCTCGTGTATGAGCCCACCACCATCAACCGCTACCTTCATGAGTGGACCCGCGAGGGCCGCATCCACGATGCCGGGCGTGGTTGGTATTCCAACCTGCCCAACGCCTTCCAGCCTGTTCTGGAAACGCCACCGCTGCCGGAACTTGAAAAACTCCTCCGAAAGAAATTCCCGCTGTTGGAATTCACCGTCTGGGGCACACGCCAGTTCACCACCTTTTTCCATCATTACGCCGCCCGCCATGCCACTTTCCTGATGGTGGATCGCGATGCCATGGAACCCGTGGCCGATGTCCTGTCGAAAGCCGGTCACCACGTCGTCATCCACCCACTCGGAGAGGCGGCGAAAAACTTCGCGCTCACTCAGGACGAGACGATCATCCTGCGCCCCCGCCTCAGCAGCGACCACAAGGAGACCTTCGCCCCCATCGAGCAAATGCTCGTGGATTTCCACCACGAAATCCAGAAACTCGGCCTCTTCGATCTCGCCGAATTCCAGAGTGTTTTCGAAAACCTCGCCAACCGCTACCGCCTGAACATCCCCGCACTCAAGCGCTACGCCGAGCGCCGGAAAACCGATTCCACCGAACTCCTCAAACTCGGCGGCATTTTTTGAACCAGGGAAAAAACTATCGATGCAAGTGGATCGACACGGATCATGAATGATTTATCGACTCAACCTTACTTTCGAATGCATTGCCGTTCTCGATCCTCTTCCAATCCGTGTTTTCTGTGTAATCCGTGGTTTTCTTATTCCATGTCAGCCTAACAAATAATCCATGATTTCGCCAGACCGCCATACCCGGGAATGGATCACCGCGCAGCAAGCGCGCCTCGGCATGGCGGATCCCATCATCCTGGAAAAGGCCGTTTTCGCGCTGACCCTTCTCGATTTGTTAGCCCGGACGGGTCTCGATTTCGTTTTCAAAGGCGGCACCGCCCTCCTGCTGCACCTGCCACAGCCCAACCGCCTTTCCATCGATATCGACATCGTTTGCGACGCGCCGCAGCCGGAATTTGAATCCGCGCTCGATGGACTCCTCAGCAAAAGTCCCTTCCTGCGCTGGGACGAACAAACCCGTGGCGAGCGCGGGCTTCCCGGTCGCCGCCACTATCGTTTCCATTTCCAATCTCCCACACAGGGACAGGAAATGCACATTCTGCTCGATGTCGTCACCGAGCCGAACGTGCTCATCCACATCGTCGAGCGTCCGGTCAATACCGCGTTCCTGGAAATCGCCGAACCCATCGCGGTAAAAACCCCACGTCTGGAGTCCTTGCTCGCCGACAAACTCACCGCCTTCGCGCCCGGCACCATCGGCGTTCCTCTGACCGCTCAATTCAGCCAGCAGGTCATCAAACAACTATTCGACATCGCCCAACTCTACGACCACGCCCAAGAGCTTTCCATTCTAGCAGAAGACAATCGGAACGCCTTCGAAGCCGAAGCGCGATACCGGGGATTCACCGGTTCCTATTCCGACTATCTCGACGACGTGATTCAGGCAGCCTTCCACATCTGCTCGCTGGATCTCAAAGGTGCACCAAAAGATCGCGCTGAAGAAAACCGGCTCTATCGCCGCGGTATCGTCCAACTTGGCAATCATCTGGTTTCGGTGCCATTCCGCCTTCCCGAAGCCAAAGTCGCCGCGGCCAAAGCCGCGCGACTCGCCATGCTACTCAAAGCCTCGGCACTTTCAAATTCTCTTCCGGTTTTTGACCCCGCTCTATCCATCGGGCTGCGGGAAAAGCAACTGGCAGGACCGTTCGCCTGCCTCAACCGCCTCAAAAGTTTCGCTCCGGAAGTTTTCTTCTATTGGACCTGAATCCAGAAGGTTGCGGTTTTTTTCCTTTTTACGGGTCACTCGACACGGATACCTGCCACCGAACCGCTTGCGCGAGCATCCGTGCCGAAACTAGCAAGTTGTTGGTTTTTCAACAGTGCGTTTCGGGTGGCGAGCTGATTCCACGCTGGTACCAGCCGCGCGAGGCGTTGCAGATGCGGCAGACCGAGAGCATCACAGGCACTTCGACGAGCACGCCGACGATGCAGGCGAGGGCGGCACCCGAGCTCGGGCCAAACAGGGTGATGGCCACGGCCACGGCGAGTTCGAAGAAGTTGCTGGCGCCGATGAGGGCGCCGGGAGCGGCGATGTTGTGGGGCACCTTGAACCAGCGCATCAACAGGTAGGTCAGGCTGGAGTTGAAATAGACCTGCACCAGGATCGGCACCGCCAGCAGGATGACGGCCAGCCACCGGGTCGTTAGATTATCCGCCTGGAAGGCGAAGATCAGCACCAGGGTGGCGAGCAGCGCCATGACGGTGACGGGCTGGAAGCGGGGCAGGAAGGATTTTTCGAACCACTCGGAGCCATGGGATTTCAACAGGACTTTGCGGGTGAGGAAACCCGCGGCGAGCGGAATGACGATGAACACGACCACCGAGGTGATGAGCACCTTGGACGGCACCACCACGTCGGCCACCCCGCACAGGAACATCACGAGCGGCGCGAACACCACCAGCATGATGAGGTCGTTGACCGCCACCTGCACCAGCGTGTAGGCCGGGTCGCCGTCGGTGAGATAGCTCCACACAAACACCATCGCGGTGCAGGGCGCGGCGGCCAGGATGATCAGCCCGGCGGTGTAGTTTTTGGCCATCTCGGGCTCGATCCAGCCGGCGAACACGTGTTGCAGGAAGACCCAGGCGAGCACCGCCATGCTGAAGGGTTTCACCAGCCAGTTGACGAACAGGGTGATGAACAGCCCCTTGGGCTTCTGAGCGATGCCGCCTAACGAGCCGAAGTCGATCTTGAGCATCATCGGAAATATCATCAACCAGATCAGCACCGCGATCGGGATGTTGACCTGCGAGCCCCGGCCGAATTCCAACCGGCTCAGGCCGGCGATGACGTCCGGCAAGAGCTTGCCCAGCGCCACGCCCACGACCATGCAAATGAGCACCCAGAGCGACAGGTAGCGCTCGAAAAAGTCCAGGCGCTTGGGCGCGGCGGGTGTGTTCATGGCGTTTGGCAGTTTAGTGACAACCGCAGCCTGATCCACAGCAGCCAGTACTGCCCACCGACGCCTGCTGGCTAGCGGCTTTGCCGCTGCTCAGGATCCCGAACCCGCCGAGGATGACGCGGCGGATGGCGACGCCAGTTTCCGGGTGCACGCTCAAGGACGCGTCCTTCATGCTTTGCTTGATCTCGAAGTATTCCGGCTTTTCGTCCGGGCTTTGCGGGATGGTTTGGTAAACGTAGGTGGTCATGGCGGGAGTGGAATGTTGAATGTTGAATGTTGAATGTTGAATGTTGAATCGGGTGTTCACCGTTCGATCAAGGAGGCGGCCAGCTGCGCCAGCGCGTCGGGGCCGGTGGGTTCGGCGGGTTGCCAGGGCAGCCAGGCGGTGCGGGTGGCGTGTTGGGCCACCACCTCGCTCAGGTAGCGGCGTTCGGATTGTTCGCGGCGTAGCAGCAGCGGGTCGCAGGACCCGCTGTGCAGCAGGCTTTGGTTGATGACCCAGGCGAACGGTTCGATGCGGGCGCGGCGCAGGTCGTCCTGCAGGTCGGCGGCCTCGTGGACGGGCGTGGCTTCCGGCAGGGTGACGAGCAGGATCCGCGTGAACGCCGGATCGCGCAGACGTTCCAGCAGTTTGAGCACTTCCTCGGGCTGGGTGCTGCGCGCCTGGCGCTCCAGCTCGCGCTGATAGGCCTCGCTGGCATCCAGCAGCAGCAGGGTGTGGCCGGTTGGCGCGGTGTCGAGAACCACGAAGCGCTCCGTGCCCTGCCCGACTTCGCGGGCAAAGGCGCGGAACACGGCGATCTCCTCGGTGCAGGGGGAGCGCAGGTCCTCTTCTAGCAAATCGCGACCGGCCGCGTCCAGTGCGCCGCCCTGGGCTTGCATCACTTCGTTTTGATAGGCGGCGGTCTCCGCGGCGGGGTCGATCTTGCTGAGGGTGAGCCCGGCCACCTGACCGGCCAGGGTCTGGGCCACATGCGCGGCGGGATCGGTGGTGCTCAGATGGACGGCATGGCCCCGCCGGGCGAGCATCACGGCGATGGCGGCGGCGACGGTGGTCTTGCCCACGCCGCCCTTGCCCATGGTCATGATCACTCCGTGGCCTTGGCGTTCGATATCGGCCACCACGCTCGCCAGGCTGTCCATGGCTGGCGGAGTCCAGGTATCGTCCAGCGGAATGGCTTGGGCATCCGAGTCCCCTCCCAACAACAGCCGCAGGCCCTGGAGGCCGAGGATATTGGCCGGGCGCAGCGGCACAACCGACGTCGGCAGGCTCGCGATGAAGTCGCCGGCGCTGGCCAGGGCGGCCGCGCCGCGTTGCTGCAGCGCCTGGGCGGTCACATCCTCAGGACATTGCGTGGCGAAGATTCCATTGATGATGAGGGCCTGGTTGCTCACGCCGAGAGCGCGCAGTTCTTTGGAAGTGCGCTGCGCCTCGCGCAGCGCGGCGAGCTGCGGCCGGCTCACTAACAGCAACGTCGTCGCGGTGGCGTCGGCCAGGGTTTTGACGGTGGCTTCATAAATGGCGCGCTGCTTGTCGAGTCCTGCCAGCGGGCCCAGGCAGGACGTGCCGCTGGTGCTGGTGTCGAGGAACTGGTCCCACGCCTTGGCCAGGCTCATGAGGCGCAGGGTGTGGCCGGTGGGCGCGGTGTCGAAGACGACGTGGTCGTAGTTGCGAGCGGCCTCCGGGTTGCCGATCAAGCCGGTGAACTCGTCGAAGGCGGCGATTTCCACGGTGCAGGATCCCGAGAGTTGTTCCTCCATGTTGCGCAAGGCCGACTCCGGCAGCAGGCCGCGCATCGGGCCGATCAGGCGTTCGCGATAAGCGGCGGCCGCCTCGACCGGGTTGATGTTCATCGCGTCGAGGTTGGGCACGCCGGGGATGGCCGTGGGCGCGTTGCTCAGGCGGGTTGCCAGCACCTCGTCCAGGTTGGAGGCGGGGTCGGTGCTTACTAACAAAACGCGCTTGCCGGCCTCGGCGAGTTGCAGGGCGGTGGCGCACGACAGCGAGGTCTTGCCCACGCCGCCCTTGCCGGTGAAAAACAGATAGCGGGTGGCGGTGGCCGGATCGGCCTGATAGTTCGGCAGGTTCATGAGGGCTCCTCCTTGTCTCCAACCGCCGCGCGGATCCACTCCGGGCGCTCGGCCTGGATCGGGTAGCGGCCTTGAAGCCGCAGCTCGCCATCCCAGAACGTCAGCGGCAGCGCCTCGACCCCGTCAGTTTCCAGCAGCGCTTTCACCGCCGGATTCTGCACAAACGCCATCGGCGACTGGCCCAGGTTGTAGCGCTCGATGTGAATGCCGCGCTGCGCGAGTTGCGCGAGCATGGCCGCGAAACCGACCAGATCCGGATCGATGTCGGTGCCGCAGATGCCCGTCGAGCAGCACATGGGCGGATCATAAACTTGGATGGTTTTCATGATTGAATGGCGTTCGCTTCGTCACGGCGACCCTCGGCGTAAGCGACGAAAACCCGTTGGATTTCGTCGCGCACCCGGCGGAAGACCGCCAACTTTTCCTCCTCGCCGCCTTGCGCATGAGCCGGATCGTCGAATCCCCAATGATGGCGGTTGAGTTGGCCGGGAAAGATCGGGCAGGCTTGGTCGGCATTGCCGCAGACCGTGATCACCGTCTCCACATCCTGTTGGAGAAACTCGTCCATGTGCTTGCTGTGGTGGCCGGAGATGTCGATGCCAATCTCCGCCATGACCTGGATGGCCAGCGGATGGACGTAGCCTGCGGGATTTGATCCGGCGCTGCGCACGTCAAGTTGGCCCGCTGCGGCTTGGCGCAGGAGCCCTTCCGCCAGGTGGCTGCGGCACGAGTTGCCGGTACACAGGATCAGGACAATGGGTAATCGGGGAGCGCTCATCAGTTTGGCTTGTTGGTTAGAATGGCTGCGGTCCGCACTGGCCGTGGTGGATTTCCTTCAGCCGGGCGAGGTCATCGCGGAAGATTTCGCCTTCAAAAATGCAGTCCTGCAGGCAGGCGAGGTTGGCCGCCAGCTCCGGGCTGGGCTTGGCGGGCAACGAATACATCCGCCAGGTGCCGCGAACGGCGACCTCCACCATTCCATGGCGGCGCAGATAGGCGAGTTGCTGCGAGGTCCTCACCGAGCCGATCCCGAGCACCTGCTCGATGTGGCAAACACACTGCGCCTCAACACGCAGCAGATTGAGAATCCGCAGCCGCTTGACGTCGCACAGGCACTTGTAGATCGCTACTACCTGCTCGGATTGGGTGGGCGTGACAGTCATGACGGCGCTTAATTAAGCCATTCATTAAATAAGCGCAAGTGGAAATATCCAGCCGTGCCGGATTGAGGGAACAAACGTGGTCAATTTGATTCCCAATATCAAGCAATCCACTTACAACCCGGGCATGCCCACCTTACGCAGCAACACCACCACGCAAGGCCGCCTGATGTCCGGCGCGCGCAGTCTCTGGCGCGCCAACGGCATGCAGGACGGCCAGTTCGGCAAGCCGATCATCGCCGTCGTCAACTCGTTCAGCCAGTTCGTGCCGGGCCACGTCCACCTCCACGACGTCGGCCAGTTTGTCAAAGGGCTCATCGAAGCGCAGGGCTGTTTTGCCGCAGAGTTCAACACCATCGCCATCGATGACGGGATTGCCATGGGCCACGACGGCATGCTCTATTCCCTGCCATCGCGCGAAGTCATCGCCGACAGCGTGGAATACGTGGTCAACGCCCACCAGGCGGATGCCATGATCTGCATCAGCAATTGCGACAAAATCACCCCCGGCATGCTCATGGCGGCGATGCGCCTCAACATCCCGGCGATTTTCGTCTCGGGCGGACCGATGGAAGCCGGCGTGGTCGGTGACAAAAAATACGATCTGGTGGACGCGATGGTGATGGGAGGCGACAGCACGGTGCCCGACGAGTTGCTGACCAGCGTCGAGATGAATGCCTGTCCGACCTGTGGCTCGTGCTCGGGAATGTTCACGGCCAACTCGATGAACTGCCTCAACGAGGCGCTGGGCCTGGCATTGCCGGGCAATGGCACGGTGGTCGCGACCCACGCCAACCGCCGCAAGCTCTTCGAGCAGGCGGCGACGCGGATCGTGGAAATGGCCTTTGCCTACTACCGCGACGGCGACGCCTCGGTGTTGCCGCGCGCGATCGCCAGTCGCAGCGCGTTTGACAATGCCATGGCCCTGGATGTCGCCATGGGCGGCTCCACCAACACCGTGCTCCACATCCTGGCCGTCGCCCATGAGGCGGGTGTCCCGTTCGGCATGGACGACATCGACGCGATTTCGCGCCGCGTCCCGTGCATCTGCAAGGTCGCTCCCAGCTCGGACTACCACGTCGAGGACGTCAACCGGGCCGGCGGCGTGCTGCGCATCCTCGGCGAACTCGAAGCCGCCGGCCTGGTCGACGGATCGGTGCTACGGGCCGACGGCCTGACCCTGGCCGAAGCGATCGCCCGCTACGACATTTCGCGGCCGACGGTGGCCCCCGAGGCGATCGAAATCTATCAGAGCGCGCCCGGTGGTGGCCGCAACCTGGTGTTTGCGTCGCAGGCGGCGAGCTTCCGCGACCTCGACACCGACAAGGCGCACGGCTGCATCCGCGACGTCGCCCACGCCTACTCGCCGGATGGCGGGCTGGCCGTCCTAACAGGCAACATCGCCCGCGCCGGGTGCATCGTCAAAACCGCGGGCGTGGACGATGCCGCCCTGCGTTTTCAAGGGTCGGCCAAGGTGTTTGAAAGCCAGGATGCCGCCTGCGAGGCGATCCTGCAGGGCCGCGTCGAAGCGGGCGACGTGGTCGTCATCCGCTACGAGGGACCGCGCGGCGGACCCGGCATGCAGGAGATGCTCTATCCCACGTCCTATCTGAAATCCATGGGTCTGGGCAAATACTGCGCCCTCATCACCGACGGACGGTTTTCCGGCGGAACCTCCGGGTTGTCCATCGGCCACGTCTCGCCCGAAGCCGCCGCCGGCGGAACCATCGCCCTGGTGCGCGACGGCGACACCATCACCATCGAAATCTCCACGCGCTCGATCCAACTGGTGGTGAGCGATGCCGAACTGGCCGCCCGCGAACAGGCCGAGCTCGCCAAAGGCAAACTCGCCTACCGCCCCGCAGGCCGCACCCGCCAGATCTCGAACGCCCTCAAAATCTACGCCCAGCACGTGACCTCCGCCGACAAGGGCGCCGTGCGCGAGGAGCTGGAGTAGCGGCGGGCTAAACGGGAATCTCCTGGCTCTCACCCTTCCCGCAGAAACAAATCCGGGCGCAGCCCGAAATATTTACCCAGGCACATCGCGTGATCGGCGGTGATGTTGCGTTCGCCCCGCAGAATCATCGGTCCGAGCGAGGTGGCCTTGCCGAGGATGCGCGATAGCCCGGCACCGGAAAGCCCGTGCTCATTGAGCAGATGTTTGAGCAGCGCGGTGCTGCCGAGCTTGGCGGACGTGGCGGCTCGCGCTTCATATTTTTCAATCAATTCACACAGCAAGTCGAAGTAATCATGCTGGTCCGTCGTCATCTGGTCCTCGAAGCCCGCCAAGGAATCGGCCACTTCAAGCGTGTTGTGGTGGCCGACATCATCATGGATCGGGCGCGGCAGCAGCACCCCGCAGAGCGAGGCATAATCTGTCGGCAGGGATCGAAAGCGAATCGCCGGTTGCGTTTTCATAGGTCTTTTTTCCACTGGTTCTTGTCGTATTGCGCGTGGGTCATGAATCTCAAGGTGTAAACCCGCCGCTTGTCGTAGTGGATGGCCACGATGAGGCGGTAATCATTGCCGCAGACGTTGAACATGGTGACATTCCGCCCGCTCGCAACTTTCACGGGATCGGCTGAGGGATACGTCACTCTGACATCGCGGAGGCTTCCCCATTCAGCGGTTTTAACCACGATCGCCCATGCGTCCAGCCACTTGCCTGCTTTGGACTTGGGTGGAACCGCCACTTTGAGAAATTGTTCCTTGATCAGGTGCAATGAACACAAAATGTGTCGGCTCCATTCCGCTGTCAAATGCTTTTTGACCTACACCGGGCATTTTCAAGGCGCCTCCCGCAGAAAGCGCTGGCCAGCTGCGTGCCAGCGAGGTGAGGGTTCAGTGCGCCCGGCGGCAGGTGTGGCCGGCCTGAGGGCCGTTTCCTGGGGGATCTGGGCCAAAATCCCCCGGGTTTCCGCAATCCGCTTGCCAAATTCGCCGTCTCCTGCCTAGTCCCTCGACTCACACCCGCACCACGGGCCGCTTTTACCATGGGCAAATTACTCATCATCGCCGAAAAACCCAGCGTCATGAACGACCTCAGCCGCGCGCTCGCCAAGCCGCTCGGCAAGTTCGACAAAGAGGGCTCCGGCCGCGACGTTTACTACGAGAACGACCAGGCGGTGATCACCTCGGCGGTCGGCCACCTGGTCGAACTGCGGATGCCGATGGGCCCCAACGGCAAAAAGCTGCCGTGGAATTTCCAGGTCCTGCCCGCCATCCCCGAGCACTTCGATCTCGACCCGATTCCGGACTCGGAGGCCCGGCTCAGGCAGGTCCTCAAGCTGGCCAGGCGCAAGGACATCGACCGCATCGTCAATGCCTGCGATGCCGGCCGCGAGGGGGAGCTCATTTTCCACTATCTGATGGAAATTGGCGACATCCGCAAGCCGGTCCAACGGCTGTGGATGCAGTCGATGACCAACAATGCCATCCTCGAAGCCTGGGCCAACCTGCGCAGCGGCGAGCAAATGAAAGCCCTCACCGACGCGGCCCAGTGCCGGTCGGAGTCGGACTGGCTCGTCGGCCTGAACGCGACCCGCGCGCTGACCTGCTTCAATTCGCGCCACGGCGGGTTCAACATCACCGCCGCCGGCCGGGTGCAAACCCCCACCCTCGCCATCCTCGCCGCCCGCGAAGCCGAAATCCAAGCGTTCACCCCCAGCCCGTATTTCGAAGTCCACGCCACCTTCGGCGTGCAAGCCGGTGAATACCTCGGCAAGTGGATCGATGTCGCTTGGAAAAAAGACGACGCCAACGCCCATGCGCGCGCCGAACGGATCTGGGATCAGGCCGCCGCCGAGCTCATCCAGGCCCGCAACGTCGGCAAAACCGGGGTGGTTGCCGAGGACAAGAAGGCGCAGTCGCAGATCGCGCCCCAGCTCTACGACCTGACGACCCTCCAGCGCGAGGCGCCGTTTTCTGCCAAGGGCACCCTGCAAATCGCCCAGGCGCTGTATGAAAAGCACAAGGTGATCACCTACCCCCGGACCGACTCCCGTTATCTGCCAGAGGACTACACCGCCAACGTCCGCGAAACGATGCAGGACATCGGCAACAGCGAGCTCGACCTCGCCAAATACGCCAAAGCCGTGCTCGCCGGCAGCTCGGAAAACGGCCCGCGCCTCCACAAGTCGCGCCGCGTTTTCGACACCAAGAAAGTCTCGGACCACTTTGCCATCATCCCCACCGGCAAAACCTCCAAGCTCAGCGATGCCGAGCACAAGGTCTATGACATGATCGTCAAGCGCTTCATCGCCGTGTTCTATCCGCCCGCCGAGTTCGAGCAAACCACCCGCCTCACCCGCATCCAGCACCCGCTGGCGTTGGACACCTTCAAGACCGAAGGCCGCATCCTGGTCAAACCCGGCTGGCTGGAAGTCTACGGCCGTCGCCCCGGCGTCGCCGCCGGCAAGGATGAACTCGTCCCGGTCACCGCCGACGAAGCCGCCACCGTCGAAGCCATCGAGGTCCTCCACGAGCAAACCAAGCCCCCGGCCCGCATGACCGAGGCCACCCTGCTCTCCGCCATGGAGGGCGCCGGCAAACTCATCGACGACGAGGCGCTGGCCGAGGCCATGGCCGAACGCGGGCTGGGCACCCCCGCCACCCGCGCCGCCACCATCGAGGGCCTCATCGCCCAGAAATACCTCGCCCGCGAAGGCCGCGAACTCTTCGTCTCGGGCAGCGGCATGCGCCTCATCCAACTGGTCCGCGAGATGGACATCGAGGGCCTCTACTCGCCCAAGCTCACCGGCGACTGGGAATACAAACTCCGCCAGATGGAACACGGCCAACTCCAGCGTGACACGTTCATGCGGGAGATCGTCGCCTACACCACCGAGATCGTCACCAAGGCCCGCCAACTCGCCGACGCCGCCAAAAACCAATCGTTCCCCGACCTGCACGTCGCCTGCCCGGTCTGCGGCGCCCAGGACCTCCGCCAGACCGACGCCACCTACGAGTGCCGCCAGCCGGAATGCAAGTTCAAGGCCAAAAAGCACATCGCCGGGCGCCTGCTCAGCGCCGACGAGGCCACCCTGCTCTTCACCAAGAAGTTCGTCGGCCCGCTCACCGGCTTCAAATCGAAGTTCAACAAGCTCTTCGACGCCGCGCTCGAACTCGACGCCAAATTCAAGGTCAACTTCGTCTTCGACAATGACGACAAGGACGCCGCCCTCGAGCTCACCGAGGAACAACTCATCGGCGAGGCCGACCTGGCCGACGGCCGCCACCTCAAGATCTATCAGAGCGACAAGGCCTATCACATCCCGGCCCTCGTCACCAAGAAGGACCCTAACGGCGTGCGCATCGGCAAGTTCATCCTCCAGCACGAAATCACCCCCGAACAGGTCCTCAAACTCGTCGCCGCCGGCAAGACCGACGTCATCAAGGGCTTCGTCTCCAACCGCACCAAGCGCAAGTTCGACGCCTTCCTCACCTTCGAGCCCAAGGACGGCAAAATCGGCTTCGACTTCCCGCCCCGCCCGGCGAAAAAAACCGCCGCCGTCAAAACCGCCGCTGTTAAAAAAACCGCCGCCAAAAAAACCGCCAAAAAGGCCGCCAAATCCAAGAAGGACAGCTGAGCCCGGCAACGCGCTTTGGACTGCGGCGAGCCATCGCCGCTTTGATTGCCGGGATCGGCGAGCCTCCACCGCCAATCCCCCCTCAGCCTGAATCTTCTATCCGGCGGATTGAAGTGGCCTTGGCTGGGTGCCTCCGCATCCTCCCACAGCGGTGAGGCGCTGGCGCTTTCACCTTCAGTCCAAAGCTGGCCTCCCCTAACCCGCCACGCCATCCCGGCGCTGGCGCGCCCATGGGGATTTCCCCGCAACTTTCCCGCCCGGGCGGTTTTTCATGATCGCTATGAAAACTTATCAATGTCTCCCACTGGTCCTCCTCACTGCCTTGGCCCCATTGCTGCACGCGGTGGAATCCAAGCACACGGCGGAATACGTCCTGGCAAATTCAGCCGACTTTGAAGGCAAGGAAGTCACGCTGGATGTCGCCTTTGTCAAACCCGTGGAATGGAAAAGCCCGATCCCCGAGTTGGCGTTTTTCCATGCCGTCACCCTGGACCGGCGGGATCACAAGCCGGGCGGCCCGATCCTGGTGGCGATTCCGGCAGCGGATTCCGGCAAGTTCGCCAAAAAATACGGCATGGATTTCAATGGCAGGAATACCGTCCCTAACTCCTTGAAGGGAGTCTTCCTGGCCACACCCGGTCGCCCGGGAATGGGTGGCAAGCGCTGGATCATCGACACCACCGGCCAGGCGGTCGCCTTGATCAAGGCCAACAAGTTGCACCTCCCGGAACATGACGGCGGCGGCGGCGAGGGCTTCGGCCGCGGTCCCGGCAAACGGGTTCGCTAACCGCCCGGCCATGATGGCAGCGGCAAGAGGGGCACGGGCGGCTCGCCCGTGAGCTTCATCTTCATGGAGCCGCGCTCCCACATTTGCTTGAGCGGCGCGGCGGGATATGTTCGCTTGCGCGCGTTGAGCAAACCCGCTCCCGTCCCGCCCGCCGCCATGACCCTCCTGCCCTTTGCCTGCCTTGTCGTCGCATTGGCGCTTCCCGCCGGGGCGTTTGAACTGCCCGCCGCTTCCACCCAATGCCTGGTGGGCGTCGCCCACGACTGGAACAGCTCATCGGCCACCCTCCGGCTCTATCAAAAAAGTGGCGGCCGCTGGGTGGCCGACGGCGCGGCCTGGCCGGCCCGGCTGGGCAAGAGCGGCCTGGTCTGGGGGGCGGGCCTGCATCCCGTGCCACCCACCGCCACCACCAAGCAGGAGGGCGACTGGCGCTCGCCCGCCGGGGTGTTCGCGATCGGCGGGGCCTGGGGTTACGACGCCACCATCGCCAAGTGCCCGCAGCTGAGCTACCGCCAGGTCACCTCGCGCGACCTGTGGATCGAGGATTCCGCATCCCCGCAATACAACCGCAACGTCATCCTCGACCACGAGCCCGCGACTCCCTGGGAGAAAAAACAGCAGATGAAACAAAGCGATCCGGCCCACGCGCTCAAGCTCTTCATCGCCCACAACGCCCCGCCCGCCGCCACCCCGCATGCCGGATCCTCGATTTTCTTCCATATCTGGCGCGGCGGCGGGTCCCGGCCCACCGCCGGGTGCACCAGCATGGACGAAGCCAAGCTCCGCGCGCTGGTCGCCCGCATCGATCCCGCCCGCCACCCGCTCTACATCCTGCTGCCCAAGGCGGAATACGACCAATACCGCGCAACCTGGAAGCTGCCGTGAGCTGTTACTTGAGAAGGCTCTTGAGGTGCTCGATGTATTTTTCCGGCCCGCCTTCCTGATAGCCGGTTTCCGCAACCTTGGCACCCTGGGGGTCTAGCAGGGTGATCGTCGGATATCCGTGAATGCCGTATTCCTGCGCCAATTTCTCATTCTGCTCCTTGAGCGCCTTCGGCAGCCGCTTGGTGTGTGGAAAATCCACCTCCACCAACACCAGCTTGTCCTTGGCATATTGCCGGAACTCCGGGGTGTCGAAGACCTCCTTCTTCAACTTCATGCACCACCCGCACCAGTCGGAACCGGTGAAATCCAGCAACATCGGCTTCTTCTCGTCCCGGGCACGCTGCTTGGCAACGTCGAAGTCGGTTTCCCACTTGAACACATTGCTGGCAGCGGCGGCCTTGGCGGCTTCCTGGGCAACCTTGGCCGCCGCCTGATCCACGACGAACTTCTGGTCTTCCTCGCTCAAGCGCAGCAACGGCACTTTCACTGAACTGCCGTTAGACAGGACAATCACAGCCTTGCCATCCTCGGTCCGAACGTAGTCGCCCTCAATGACGCGATCGGATCCGGCTTCTTTCCACGTCCGGCCGACGGCCGGCATGGTGAAGATGACAAGTGCGGCTAATGACGGCAAAACGCGGGTTGGGATCATGAGGACGGATTGTTTTTTCCTAAAGGACGGACTAGCAGCAATGTCGACGCCCGTCAATGGTGCCGGCGGATTTTCACGGATCGGCCCCGCACCGCCAAGGTGCCTTGGAATCGCCGCACCTGCCCTGGCGCATTCTCCCCTTGA
>JBAXBG010000078.1:0-15673 GCA_037142115.1 Verrucomicrobiota bacterium | reverse complement strand
CGGAGGGTTTTTGTGCCAAGTCCCGGTTGCGCGATGACTCCGCGGAGGACGAGATTGACACCTTGTACTTCAAGGATCGGCGGGTCTTTGAGCGCTATTCGGCCCCGATTGTCATGAATGGCAACACGGTCGGCCATGTCTGGTCCTTCCGCGACATCACCGAGCGCAAACAATCGGAAACTTATCGCGAAATGCGCAGCGAGGTGCTGCAGATTCTCAACGAATCCGGGGATTTCCATGCTTCGTTGCAGCGCGTGCTGGTGGCGATGAAGGCGGGCACCGGCTTCGATGCCGTGGGCATCCGCCTGCAACACGGCGAGGATTATCCGTATTATGTGCAGGAGGGATTTTCCAGCGATTTCCTGCGGACCCAGAACTCACTGATCGAGCGCGACGCTCAGGGCGCGGTGTGCCGCGACAGCCTGGGCAAGTCCTGTTTGGAATGCACCTGCGGCTTGGTGATTTCCGGCCAGACTGAAACTGCCAATCCCCTGTTCACGCGGGGCGGCAGCTTTTGGATCAATGATTCCTTCCCACTGCTCGACCTGCCGCCCAACCAGGATCCGCGTCACCAGCCGCGCAACCAATGCGTGCGCCATGGTTACGCCTCCGTCGCCTTGGTTCCGATCCGCGCCAAGAATCAGATCGTGGGCTTGATCCAGCTCAATGATGCCCGCAAAGGATGCTTTTCCTCGGTGGCTATCCAACAACTCGAGGGCATCGCGGCCCACTTGGGAGAGGCGCTGTTGCGCAAGCAGGCCGAGGAACAGGTCCGCTCGTTGCTGGCCGAAAGCAACCAGACCCGGTTGGCCCTGCTCGGCATCATCGAGGACGAGGCCCGGGTTCAGGAGGAACTCCAGACGACCAACCGCAGCCTCGAACAAACCACCGCCCGTGCCAACGAGATGGCGATCCGGGCCGGCATCGCCAACGTCGCCAAAAGCCAGTTCCTGGCCAACATGAGCCATGAAATCCGCACCCCGATGAACGGCGTCATCGGCATGAACGGCCTGCTCCTCGAGACCCAACTCGACGAGGAACAGCGCGGCTATGCCGAGGTGGTGCGCTCTAGCAGCGAAGCGATGCTCGGCCTGATCAACGAGATCCTCGACTTCTCGAAAATCGAGGCCGGCAAGCTTGAACTCGAGACTCTCGATTTTGATCTGGCGCATCTGCTCGACGATTTCGTGGCGACGGTGGAGATGCGGGCGCAGCAGAAGGGCTTGCGCTTGCTGTGCGCCACGGACCCGGCGATTCCCACCGAGGTGCGCGGCGATCCCGGCCGCCTGCGCCAGATTCTGACCAACCTGGTCGACAACGCGATCAAGTTCACCCATGCCGGGGAGATCGCCATCCGCGTCGAGTTGCTCGAAATGACTCCGCATGAGGTGCTGCTGCGGTTCCGGGTATGTGACACCGGCATCGGCATTCCCGCCGATAAAATCGACCTGTTGTTCGAGAAGTTCACCCAGGTGGACGCCTCGACCACGCGCCAATATGGCGGCACCGGGCTGGGCCTGACCATCTCCAAACAACTCGCCGAGTTGATGGGCGGTGGTGCCGGCGTGATCAGCAACGAGGGCCACGGCTCGGAGTTCTGGTTCACCGTGCGCTTGGGCAGGCAGGAGGAAGCTCTCAAGCGCCCGGAACCCGCCCGCCTCGATGCCCAGCCGATGCTCAATTTGCTCGAGGGTCACCACGCCCACATCCTGCTCGCCGAGGACAGCATCATCAACCAGCAGGTGGCGTTGAGCATCCTCAAAAAACTTGGTCTGCGGGCTGATGCGGTGGCCGACGGCGCGGAGGCCGTCAGGGCGCTGGAAGCGATTCCTTACGACTTGGTGCTGATGGATGTGCAGATGCCTGAGATGGACGGCTTGGTTGCGACCCGGGTGATCCGCGATCCGCAGTCTGCCGTGCGCAACCACCAAGTGCCGATCATTGCCATGACCGCCCATGCCATGCAGGGCGACTTGGAAAAATGTCTGGAGGCCGGCATGAACGATTACGTCACCAAGCCGGTCTTCCCGCAGGCCTTGGTCGAGGTGCTGCTGAAGTGGCTGCCTCAAGAACCGAACCCGGCTCGACCCGCTCCTGCCGCAGGCGGGGCACCCCGCGCTAACCCTCATCCGTGATCCGACTTAACCCCATGACGTCATGAAAATATTGATTGCTGAAGATGATCTCACGTCCCGGGCCGTGCTGGCGGGCGTGTTG
This sequence comes from Verrucomicrobiota bacterium, assembly GCA_037142115.1. Classification (GTDB taxonomy): domain Bacteria; phylum Verrucomicrobiota; class Verrucomicrobiia; order Verrucomicrobiales; family Akkermansiaceae; genus Luteolibacter. The sequence goes on along the minus strand of JBAXBG010000078.1, from coordinate 13,456 downwards.
CGCAAGAATGGCTATCAGGTGGTCGAAGCCCGTCACGGCCGCGAGGCGTGGCACTTGCTTGAGCAGGCGGACCCGCCGCACCTGGTCATTCTCGATTGGATGATGCCCGAGATGGACGGCCCGGAGGTGATGCGCCGGGTGCGCGCGCTGCACACCGAGCGACCGCCCTATATCATCATGCTCACCGCCAAGGGTGCCAAGGCCGACATCATCGCCGGATTGGAAGTCGGGGCCAACGATTATCTGGCCAAGCCGTTTGATCCCGAGGAACTTCTCGCCCGCCTGGCGGTCGGCCGCCGCATGGTCGAGATGCAGGATGCCCTGGCCACCCAAAACGAGCAACTCCGCCAGACCCAGGCCGACCTGCACGTCCTGGCGGCGCGCCTGCAAGCCGTGCGCGAAGAAGAGCGCGCCAGCCTCGCGCGCGAACTCCACGACTGCTTCGGGCAACACCTCACCGCCTTGCAGATCGACTTGATGTGGATGGACCGCCAACTCCAAGCGCCCAAACCTCCCGATTTTGCGATGTTGTGCGATCGCATCGTGGCGATGGTCCCGCAGGTCGAGCGCCTCACCGAGCAGACCCAGGCGATCTGCACCGCGCTGCGGCCGAGTGTCTTGTTTGAGCTGGGCCTGGTGGCCGCCATCGAGTGGCAGACCGAGGACATGGCCAAACGCAGTGAGATCCGCTGCGCGTTGTCACTGCCGTCCGAGGACATTGAGTTGGATCAGCATTTCGCCCTGGCCTTGTTCCGCATCGTCCAGGAGGCGCTGACCAACGTGGTCCGCCACGCCCGCGCCACCCAGGTCGACGTGCGACTGCGCACCGACGGCCAATCCTTGGAACTCGACATCGAAGACGACGGCCAGGGCTACGCGCCGCACTCGATCTCGGGGTCGCAGGCCCTGGGGTTGTTAGGCATCCGCGAGCGGGTGGACGTGTTCGGTGGCACGGTGGAATTTGTCAACGCGCCGGGCAAAGGGGCTGCCGTGCGCGTGCGGATGCAGGTGCCCTGCCCCGGCCAGCCGGCCCTACCCGCTCAATCCTTATGAAAATCCTTCTAGCAGACGATCACGCGATGTTGCGCAGCGGCCTCAAGCTGATGCTCGCCGAGGCCTTCCCGGACGTGCAGTTTGGCGAAGCTGAGAATTCCCAGCAGGCGCTGGATGCGGCGCTGTCCCATCCCTGGGATTTCATCATTCTGGATATTTCGATGCCGGGCCGCGGCGGGCTGGATGTGCTCAAGGAATTGCGGACCCAGCGGGTCAAGACCCCGATCCTGATGCTGAGCATGTATACCGAGCGGCAGTTTGCGATTCGGGCGTTCCGGGCGGGTGCCAATGGCTACCTCACCAAGGCCAGCGCCGGAGCCGAGCTGATCCGCGCCGTCGAGCACATTCTCGCCGGCGGCCATTACGTCAGTGCCCAACTGGCTGAGCATCTGGCATCGGTGTTGAGTGGGGCCGGCGGCGGCATGGCCCACGAGCGCCTGTCGGACCGCGAGTTTGAAATCATGCGCCTCATCGCCTCCGGCCGCACCGTCAAGGAAATGGCCGTCGAATTGTCCCTCAGCTCCAACACCATCAGCACCTACCGCACCCGTATCCTGGAAAAAATGCAGCTGCGCACCAACGCCGAACTCACCCACTACACCATCAGCAACAAACTCGTCGAGTGAGGCTAGCCCCTAGCCCCCCCCCAATCATGAAGCCCAACTCCGATCCCTCAGCTATTTTACCCGCGCCGGAATCACGCGCCGGGGCGGCTTGGTTGGCGGTGTTCCTGTTGCTGGCGGCGGTCCTGCTGGTCGGCGGCTGGCTGTATTATCGAAACTATGCGCGCGGTTTCCGCGCCGAGGCCGACCGCCAACTCACCGCCATTGCTGCGCTTAAAGTCGGCGAGTTGGTGCGGTATCGCAAGGAGCGCCTGGGCGACGCCGGACTGCTGCAAAACAACCCAGTGTTCTCGCAACTGGTGCGCCGGTGTCTTGAGTCCCACGAGGCTGACGCGCGCCGCCAACTGCAGGCGTGGCTCGGCACATTTGCCGCGCACTATCAATATGACCGGGCCATCTTGATCGATCCTCAAGGCGCGGTGCGCTTGGCAATGCCGGAGGTGTCAGAGCCCGTCTCCGCCGCGGGTCTGGCGCACGCGACCGAATGCCTGGGCACCGGTCAAATCCTGATGCTGGATTTTTTCCGTCACGAATATGACCAGCGCGTTTATCTCGACGTGTTGACACCGATTTTCGATGAGACGGACGGCCATCGCCCGCTGGGGGTCGTGGTTTTTCGCATCGATCCGACCGCCACCCTCTACCCGTTTATTCAGCACTGGCCGGTGCCGAGCGCTACGGGAGAGACCCTGCTGGTCCGGCGGGAAGGCAGCGAAGTGCTCTATTTGAATGAACTCCGCTTTGATCCGGGCTCCGCGCTCCGGCGGCGCTCGCCGTTGACGACCCCCGCTTTGCCTGCGGCCGCCGCCGCGTTGGGCAGGCAGGGGATCATGGTGGGCAATGACTATCGAGGCCACCCGGTCTGTGCCGCGCTCCAGGCGGTGCCGGACTCGGGGTGGTTCATGATCGCCAAGCTGGACTTGACCGAAGTGTTCGCGCCGCTGCTCCAGCGGCTTTGGCAAGTGCTCGTCACCACCGTCGTGTCGGCGGTGGGCGCAGGTGTTGCGCTGGCTTGGCACCAGCAGCGCGCTTGGGTCTATCGGGAACGGGCGCTCGCGGCGGATTCGCTGCGCGAGAGCGAGGAAAATCACCGTCTCCTGATCGAAAACCTCTCCTCCGGTGTGGTGGTCCATGCTGCCGACTCGGCCATCCTGCTGGCTAATCCGCAGGCCGCCAGCCTGCTTGGCCTGACCCAGTCCCAGTTGCAGGGGCGCGTGGCCATCGACCCGATGTGGTGTTTTTTACAGGCGGACGGCACGCCGATGGCGGTGGCGGAATATCCGGTCAATCAGGTTCTGGCCACAGGGGAACCCCTCGTCGATCAGATGTTAGGCATTCGCCGCCCCGATCTTGAGCGGCCCGTTTGGGTGCTGTGCAATGCCTATCCGCAGTGTGACGCCAAGGGCCGGCTCACCCAAGTGGTGGTCCATTTTTACAACATCACCGAGCGCAAGCTCGCCGAGGAGCAACTGCAACGCACGATGGCGGACTTGCAACGCTCCAATCGCGAACTCGAACAGTTCGCCTCCATCGCCTCGCATGATTTGCAGGAGCCGTTGCGGATGGTTTCCAGTTATGTGCAGTTGCTGGCGCAGCGGTACGAGGGCCAACTCGATGACAAGGCGGACAAATACATTCATTACGCGGTGGACGGCGCCATCCGCATGCAAACCCTCATCAATGATCTGTTGGACTATTCGCGCGTCGGCCTGCGCGGCCAACCGCTCGCGCCCATCGCCTCCCAAGCCGCCCTGGACCAGGCGCTGGTGAACCTGCAGCCCTTGATCGCCGAAAACCACGCCGACATCACTCACGAGGACCTGCCACAGGTGCATGCCGATGCCGCCCAGCTGGTCCTCGTGTTCCAGAATCTCATCGCCAATGCGATCAAGTTCCGCCGCCCCGACTGCCTGCCGCAGATCCGGGTTTCCGCCCGGTCAGGACCCGGGGGGTGGCGCTTTGCCGTCACCGACAATGGCATCGGCATCGAGCCGCAGCACGCCGAGCGCGTCTTCCAGATCTTCCAGCGCCTCCACACCCGCGCCGAGTATCCCGGCACCGGTATCGGCCTGGCGATCTGCCAGCGCGTCATTGAACGCCACGGCGGCAAAATCTGGTTCGAGTCCACGCCCGGTCAGGGGACTACGTTTTTCTTTACCCTGCCCGCATAATCCGGCATGGTGCCCGGTGATTGAATTATCCCCATGATCACTCCAATCGAGATTTTGTTAGTCGAAGACAACCCCGGCGATGTGGATCTAGCCCGCGAGGCGTTGGAGGAGGGCAAGGTGCGCAACTCGCTGCATGTGGTGGGCGACGGCGAGGCCGCCTTGGACTTCCTGCGCGGCAAGGGTGCCTATGCCGCCGCCCCGCGCCCCGACCTGGTGCTGCTCGACCTCAACCTGCCGAAGATGGACGGGCGGCAGGTGCTCGCCGAAATCAAATCCGATCCGGCGTTGCGGTCCATCCCGGTGGTGGTGTTGAGCACTTCCCGGGCCGAGGAGGACATCCTCAAAACCTACAATCTGCACGCCAATTGCTATATCACCAAGCCGATCGACTTGCACCAGTTCATCAAGGTGGTGCAAGCCATCGAGGAATTCTGGTTCACTATCGTCAAACTGCCGCCGCGCGACATCCTGCCATGAGTGACACCCTGCGCATCCTGGTAGTCGAAGACAACCCGGCCGACGCCGATTTGATCCGCGAGCTGCTGCCGGAATCCGGCCCGGTGATTTTTCAAACCGAGTGCGTGTCGCGCCTGGCTGCCGCCCTCGACCGCTTGGAGACCCCGGGCATCGATCTGATCTTATTGGACCTCGGCCTGCCCGACAGCCAGGGCCTGGTGACCTTCCAGCATGTCCGGCGGGAAAATGCGCAGATTCCGGTCATCGTCTTGAGCGGTATGGAGGATGATGAACTGGCGCTCGCCGCGGTGCGCGAGGGTGCTCAGGATTACCTCAGCAAGCGTCTGCTCAGCGCGTATCTGCTGAGCCGCGCGGTCCGCTACGCCGTCGAGCGCAAACAGGCCGAACTCCAAATTCAGATCCAGCTCGACGAGCTGCGCCAGTGGCAGGGCGTGATGCTCGGGCGCGAGGAGCGCAACATCCAACTCAAACGCGAAGTCAATGAATTGCTGGTCCGCCTGGGCGAGCCGATCCGCTATCCCAGCCAGGAACCGTGAGGTCCTCTGACCAGTCTCCACCGATGAAAAAGCACAGCCAGCCCGCCAGTTCCACCCCAGCCGCCACCGCCAGCCATCCAGAGTCGTCCGTGGTGGACACTCCCGACGCGCGGGAGTTGTTTCCCATCGTCGGCATCGGAGCCTCCGCCGGGGGGTTGGAGGCCTTGGAAGAGTTCCTGAAATACCTGCCAGTCGACAGCGGCATGGGCGTGGTCATCGTCCAGCACCTCGATCCGACCTGTGGCAGCATGATGACCGAGTTGCTGCAGCGGGTCACGGCGATGCCGGTGAGCGAGGTGACGGATCGCACCCGGGTCCGGCCGAACTGCGTTTATGTGATCCCGCCCAACAAGGATCTGTCGATCTTCAAGGGGGTGCTGCATCTGCTGGATCCGGCGATGCCCCGCGGCCAGCGCCTGCCGATCGATTCGTTTTTCCGCGCGCTGGCCGCGGACTGCGAGGAGCGCGCGATCGGTGTCATTCTTTCCGGCATGGGCTCGGACGGCACGCAGGGTCTGCTAGCCATCAAGCAGCGGGCGGGCTTGACCTTGGTGCAGGATCCGGCCACTGCCCAGCACAACGGCATGCCTCACAGCGCGGTCCATGCCGGGGTGGCCGACATCGTCGCGCCGGTGGCGGAGTTGCCCGGTAAGCTCCTGTGCTATCTCCACCACCTGCCCCTCATCGCCAGTCACCCGGATCCTGCCGCGGGTCAGGACTCCGGGGACTTCGACAAGGTGCTCATTCTGTTGCGCGCCCATACCGGTCACGATTTCTCACTCTATAAGAAAAACGCCCTGTATCGGCGGATCGAGCGCCGGCTGGGCATCCATCAGATTGAAAACATCGCGCTCTACGTGCGGTTTCTGCAGGAAAACCCTCAGGAGTTGGAGCTGCTGTTCAGGGAACTCCTGATCGGCGTGACCAGCTTTTTCCGCGACCCGGAGGCCTGGGCGCAAGTCCGCAGCGAGGTCATTCCGGAATTGCTGCGCGACCGTCCGCCGGGCCAACCGCTGCGGGCATGGATCCCCGGCTGTGCCACCGGCGAGGAGGCGTATTCCCTGGCCATCATCTTCCGTGAGGCCCTTGACCAATTGCCGGTGGGGCCGCGCCCCACGCTTCAGATCTTCGCCACCGACCTCAACCCGCTGGCCATCGAGAAAGCGCGCGCGGGACAGTTTCCGCCGCACATCGCGGCGGAGGTCTCACCCGCGCGCTTGAGCCGGTTTTTTGTCCAGACCGACGAGGGCTATCAGATTTGCAAGTCGATCCGCGAGATGGTGGTGTTTGCGACGCAGAACGTGATCATGGATCCGCCCTTCACCCGGCTGGACCTGGTGAGTTGCCGCAACCTGCTGATCTATCTGATGCCGGAGTTGCAGAAAAAGCTGCTGCCGCTCTTTCACTACAGTCTGGAGCCCGGGGGATTTCTGTTGTTGGGCAATTCCGAGACCATCGGCGGCTTCACCACCCTGTTTGCCCCGCTGCCGGGCAAACGGCGGCTCTACCGGCGGCTGGAATCCGACCTGCGGCAGCTGCCGGTGGAGTTTCCCGCCTTGTTCTCCCCGCCCCAGATCGGGCTGCTGCCGTTGCCGCCGAGCTTGAAACTGCCGGTCAATCTGCAGTCGGAGGCCGAGAAGATGCTGTTGCAGCGTTACGCCCCGGCCGCCGTGCTGGTCAACGACAAGGGCGATATCCTCTACATCAGCGGGCGCACCGGCAAATTCCTCGAACCCGCCGCTGGCAAAGTGAATTGGAATATTTTCGCCATGGCCCGCGAGGGGCTGGGCGATGCCCTGATCGAAACTTTCCAACAGGCGCTCCGCCAACAGACCACGCTCACCCGCCGCCATTTGAAGGTGGGAGCCTATGGCAGCGAGCAGATGGTGGACCTCACCGTGCAGGTCATCTCCGAGCCGGAGCTGCTGAGCGGCTTGGTTCTGATCGTCTTTGTCGAGGTGGCCACGCCTCCGCCGGTGCGGCGGACTGCCAAAGGCCGCACCCCCGACCGCCTGCGGGTGGAAGAGCTGGAGCGCGATCAAAAGCAGACCTATCATGACCTGCTGGCGGCCCGTTCGGAAGTGCAGAGCACCCGCGAATATGCCGTCTGCGCCAATGAGGAGCTCCATACCACCAATGAGGAACTCCAGTCCACCAACGAGGAACTCCAATCGCTCAACGAGGAACTCCAGACGGTCAACTCGATCCAGCTTGCCAAGGTGGACGCACTGGCCCGGACCAACAATGACATGAAAAACCTGCTCGACAACTCGGAGGTCAGCACGGTGTTTCTGGATACCCGCCTGCATGTGCGGATGTTCACGGCCGGGGTCAACCGGGTGTTCAAGCTCATCCCGGGGGACGTCGGCCGGCCCATCACCGACATCGTCTCGATTCTCGACTATCCATCGCTCGCCAGCGACATGGGCGAGATGCTGCGCACTCTGGCCGTGCATGAAAAATCGGTCACCACCAGCGACGGCCGCTGGTTCCGCGTGCGGATCATGCCCTACCGCACCACCGAAAACATGATCGATGGCGTGATCCTCACCATGGTGGACACCACCTTCGAGCATGAGCTCGCGGAGATGGAGCAGCATAAAACCGAGGATTTGCTCCGGCTCTCGGTGATCGTGCGCGATACCAGCGATGCCATGACGGTGCAGGACTTGGAGGGACGCGTCATCTCGTGGAACCCGGGCGCGGTGCGCCTCTACGGCTGGACCGAAGACGAGGCTCTGGCGATGAACGTCCAGGAGCGGATCCCGCAGGAGCAACGCCAGTCGGCTCTGGCCAAGCTCCACCAACTCAGTCAGGCGGAAACCCTGGATGCCTATGCGACTCAACGCCTCACCAAGGATGGCTCGCTGGTGGCGGTTTCAATCACCTCCTCCGCCTTGCGCAATGAACACGGCCAAATGTATGCGATCGCCACCATCGAACGCGCCACTGGCCAGGCCCCAAACTCCACCTCATGAAAAAGCGCCCGCACGTCGACCCCGATCTGCACCGCCGCGCCACCCAACGGCTGCGCGAGCTGAGGAAGAGTCCGTCCATTGACCCTGCCGCAGCTCCCATGTCGAAGGACACCACCCGGCTGGTCAGCCAACTGCAGGTCCATCAGATCGAATTGGAGATGCAGAATGAGGAACTCCAACAGTCACGCGCCCACGCGGAGGCGCTCATGGCCCAATACGCCGAACTCTACGAATTCGCCCCGACAGGCTACCTCACCTTCAGCCGCTTGGGCAACATCCTGCGCTCCAACCTCAACGGCACACTCTTGTTGGGGGTCGCTCGCTCACGCCTGGTCAATCGGCCCTTCGCACCCCTCCTGAATGACGCCGATCAACGCGTCTTCAGTGATTTTCTGGAACGCGTGTTCACCGGTGCCGACAAAGTGAGCTGCGAAGTGACCCTGCAGCGCCAGAATGCGGCAGCCAGCGTGGTGGAAATGGAAGGCACGCGCTCGACCGATGCCATGGAATGCCGCGCGCTGCTCGTGGATATTACGGCACGCCGCCAAGCCGAAGCGCAATTGCGCCTCGCTCAGGCCGAAACCTCCAGGTTGTTGGTCTTGTCCGACCAGTCCCGGCGGGTGCTGCTCAGTGCCGCCGAAGACCAGCGCATCGTGGCCGGGGTGATGGCGACCCTGTCGGCTCGCCAGGACGCCATTCTCGCTGCTGTGCCCGAGATCCTCATCGAGGTCAACACCCACCAGGTCTTGACCTGGGCCAACCCGTCGGCGCTGGCGTTTTTCGGCGATGAGATGCTGGGCAAGCCCGCCTCCTTTTACTTCGAGGGCGAACAGGCCGACGAACCCTTGGGCCAAGGGCTCCACAACGAGCTTGCCACGGTGAGCTATTTTGAAAACTGGCAGCGGCGCAAGGATGGGGAAAAGCGGCTGCTCGCCTGGCGTTGCCGGGTGCTCACCGACGCCCGCGGCGAGGTCACCGGTGCCTTGTCCTCCGCTTGGGACATCACCGAACTGAAACTGGCGGAACGCGCCCTGCGCGAATCCCTGCGCGAAAAGGAATCGATGCTCAAGGAGATCCACCATCGGGTGAACAACAACCTGCAGATCATCAGCAGCCTGCTGCGCCTGCAGGCTGGGCAGATCGAAAGCCCCGTCGCTCAAGCCGCGTTGCAGGACATGCAGCACCGCGTCCGCTCGATGGCCTTGATCCATGAGCACCTCTACCGCTCCGACAATCTGGCCGAAGTCGACCTCTCTTCCTATATCCAGCAACTCTGCCAGCAATTGTTCCGCGCTCTCGCGGTTACTCCTGAATCCATCCACCTTCACCTCGACCTCCGGCCCGTCAGCCTGACCATTGATCAGGCGATCCCCTGCGGCCTGATCGTCAACGAGTTGGTTTCCAACTCGCTCAAGCACGCCTTCCCCAACGGCCGCCACGGCGAGGTGCGCGTCGAGCTCCACCCGCTGGCCGACGGCCCAGGCTGGTGTTTGCGCGTGGCCGACGACGGCGTGGGTCTGCCGCCGGGCTTTGATTTGCAGCATTTGACGTCGCTGGGCATGAAACTTTGCGCCGATCTCTCGCGTCAGCTGGGCGCGCGGATCGAAATCGGTGCTGGACCGGGTGCGGAGTTTGCAATGGAATATCGCCAATGCGGCAAATGATCGAATGACTGAAACCGCCACCCCACGCCTGCTCATTGTCGAGGACGAAGCCATCGTGGTGGCCGACGTCACCATCCGGCTGACGCACTTGGGCTACGAGGTGGTGGGCACCGCATCCAGCGGTGAGGAGGCCATGGAACTGGCAGTGCAGCTGCGCCCGGATCTGGTGCTGATGGACATCCACTTGCAAGGTTTGATGGACGGCATCGCCGCAGCTCTGGAACTGCGCACCCGTTGCCAAATCCCGGTGGTGTTTCTCACCGCCTACGGCGAGGGTGCCGTCTTCCAGCGCGCCAAGCAGGCCGAGCCATTCGGCTATATTCTGAAACCCTTCGAGGATCGCGAACTGCGCATCGTCATCGAAATGGCGCTCTACAAGCACCGGGCGGAACGCAAGCTCCAGGACAGCGAACTCCGCCACCGCAGCATCCTCGAAACCGCGATGCATGGCTTCTGGCTGGCGGACCTGGATGGCCAACTGCTCGAGGTCAACCAGAGTTATTGCCGGATGACCGGCTACAGCGCCGCCGAGCTGTTGGGCATGAACATCGCCGATTTGGAAATCGACGAAACCGCCGCCCAGGTGCGGGCTCACAACCAGCGGATCGTGGAACTCGGCGAGCACCGCTTTGAGTCGCGCCACCGGCGCAAGGACGGCAGCGTGTTCGACGTCGAAGTGAGCTGCCAGTATCAACCGGCCCAGGGTGGGTTCATGGTGACCTTCCTGCGCGATATTACCGCCCTCAAGCAGGCCCAGATCTATCAGGAGATGGGCGGCGAAGTCCTGACGATCCTCAACGAACCGGGGGCCATCCACCCAGCGATCCGGCGCATCCTGACGGTCATCAAACTGCGCACCGGGGTGGATGCGGTGGCCATGCGCATGCAGGACGGGGAGGATTTCCCGTATTTCGCCCAGCACGGATTCTCCAAGGAGTTCCTGCTCGCGGAGACTTCGCTCATCGAGCGCGGCGCGGATGGCGAGATCTGCAAGGACTGCCACGGCCAGGCGTGCTTGGCCTGCACCTGCGGCTTGGTCATCGGCGGCAAGACCCAGCCCTCCGAGCCGAATTTCACCCGCCGCGGCAGCTTCTGGACCAACGATTCGTTGCCGCTGCGCGACCTGCCCCCCGAGTTGGATCCCCGCTATCATCCGCGCAACAACTGCATTGATCATGGCTATGCTTCCATCGCCCTGGTGCCGATCCGCACCAAGGATCAGGTCGTCGGCCTGCTGCAACTCAATGCCCACCGCAACGGCTGCTTCACCCTCCAGGCGGTCGAAATCCTCGAGGAAATCGCCACCCACATCGGCGAGGCCCTGCTGCGCAAACGGGCCGAGGATGACCTCCGCCAGTCCAAGGCCGACTTGCGCGTCCTGGCCACCCGCCTGCAAGCCGCCCGCGAACAAGAGCGGGCCAGCCTGGCGCGCGAACTGCATGATTTCTTTGGCCAGCACCTGACCGCCTTGCAGATCGACTTGATGTGGATGGACCGCCACCTGCAAGCCGCCCCGCCGCCGGATCTGTCGGTGTTTCACGACAAGCTGGTGGCGATGGTGCCGGTGGTCGAACGCCTCACCGAGCAGACCCAGACGCTGTGCGCCGCCTTGCGCCCCAGCGTGTTGTATGATCTGGGCTTGGCGGCCGCCATCGAATGGCAGGTCGAGGATACCGCCAAACGCTGCGGCTTGATCGGCAAACTTTCGCTGCCGACCAAGGCGTTGGCGTTGGATGATGACTGCGCGCTGGCACTCTACCGGATCGTGCAGGAAGCCCTCACCAATGTGGTGCGGCATGCGCAGGCGACCCAGGTCGACGTCATGCTCCACACCGATGGCGACCAAGTGGTCTTGGAGATACAAGACGATGGCCGGGGATTCGCACCCGAGTCGCGCCCGGGATCCAAATCGCTCGGCTTGCTCGGCATGCAGGAGCGCGTCGCCGGGTTCGGCGGCGCGGTCGAATTTTGCAACACCTCCGGCACCGGGGCCTGCGTCCGGGTGCGCATGCCCTACGGCGCCAAGCGCCGGAGCCCTATCCCGACTTCATGAAAATCCTTCTGGTAGATGATCACGCGATGCTGCGCGGCGGACTCAAACTCGTGCTGGCGGAGGCGTTTCTGAGCGTCGAGTTCGGTGAGGCCGGCAATTCCCAACAGGCGCTCGCGGCGGCCGTGGCGCAGCCATGGGACTTGATTGTCCTCGATATTTCGATGCTCGGCCAGAGCGGTCTGGAGGTGCTGGTGGAGATCCATGCGCGCTGCCCCACGATCCCGGTGCTGATGTTGAGCATGTTTACGGAACGGCAGTATGCCGTGCGCGCGTTGCAGGCCGGGGCCAGTGGCTACCTCACCAAAGCCAGCGCCGGAACCGAGTTGGTCCGGGCCATCGAGCACATCCTGGCCGGCGGCCGCTATGTCAGCGCCGAACTCGCCGAACAACTCGCATCGGTCATGGGCCGCGGTGCCAAGGGCCAACTCCACGAACACTTGTCCAACCGCGAACTGGAAATCCTGCGCCTCATCGCCGCCGGCAAAACCCTCAAGGAAATGGTCGCGCTACTCGTCCTCTCCGGCAATACGATCAGCACCTACCGCGCCCGCCTGTTGGATAAAATGAAGATGCGCACCAATGCCGAACTGACTCACTATGCCATCCTCAACCGCCTGGTGGAATGAGGAGCGTCCCACACCCACTTTTCCCCACCCCATGAAAATCCTGATAGCCGAAGACGATGTCACTTCCCGCGCCGTGCTGGCACGCGTGCTCAGCCACAACGGCTATGAGGTGATTGAAACCACCAATGGCAGCGATGCCTGGCAGGTGCTCCAGCAGCCCGACGCGCCACGCTTGGTGATTCTGGACTGGATCATGCCCGGAATGGACGGTCCCGAGGTCGTGCGCCGGGTCCGTGCCCTGCAAACCGACCGACCGCCCCATATCATCCTGCTGAGCGTGCGCAGCGACAAAGCCAACATCATCACCGGCCTCGAAATCGGCGCCAACGACTATCTGGTCAAGCCGTTTGATCCCGGTGAACTCCTCGCCCGCGTCGAGGCGGGTGCCCGGATGGTCGAAATGCAGCTCACTCTCCATCGCTACCGGGCTAACGCCCAGCGCATCCGGGTCGAAAACGACCAGCAAATCCTCGCCATGCAGGACACCTTGGCGGCTAAAAACGACGAAATTCGCCGCCTTCAGGACGACCTGCTGGTGCTGGCAGCCCGCCTGCAAGCGCTGCGCGAGGACACCCGCTGAGCGCGCCACCTGACAGAGTGGAAGCAAGATAGCGCGGTCTCGATGAGACCGCAGCCCATGGCTTCGGCTGTGGTTCAATCTGTGACAGGGTTATAACAAACCCGAGCGCTATTCAGGATGCTATCTGTGGCGCATCATCGCCAACACATGGCGAATCAACCACAGTATCAACCCTACAACGCTTCTCTAGTGGATTCGTCCCGTGAATTTCACAATCCGTTTATCGTCAAACGATTCACCGATTTGCTGGCGCTGGGCGGCCTCTGGGTGGCTGTGCTCCTGATCGGACAGGTTGCGATGGCCGCGTATCTGGCACACCCGGTCGGGAAATATCTGGCCTTACCAGCGGTGCAAGTGGGAGTCACCCTGGGGGTGGTGTATCTGTCATTGGATGTGGTGGTCTATCTGGTGCTGCGGGGTCGGATGATTTTCCAATGGATGGTGCCCGCTCTGTGCGTCGCCGCCGCAGTCGTCGTGCCGGGCCTGCTCGTCTATCTGGTCGAAGTCCTGCACAAACTCTGAGTCCCCAGCGCTCCCGGCGTGGTGTGGGGAATCAAGGAGCGGCGGAATCCGTCCGCCGTGAGGGTGAAATGATGATGATAATGCCATTTTGGCCGCAAATCGGCTCACCATCCGCGTGGGCGGACGGATTCCGCCGCTCCTTGAAGGGGGCTCGCTCAACGGAGGGGCACGGA
>JBAXBG010000077.1:0-15776 GCA_037142115.1 Verrucomicrobiota bacterium | reverse complement strand
CGTCCCGCGCGCTGTCACCAGCGCGCCTACGGGCCTACGACTACCTACTCTGGAATCGACGCGGCTTGGGGGCTGCACCCGTACCGGCAAGCAAGCTGGCCCATGCACGGTCAAACCCGGCGATTGACCCGGGGGACGGATCCGGTGACATTCGTGGCTCATTGCACAGCCCAGAATCCACGACTGAGAATGCCGCCAAGCCGCGCCCGCAAGGACGCTGGCAATCCTGGCGTTGGCTGGCGGCAGCCGCAGTGTTGTTAGGCAGTGCGGCCTGGCTGAATGGCCCCGGGCTGCGCTGGCTGGCGCCCAAGGTGGCCGCCCACTATGCCGGGCGGGCCGGGGCGCATCTCAAGTTCACGCTGGAGGGTAGCCTCACCGGCGGACTGGCGGTGCGCGACCTGCACCTCGAAGGCTACCAGTCCCTGGCATCCCTCACCGTCGCCCGGCTGGCACCCGCCTATCAGTTCCGGCAATTGCTGCAGGGCCGGATCCAGGGCCTCACCATCGACGGCCTGCACGCCGAGCTGCAACTCAGCCAACCCGCCGCCGCCACCGAGAAGAAACCACCGCTGGATCTGGAGCAACTCGTCCAAACCCTCCATTCGGTGAGGGAACAGCTCGTGCCACTCGCCATCGATCTCACCCACATCAGCCTCACCGTCACGCGTGACGGCCAGCCGGTGGTCGCGCTGGCTTCCAGCCGCGTCCATCACGACGCTGCCCAACCCACTTTTGCGCTGGAACTCGGGATCCTCACCGATACCACCGGCCGCGCCTGGCCGGGCCAGCAATCCGCCATCGTCTGGAACGTGGACGCGCTCTCGGTCAAACGCCTCGATCCGATGCCCGGCGTGAGCGTCCGCGACCTCGTGCTGCGACTGCCCGCCAGCGGCGGACCCTCGGCAGACGCGGCCATCCACATCGATGACGCGGTGTTGATGGCGGCGGCCGCGCCGGGGTTTTCCTCCGCGAGCGTGGACCTGCGCGAGGGCCACCTGCGCAGCGGGCCGGTGGCCGCGCGCTTCGGCCTCGATCTGCCCGCCTCCGCCGTGCTCACCTCGCTGGCGATCCATGTCAATGATCTGCTGCCCAATCCGATGGCGACGACCGGCACCGCGCGCATGCTGATAGAGGATGTGGTGGCCGGTGCTTGGCGCGTGCCGGAGTTGAGTCTCGCGGGCGAGTGGGAAGCGGCGGGTGCCTCGGTGACAGCGCAGGGCCGCTTCCTGGGCACCGGGTTCTCCGTCCATGCCGCGATGCCGCTCACCCGTGACGGCGGCCAGATCCGGGCCGGCGACCTGCGCGGCCACCTCCAACTGGCGGCGGTGGCCCCGCTCATCGCCGGCTTGGCGGAGCACACCCGCTGGATCGATCCCGCGGCAGTCGTGCCGCCAGCCACGGTGGATGGCGATTTCAGCATGGCCTGGCAGAACGGGCGGCCCTCGGCCGCGGACGCCAACCTGGCACTGCAGCCCGCGAACCCGCAAGCCGCCACGGCGGTGCGGGTGGGCGGCCACTGGCAACCGGACCTACCGCTGGCCGCCCGGGTGGAGCTTGATGGCGCGCAAGCCACCGCGGACTACACCCCCGCAACCTCCGCCTATCAGGCAACCCTCAAATTCGCTAACTTCACCAGCGCGCGCATCGATCGCTGGCTCGCCATCGTCAGGGCGGACTGCGGCGGCGCGCTCGCCCTGACCGGCAGCTGGCATGGCGGCGGCAACTTGACCCGCAGCGAGCACCAGGGCTCGCTGGCACTGGTCCGGGCGGATTGGACCCGCGAGGGCATGCCGCCACTCACGGCGGAGGGCGGCATCGATTACGCCTGGCCGGGGAGCTTCACCACCCGCAACCTGCGCCTCCAGGCCAACCAACAGACGGTTTCCGGCGACGCCAAACTGGCGGCCGGGTTGCTAGAGTGGACCCACCTGCGCTGGCTGCGGGGCACCACCGGGATTGCCGACGGGTCGGCCACCCTGCCGGTGCCCGGGGATTTCACCCAGTGGCGCGAAACGCTGGCCAGCGACCCGCGACCGCTGGCCATCGCGCTCGAGTCCCAAGCGCTGTCCCTGGCACTGCTCAAGGACTGGCTGCCCGCGGCCGCGTGGCTCGATCCCCGCTCGACCGGGCGGCTCCAATTGCACGTTTCAGGAACCTACGCGCAACCGGCGGTGACGGCGGTGTTAGAATGCGGCAACCTGCGCGCGACGGCCCAGCCGAAGCTGCCGCCGGCGGACTTGAATATGACGCTGGCCGCACGCGACGGACGCGTGACGGTGGACGGCACGGCCACGGCGGCGGATTTCCCGGCGGCCGTGATGACGGCATCCATGCCCTTCCGCCCCGCCGCCTGGGCGGCCAATCCCGCGCGGCTTGCCGAAGAGAAGCTCACCGCCCGGGTGAACCTGCCGCGCGTCGATCTGGCGCGGTTTGCCGCGCTGGTTCCCGCCGCGCGCTCAGTCACCGGGTTGCTATCCGGCAAGGTCGAGGTCGCCGGCAAGGTCGGCAAGCCGGTGCTCGCGGGCCAACTCGATCTAACCGGAGGGGGCGTCGAGTTGCGCGACGACCGCCACCCCGCCGTCACCGGCATCGCCGCGGCCGTCGATCTGGCCAGCGACCGCATCACGCTCAAGACCCTGCGGGCTACGGTGGCCGGCGGCACGCTGCGCGGCGCGGGCACACTGCGCATCGAGGCCGGCCGCCCCGGCGCGCTGGACCTCCGGCTAACAGGCAGCCACCTGCCGGTGCTGCGCAACGACGCGCTGATTCTGCGCGCCAACGCCGACCTCCGCCTGGCCGGCACCTGGGACCACGCGACGCTGGCCGGCAGCGTGGGCGTGGTGGACAGCTTGTTCTATCGGGACATCGAGCTGCTGCCGATCGGCACGCCATTCACCACCCCGTCGGCGGCGGCGCTGCCCAGGATCGACGCCCCCGCCAACCCGGCGGCGACCCTCCCCGAACCGCTCCGGAATTGGAATCTCAACGTGCTGGTGCGCACCGACAACCCGCTGCTCATCCGCGGCAATTTCGCCACCGGCAACGTGGCGGGCAAGGTGCGCGTCGGCGGCACGCTTGGCCAACCGGCACCCGACGGCGAAGTCCGCTTGACGGACTTCCGGGCGGCCTTGCCGTTCAGCACGCTCAAGGTTCGCTCCGGCACCGCGCGCTTCTCGCCGGCGACAGGCTTCGACCCGGTGCTGGAAATCCGCGGCACCGCCGAACCGCGGCCCTATCAGGTGAATGGCTATGTTTATGGCCGTGCCTCCAACCCGCAGCTGGTGCTCACCTCCAGTCCGCCGCTGCCGGACAATGAAATCATGACCCTGCTGGCAACCGGCACCACCACCACCGGCCTGGAAAACCCCCAGGCCGCCTCGGCTCGCGCACTGCAGCTGCTGGCCGAGGAACTCCGCCGCGGCCGCTTCGCCGTGGGTAAACGACTCCGGCCGCTGCTCGGCCTGCTCGACCGGGTGGATTTCAGCCTGGCCGAGGCGGACCCGTATTCGGGGGCGTCGTATTCCACCGCCACGCTGGCGCTCTCCGACCGCTGGTTGCTCTCCGCAGGCATGAGTGCCGAGGGCGATTCCCGTGTGCTGGGGATCTGGCGCATCACGTTCCGCTAATGACAACTCAACGGGTCATCCTCTTGTTCGCACTAACGCTGCTGGGTGCCGCGGCGGAGACGCGGGTACGGGTCGAAGGCATGCAACACACAAGTGAGAGCCAGGTGCTGGAATTGATGGGCGACCGGCTCACCCACGTCCGGGACTCAGCCGCGTCCGCCCCGCTGGCGGACGACGCGGCGTTCCTGCTGCGCCAACTCCTCCGCAAGGACGGCTATGCCGACACCGCCGTGAGCTGGCGGATTGCCTCCCGGGAGGAAATCGTGCTGCTAGTCAACGCCGGCCGCCGCCGCTCACTGGGCTCAGTCACCGTAACCGGTGTGCCATCGGCGCAAGCCGGCAAATTCGCGCGGCTCTACGCCAAGCCTGCGGAGAAAGACCGCCCGCTGGGTTCCGGCGCGCCGCCGTTCCGCGAGGAGGACGTCGCCACCGGGTTGTCGTTCGTGCTCCAGGAACTCAACGCCGGCGGCTATTGGACGGCCGGGGTGGAGCTCGCCGCCCGCAGCGAAAACCCCGGCACCGGCGCGGTCGACCTAACGATCATCGCGCGGCCGGGCCCGCTCTATCAAATCGGCCGGCCCACCGTGGCCAGCAGCAATGCCGGAGTGGCCGGGCTCGCGGCGGCCGCGGCCAAGCCGTTTGTCGGTCACGACGCGACCACCGGCAGCCTCAATGGCATGCGCCTGGCGGTGGAGGTGGCGACCGTGAGCAACGGCTACCCCGAGGCCAAGATCCGCATGATCCGGACCCTGCTAGGAACGCAATTCATCCCGGAATTCACCATCGAGCTGGGCGCGCGCGTGCGCCTCCGGCAGATCCGCATCGAGGGGCTGGCACGCACCCATCCGGAGCGCATCGCGCGGCGCTTGCATGCCATGGAAGGGAACTGGTACGACGAGGCGGCCATGAACCGGCGGCTGCGGCAATTTCTCGCCACCGGCGCGTTTTCCTCGGCGCGGGTGGAAACCACCGTGGCGGGTGACGGACTCATCGACGCCACGCTGCATTTCGATGAGGCCCGGGCGCGCGCGCTGAGCCTGGCGGCGGGGTTTGGTTCCTATCAGGGGTTTGTCACCCGCGCCTCCTACACCGACCGCAACCTCTTCGGCAACCTGCTAGGTTTCAATTCGGGCCTCGAGCTCGGCTCCCGCGGCGTGTTGGGGGAAGCCAGCGTCACCGACCCGTGGTGGCTGGGCCGCGAGGTCGCGGCGACCGGCCGCGCCTACTCGTTGATCTACAGCCGCGAAGGCTACAGCACCTATGAAACCGGCCTCGAGGGCAAACTCAGCCGGAAATTCGGCGACTATTACTCGCTCGAGCTGCTCGCCGGATATGCGCTGGTCAACCTCAACGAGGACGGCCTGCCGGCTGCCGAGCTCGGGGAAACCGTCTACACCCACCCGCGGGTGCGCCTCACCCAAACCGTCGATTTCCGCGACAACCCGGTGCTGCCCACCCGCGGCTGGCATCTGGCCAGCCCGCTGGAAATCGGCGCCGCCGTCGGCACCCTCTCCACCTCCTATGCCATGGCCGGGCTGTCCGGCGGCTGGTTTCACGCGCTGGGCCCGAACTATCAGCTAGGCGTCGGCGGCGAGTGCGCGGTGCTGGCCCCCGGCAGCGAGGGCCGCGACCTGCCCATCGACCTGCGGCTGTTCAACGGCGGGGCCCGCAGCGTGCGCAGCTTTCCCGAGCGCGAACTCGGCCCCCGCGCCAATGGCTACCCGACCGGGGGCGAGGCGACCTGGAACACCAATCTGGAACTCATCCGCAACCTCAGCGACGCGTTCAAGGCGGTCGCGTTCTTCGACGCCGGCTCGCTGGCCCGCAACCATGAGCAACTCGGCTCAAGCAAAGTGGACCTCGCCGTGGGCCTCGGCATCCGACTCAACCTGCCCATCGGACCGGTGCGCCTCGAATACGGCTACAACCTCACCCGCGACCCGGGCGAACCGACCGGCACCGTGCATTTCGCCATCGGCTGCGCGTATTAGCGATTCGCGCCCTTCGGCAAGCCCGCCGCCACCAGCTGATAGGACCGGTCGATGAGCTCTCGCACGAGTGGCGCGGGCACCGAGCCGTCGAGGGTGAGGGTGATCCAGTGGCGCTTGTTCATGTGATAGCCGGGGATGATGGCGGCATATTGGTCCTGCAGCTCGAGCGAGCGGGCGGGATCACACTTCAGGTTGACGGTTGAGGGGTAGTCATCGGGCGAGGTCAGCGCGAACATCTTGCCGCCGACCTTGTAAACCAGCGTGTCCGGGCCGAAGGGCGTGGTTTCCTCGGCTCCGGGCTTGGACAGAATATGAGCGATGGAGTCGGGGAGGTCCATGAGTGGAATAGGTCAGGGAACGCGGGCGAAATCCGAATGATTTTTCACGACCGCCTTGTCAAAAGTTGAGAAGGCGGAACATCCGGCGGAGCGACAATGCCCCAGGATGAGTTCATCCGAAAGGTCCGCGCCCTCATTGACCGCTCGCAGTGCCCGGCGCAGGCGGGGCTCGTCCTCAAAGCACAAATTCGCCACCCGCAGCAGGCGGAAGAATGCCGAGGCAACCTCCGCTGGCGTCCATGCATATAAACTGCTGAGCACCCAGTCGGTTTCAACCAGCACCAGATCGGGCACGAAAAAGCTCGCCTCATCCTTGCCGAGCAAATCCATCACCGCCAAAAACTGGCGATGATCGTCGCCAGTCAGGTAACGCACGAGAATGTTGGTATCCAGTCCGATCATGGGTTCCTGCGCTTGAATCGCTGCGCGGCCTGGGATTTGACCGCCGTCTTCATCTCCGCGACGGTCGCAGGTTTAGCCGCCACCTTGACCGGGAAGGTTCCCGCCAATTCGGTAAAACTGGCGGTCTTGGCGCTCAAGCGGACCGTGCCGTCCAGTTCAAGGTCATAGCACAGTGTGGCACTTGGCTTGATGTTCAAAGCGGCCACAATCGCCTTGGGAATCGTGGTTTGGTTCTTGGAAGTGAGCGTGGATTTGTGACTCATACAAGGAACGATAGTGGATTCCGTGAATTCTGCAAGGATCAAGGGAAAATTGGCGAGGGTCGCAGACCGCCCCATCTTTCAAGCCTCCTTGTGGAACACGATGCTGCCGTGATCGACCTCCGCCTGGATCAGATCGCCGTCGGTGAATTTGCCGTCGAGCACGTCGAGGCTGAGCGGATCAAGCAGCAGGTGCTGGATCGCGCGCTTGAGCGGGCGGGCGCCATAGACCGGGTCGTAGCCCTGGTTGCCGAGGAATTCCTTGGCCGGGGCCGAAACCGCCAGGGCGAGGCCCTGGCGGGCGAGGCGCTGGCGGACGCGGGCGAGTTGGAGATCGACGATGGTGGTGATCTCCTCGCGCTTGAGCCGGTCGAAGATGATGATTTCGTCGATGCGGTTGAGGAACTCGGGGCGGAAGTGGTCGCGCAGTGCGTCGGTGACCTTGGCCTCGCGCTGTTCGGCGTTGTCCTCGTGGAGGATGAACTGCGAGCCGATGTTGGAGGTGAGGATGATCACCGTGTTACGGAAATCCACCGTGCGGCCCTGGCCGTCGGTGATGCGGCCGTCGTCTAGCACCTGCAGCAGCACGTTGAAGACGTCGTGATGGGCTTTTTCGATCTCGTCGAAGAGCACCACGCAATACGGCTTGCGGCGGACCCGCTCCGAGAGCTGACCGCCCTCTTCATAGCCGACATACCCGGGAGGCGCGCCGATGAGCCGGGCAACGCTGTGCTTCTCCATGTATTCGGACATGTCGATGCGGATCATGGCGCCCTCGTCATCAAACAAAAACTCTGCGAGAGCCTTGGACAGCTCGGTTTTGCCCACCCCGGTCGGGCCGAGAAACAAGAACGATCCCAGCGGCCGGTTCTCGTCCTGCAAGCCGGCGCGGGCGCGGCGCACGGCGTTGGAAACGGCACGGATCGCCTTGTGCTGGCCGACCACGCGGGCCCCGAGGCGTTGTTCCATCTGGACGAGCTTGTGTTTTTCGCCTTCCTGGAGGCGACTAACCGGAATGCCGGTCCACGACGACACGACGCGCGCGATGTCCTCGTCGGTCACCTCCTCCTTGAGCATCGCGCCGTTTTTCTGCAGTTCGGCCAGCTCGACCTTGGCGACCTCGAGCGCCTTTTGGGCGGCGGGCAAGTCGCCATAGGTGATCTGCGAGGCGCGGGTGAGGTCGCCGATGCGCTGGCTGCGCTCGCTCTCGCCCTTGAGTGATTCGATTTGTTCCTGGGCGGCGCGCACGTGGTCGATGACGACTTTTTCATTCCGCCAGCGGGCCATCAGCCCGGACGATGTCTCGCGCAGATTCGCCTGCTCTTCCTTGACCTTTTCCAAGCGCGCGGCCGACGCCTTGTCGGTTTCCTTTTCCAGCGCCTTCTTCTCCATCTCCAACTGCAGAATCTGGCGCTCCTGCACGTCGATTTCAGTGGGCATCGAGTCGAGCTCGATTTTCAGGCGCGAGGCCGCCTCGTCGATCAGATCGACCGCCTTGTCGGGCAGGAAGCGGTCGGAGATATACCGGTCGGATAGAGTGGCGGCCGCCACCAGCGCTCCATCCTGGATGCGCACCCCGTGGTGGACCTCATAGCGCTCCTTGAGGCCGCGCAGGATGGCGATGGTGTCCTCGACCGACGGCTCGCCGACCATCACCGGCTGGAACCGGCGCTCGAGGGCGGCGTCCTTTTCGATGTGTTTGCGGTATTCGTCGAGGGTGGTGGCACCGATCGCGTGGAGTTCGCCGCGGGCGAGTTGGGGTTTGAGGAGGTTGGAGGCATCCACCGCGCCCTCGCTGGCACCCGCGCCGACGATGGTGTGGAGCTCGTCGATGAACAAGATGATCTGCCCTTCGGCGTCGGTGACCTCCTTGAGAAACGCCTTGAGGCGGTCCTCGAATTCTCCGCGGTATTTCGCCCCGGCGATCATCGCCCCGAGGTCCATGGAGATGACCCGCTTGTTTTTCATCGAATCGGGCACATCGCCCGAGATGATCCGGCGCGCCAGGCCTTCGACGATGGCGGTCTTGCCGACGCCGGGCTCGCCGATGAGCACCGGGTTGTTCTTGGTGCGGCGCGAGAGAACCTGCAGCACGCGGCGGATCTCATCGTCGCGGCCAATCACCGGATCGATCTTGCCGGCTCGGGCCCGCGCGGTCAGATCGGTGCCGTATTTTTCCAGTGCCTGATATTTCCCCTCGGGATTTTCGTCGGTGACTTTCTGCGACCCCCGCACGCTCTTGATGGCCGCCCGCGCCTTCTTCTCATCCAGCCCGGCTTCCTTGAGCAGCTTGCCGGCCGGCGAGTCGCCCGTGAGCGCACCAAGGATGAAATGCTCGACGCTCAGGTAGTCGTCGCCCAGCGATTCGCGCGCCTGGTCGGCCGCGTCGAGGGTGGCGCGCAGGCCGACGCTGATCTGCGGCTGGGTCGACGCGCCCTGCACGCTCGGCTCGCGGGCCAGGGCCGAAGCGACGGCCGCCTTGAGCAGCGGCACGTCCACGCCCGCCTGTTGGAGAATGGGAGGGGCGATGCCCCCCTCCTGCTGGAGCAGCGCGAACAGCACATGGGCGCTCTTCAGCTCCGAATGCGCCGATTTCGAGGCGATGCTCTGGGCGCTCTGCAGCGCCTCCTGGAGTTTCTGCGTGCTTTTTTCGAGGCCCATGGCTGTTTTTTATGGTTAGATCAATCGATGATCCGGCGCATCGGGATCATGTGGGAATGTTCGAAGCCCTGCTTCTTGAAAAACTCCTGGGACTCCGCGCTCATCCGGTCGGTGAGCAGGGTGATCCGCTTGAAGTTTTTCTGTTTGGCGAAGTCCACCACGTAGTTCACCAGCATCGCGCCATAGCCCTGGCCGCGGTGGTCGGGGTGGATCACGACGTCCTCCATCAGAATGACAAAGCCGCCGCGGGCGGTGGAAATGGTGAACAACAGGTTCACCATGCCGAAAATATGATCCTTGTTGCGCACCACGAAGATGCGGCCGCGGTTGGGTTGTTCGAGGATGAGCCGGAGGCCGCGCTCCTGGAGCACCGGGTCCGCGGTGAAGTCGCCGGAACCCGACAGCAGATTCATCACCAACTCCGTCAAGGCCGGCAAATCCTCGATCGTGGCGGGTTCGACATGCGGCGCATCGTCCGTCGCGGCTTGCTGGCTCTGATGTTCTGAGGTCTTCATATTGAAACAATTGTCATGATTACGCGGATCCCGCACGAATTATTCTCTGGTTCTTGCAATTCTTCTGCCTGCCCAGCGGCGAGAATGGAGCCCACTGGCCGGTTAGGCGAGCAAATCCGGGCGGTTGTGGCGGGTTCGGGCCAGGGCATTTTGCTCTTTCCAGTCCTTGATTTTCCCATGGTGGCCGGAAAGCAGCACCTCGGGCACGGACAGGCCTTGGAAGTCAATCGGGCGGGTGTAGGCGGGCGCCTCCAGGAGGTTGGGATCGGAAAACGATTCCTCCACGGGCGAGCGGTCATCGCCGAGCGCGCCAGGCAACAAGCGGATCACGGCATCGCAGAGCACGGCGGCGGCCAGCGCGCCGTTGGTGAGAATGTAATCACCGATCGAGATTTCCTCATCCACCAGGGCCTCGATCACTCGCTGGTCGACCCCTTCGTAGTGGCCGCAGAGAATGAGCAAATGCCCGGCGGTGGCCAACTCGCGGGCGACGGCCTGCTTGAAAGGTTTGCCCTGCGGGGTCATCAGGATCACCCGGGTCTCCGCGCCACGCAGCGCCGCGACCGCGGCAAATAGCGGCTCGGGTTTGAGCACCATCCCCTGCCCTCCGCCACACGGCGAGTCGTCCACCCGCCGGTGTTTGTCCTCCGACCAGTCGCGCAACTGGTGCCCGATGACCTCGACAAGCCCCGCCGCCCGGGCCCGCTGGATGATCGAATCGCTCAGCGGTGCCAGCGCCACCTCGGGAAACAACGTGACAATATCGATGCGCATGGGCAAACCCTAACGCCGCCAGACCAATTGCCAACCCCGTTCACGCCCGATGCATTTTCTGAAGCGAAACGCGGAGGCGCGGAGATCGCTGAGGCAGACGCCGAGTTGGGAGCAATTGGGGCTGAATTCAACAACCTCCGCGACCTCTCCGCGACCTCTCCGCGACCTCTCCGCGACCCTCTCCGCGACCTCTCCGCGACCTCAGCGCCTCCGCGTTTCGATTCAATCCGATAGTTCCGCGCCCCTCTCCGCGCTCTCCGCGCCTCCGCGTTTCGATAAAGTCCCATCGCTTCATCCCTTCGCCGCAATTCCGGCTTTGCCCGGCTGCCCGATTCATTCCATCATCCGCCATGAACATTTTCGACCATGCCCGCGAGCTTGCCGTGATCCAATCATCCGCCGCTGTGGTCGGCTGGGATCAGGAAACCTATCTGCCACCGGCCGCCGCCGCGCACCGGGCAACCCAGCTGGCCTGGCTGGCGGCCCGCGCCCACGATCGGGCAACCTCGCCGGACTGGCAAAGCGCCCTGGAACTTGCCGAGGCCGCCGATGGCGGAACCGACCGGTGCCTCACCGCCAACCTGCGCGAACTCCGCCGGCAATTCAACCGCGCCACCCAGTTGCCCACCGAACTCGTCTCCCGCGAATCCGCCGCCAGCTCGCTGGCCAAACATGCGTGGGCCGATGCCCGCCAGCGCGCCGATTTCGCCGCCTTCGCCCCGCACCTGACAACCCTGCTAGGCATCGCCCGCGAAAAGGCGGAACTCTGGGGCTACGCCGCAGAACCCTACGACGCGCTGCTCGAAGATTACGAGCGCGGCACATCCACCGCCGCCGTCGCCGAGTTGTTCGATGCCATGCGCCCCGAGTTCCGCGAAACCGCCGCCCGCGCCGTCGCAAAGTCCGCCGCCCGCGCGCCCGGCCTGCCGCCAGGGCCCTATCCGATTGCGGCCCAGCAGCGGCTCAACGCCGCCATCGCCACATCCATCGGCTTTGATTTCCAGGCCGGTCGCATCGACACCACCGCCCATCCGTTCTGCACCACGCTCGGCCCGCGCGACGTGCGCCTCACCACCCGCTATGACGAGGCGGATTTCACCTCCTCGCTCTTCGGCATCCTCCACGAAGCCGGCCACGGCCTCTATGAGCAGGGCCTGCCCGCCGCCGAGTTCGGCCTGCCCTCCGGGTCCGCCGTGTCGCTTGGCATCCACGAATCGCAGTCCCGGCTCTGGGAAAACCACGTCGGCCGCTCGCGCGCGTTCTGGATCCGCTGGTATCCCGCCGCCCAACACGCATTCCCCCAACTCGCCGCTTTTCCATTAGACGACTTCCTCGCCTTCATCTGGCGCGCCAACTTCTCCCCGGTCCGGGTCGAGGCGGACGAGGCGACCTACGATCTCCACATCCTGCTGCGCTTCGGACTCGAACGCCGCCTGCTCAACGGCAGCCTGGCCGTGGCCGACGTGCCCGCCGCCTGGAACGAGGATTTCCTTGGCCTGTTTGGCTTCACGCCGGAAAACGACGCGCAGGGGTGCCTGCAAGACATCCATTGGGCGATGGGCGGCCTCGGCTACTTCCCGACCTACACGCTGGGCAACATCCACGCCGCCCAACTCTTCGCCGCCGCCCGCCAAGTCCCGGCCATCGCCGCCGCCATCGACCAAGCCGACTACACCCCGCTGCTAGCCTGGTTGCGCCAAGCCGTCCACACTCACGGCGCCACGCTCGATCCCGCCGACCTGATCCGCCAGGCAACCGGCAGTCCGCCATCGACTCGCGACTACCTCGCCCACCTCCAATCCCGTTACCTCTAACTCCCATGCGACCAGGACTCTTCATCGTCATCGAAGGCATCGACGGCACCGGCAAATCCACCCAGGCCCGGCGCCTCGGTGAGTGGTTCGCGGCCCAGGGCCGCAAGGTCGTGCTCAGCCGCGAACCGACCGACGGCCCGTGGGGCACCAAACTCCGCGAGTCGGCCGCCACCGGCCGCCTGGCCCCGGAGGACGAACTCCAGTATTTTCTCAACGACCGCCGCCAGCACGTTGCGGAAAAAATCGCGCCGGCGCTGGCCGCCGGCCATGTGGTGATCCTCGACCGCTATTATTTCTCAACCATGGCCTATCAGGGTGCCCGCGGTTTCGATCCCGCGGAAATCCGCCGCCTCAACGAACAATTCGCCCCGGTCCCCGACCTGCTGCTCATCCTCGACCTCGACGTCGACGCCGCACACCGCCGCATCGGCACGCGCGGCGATACCGCCAACGAATTCGAACAACGCGACAACCTGCAGCGCTGCCGCGACATCTTCCTCTCGCTGCAAGACGAACCCTTCACCCGGGTGATCGATTCCAACGGCTCGCTCGACGAGGTCGCGTCCCGCATCCAGCAGGCGGTTGACGATACCGTGCGGCAAAACCGACATTCGGATGATCCCTAGGTGCGCCAGATCAAGCGCAACGAATCGAGGCGGAGACGCGGGGCCGCCAAGGCGGCGAGGGTTTCGTGGCGGAGGGCGCGCAGCGCGGCAAGTTCGCTGGCGGAAATCCGCGGGTTGCGGGTGGCCAGGTCTGCGAGCCGGTCAAGCTCCGCATCGAGGGCGCTAGCGGCGTGGTGGCGCGCGGCATCCGCGGGCAGATTGGCCGCGGCGGTGGCCAGCGCCTCGGCCGCTGCTAACATCTTGGGCAACAGCTCGCGGCGGAAGGCCGGCTGGCTGACGAGCCGGCGGGCGTCGCCGGGCAGCAGCAGCACCGCCGGCGGAGCCGCATCTAACTTCTCACCGCGGTGGTCGACGAGGATGCGGATCACGGTGGGCGGCAGGAAGCGGTCGAGGTGCAGGCGGGTGGGCGCGAGGACCTCTAACACGAACGCGCATTCCAGCAGAACCGCCTTGCCCGCGCCGGATTTCCACTCGGCGAAGGAGGCGTTGCCCGAGGCGCTGTCTAGCAGCTGCTCCAGCGCGCTGAGAAACAGCGGGTGGTCGGCGGTGAGAAAGGCGAGGTCCTCGCGGGCCAGCGCGGTCGCCCGCTCGAAGGTGGCGGTCAGCCCGTCGGCCGACAGGTCGGCGAACGCCTCGCTGTGGCGGTGGCCGCGATGAAAGTGATAGCCGCGCCGCGAGTGGTCGGTCACGTCGAGCCCGAGGTGGTCGAAGAGCCGGACCACGAAGCGCTCAAAACGGGTGTCGTTGCCCGCGGCGTGCAGGCAGGCTAGCAGCTCCGCGGCTTTGGCCGGGGCCGGCGCGCCGAGTTCCAGCAGCCGGTCGTGGCCGGTGGCCAGCTCGCGGGCGACGGCCGCCTTGAGCTCGCGGCTGCGCTGCAGGAAGCGCGCGAAATGTTCCGGGTCCGGGGTGGCGGCCTGCAACGCGTCGAGTTCGGGAAGCAGTGCCGTGGCCAGCGCGGTGGCACCTTTGAGCGGGCGGCGGAACGCGTCGAGCCCCTCATGGAGCCAGCGGGCGTGGGTTTCGGAACTGCTGCCCACGCCATAAGGCACATGGATCTGGATGGTCCCGGTCTGGCCGATGCGGTCGAGCCGGCCGATCCGCTGCTCTAGCAGCTCCGGGTCGCGCGGCAGGCCGAAAAGCACCAGGTGGCGGGCGAACTGGAAGTTGCGGCCCTCGCTGCCGATCTCCGAACAGATGAGGATCCGCGCGCCCTCGGGGTCGGCGAACCAGGCGGCGTTGCGGTCGCGCTGCAGCAGACTGAGGTCTTCATGGAACAGGCCGGAGGCCACCTGGATCCGCGCCAGCAGCTTTTCCTGCACCGCGATGGCGGCGGCGGGCGTGCCGGTGATAAGCAGGACCTTGTCGGATGCGGGCAGCGCGCGCAGCAGGTCGACGAGCCAGGCGTAGGGCGAGGCCCCGCCTGCTAGCGGATAGAGATGGGGCTGCCGCTCGGGAAATCCGCTGAGTTGGTCGCGGGTGTTGCGGAACAGGACGCGGCCGGTGCCAAACAAGTCGATCAGCTCGGCAATCAGCGGGCCGCGGGCGGTGGCGTCACCGCCATGCAACGCCGCCAGATGGGCCGCAGCCCGCGGCGAGCGCTCCACCATGACATCGAGGTCGCCCGGCAAGCCGCCATTCTTGAGAGCTTCCACCGCCACCGCCAACGGGCCGTAGCCACGGGATTCCACGAAAAACGCCTCGAGATCGGCGTAGCGGTCGGGATCGAGCAGCCGCAACCGGGCGAAGTGGCCGGCCGGGCCGAGTTGTTGCGGTGTCGCGGTGAGCAACAGCAGCGACGGAATCTCGCGCGCCAGCGACTCGACCATCGCATAGTCGGCCGAGGGCAGCCCCGGCGACCATTCGAGGTGGTGGGCCTCGTCGACCACCAGCAACTCGAAGCCGGCCGCCCGGGCCTGCGCCGCGCGCTGCGGCTGGCTGGTTAGAAACCCGATGTCCGCGAGGATCAGCTGGGAGTCGAGGAACGGGTTGGCATCGGCGTCGTGCGCCTGGATCGAGCTGCAGCGGGCCTCATCGTAAAGCGCGAAGAGCAGGTTGAAGCGGCGCAGCAGCTCGACAAACCACTGGTGAACCAGCGGCTCGGGAACCAGAATAAGGATCCGCGCGGCGCGCCCGGTGAGGTGCAGCCGATGCAAGATCAGGCAGGCCTCGATCGTCTTGCCGAGGCCCACCTCGTCGGCTAACAGGACACGCGGGTGCAGCCGGCCGGCTGTTTCCGCCACGATCGCCAACTGGTGCGGCAGCAGGTCGATGCGCGCCCCAGCGAAGCCGCGGGCGGGTGCCTGGCGGATGCGCGTGTTCCATTCCAAGGCCTGGAGGCGCTGGTCAAAGTCGCGCGGCGCATCGCACAGCCCCGCGAGCAGCCGCCTTTCCGGACGGATGAAGTTGAGTGTGGCGAGCAAGTCGGTCTCGGCCAGCTCCCGGCCGTCGCCGTGATACGTGTGAACCCCGGCGCTGGTCGACACCCGCTCGATGGTCAAATCCCGGCCGTCGCGGCCGCGGATCACGTCGCCCGCACTGAAGCTCACCCGCACCAGCGGCGCGGACTCCATCGCATAGGCGCGGGTTTCCTCGGCGGCAGGATAATGGATCCTGACGTGATGACCATCCACGGCGCGGACCACGCCCAGGCCGAGCGAAGGTTCGGAGGTGGAGAGCCACCTTTGTCCGGGTAACGGGCGCGGCATGCGCCGCCCGTGTATCCCCCCACCCGCCCCCCGTCGAGGACGATCACCCGGACCGCGAGTCTCC
>JBAXBG010000076.1:0-15954 GCA_037142115.1 Verrucomicrobiota bacterium | reverse complement strand
CCCCGCCTGCACGCTGGAAACCGGCGCCACGCCTTCGGGCGATGGCGTCACCGAGATCGTCACGACCCGCATCCTGCCCGCCATCACCGCGGGCGGTGGGCGGCGCCTGGCGCGCCTGTCGGTCGGCACCCCGTAATTCTTTAATCATCTAATCGATAGAGCACCTGTAGGGTGTTTTCACCAACTCATGAATCCTGCAAGTTTTTCACTGCCGCCCACGGGCTTGTCCGTAGCTGGCTTGCGCCTAGGACTCGTCGGGTGGGTGCTCTTGGCCATGCCTGTCGTGGCCAAGACCTATTACGTGTCGACATCGGCCGGCAGCGATTCCAACACCACCACCCAAGCGCAGGCGCTTGCCAGCCCGTGGAAAACGATCCAAAAGGCCGCCACCAACATGCTGGCTGGCGATACCTGCTTGATTCAATCCGGCACTTATCGTGAAACCGTCACGGTTCCGGCATCCGGCACGGCCGCCGCACCCATCATTTTCCGGGCCGATGCCGGCCAGGCGGTGACCCTCAGCGGCGCGGAATCGATCACCGGCTGGACGCAGGAAAGCCCGAATGTTTATTACGCGCCGATGTCCTGGACGCTCAGCGCGCGCAACCAGGTGTTTCAAGCCGGCGCCATGAAACCCGAGGCGCGCTGGCCCAATGCGGGTGCCACCTATCCATTCCAGAACAGCGCCATCTATCCGTCGCCGGACTGGTCGTATGTGAGCACCACTGGAATGACCGGCAGCAACTCCTGGATCACGGATTCCAACCTGCCAGTCCGGGCCGATGGATACTGGGCCAATGGCATCATCCACATCATGGCGGGCGCCGGTTGGTATATCCAGGACGCGACCGTGACCGGCTACACCGCGGCGACCAAGAACCTCGCGACCACCTACACCGGAACCGGCAGCGCCTATGGCGTCATCGCGACCAACGAGTATTACCTGTCGGGCATCAAGGGGGAAATGGACAGTCCTGGCGAATGGTATTATGACGCGCTCAATGCGCGGATTTATTTTTTCTCCGCGTCCGCTCCGGCGAATGTGGAAGCCAAGAAACGGGACTATGGATTCAATCTTACCGGCAGATCTTATGTCAATCTGGACGGCCTGGGGTTTTTCGGCTGCACGATCCAGACCGGTGGCGCCACCGCGAATTGCACCCTCGACGGACTCACCATGCAATACCTCGGCCACAGCCGCAACCGCGACTCAAGCATCTGCGGGCTCAACCTGTACGATGGATTCGTGCTGCGCAACAGCCGCCTGGGTTTCGATTCGCGTTACATCATCCAGTTGCGCGGCTCGAATGTGCGCGTCATCAACAACGACCTCCATGACTCGGGCTATGCACCGGTGGATGAGTTGCTCAACACGTCCTCGACGACTCCGGTTGGCAACCTCATCAGCCACAATTCCATCCATGATTCCGGGCGGGGACTGATCTCCTTTATCGGCAGATCGACGATCCTTGAATATAACGATTTATACAACGGAATCAAGATGGCGACCGACGGTGGCATCATGCACACCAACGGCCCGGCGGACGGCACGATCATACGGTACAATCTGATGCATGACGCGCTGGGTGCCGCCCACCACACCGGCAATTCCGTGCAGGGGTTTTACCTGGACAGCAAGAATTCCGGCTACATGGTGCATCACAATATCATTTGGAATATCAACGGGCATGCGTTCCAGTTCAATAACACCCAGAATTCCATCATGGTTTTCAACAACACCTGTTGGAATACCACCCAGGGATCCCTGGCCACGGCATTTGCTCCAGATGCGGTGAGTTCGGATCCGAACACGCCGGAGGCCTCATCCGGCACGTATCTGTTCAACAATCTGTTCAATGGCAGCCCCGGCACCCAGAACACCTGGCCACAGTGCAAGTTCCGCAACAACTATTACACCGATCCCGGATTCATCAACCCGCCGGGGAATTTCCAACTCCGGTCGACCTCCGCGGCGATTGATCACGGGCTGGTCATCCCGGCCGTGACCGACGGCTATGTCGGCAACATGCCGGATATGGGCGCCTTGGAATATGGCAAGGCGGATTGGACGGGGACGTGTGGCTACAAGGCCAGTGCGCCCGCGCCAGATCCGGTTTATGACAACTCGGGCATGATTTTCGGCAGCCGGGTGCGCAACGGCAGTTTCGAGAACGGCGTGCTGGCCCCGGACTGGACGGCCACTCCGCCGGGCAATGCCAGTCTGCTCAACGCCAATTCGTGGACCGACAGTCGGGTGCGCATGGGCAATTACAGTCTGGTGATCGGCGGCACGGGCGCGCGCGTTCAACAAACCCTGACCGGCCTGCTGCCCAACCACCGTTATGGGTTGTATGTCGGAATGAAGGGAACCGACCCGGCCCAAATCCTCTCCTTCGGCGTGAAAAACTTCGGTTTTCCCGAGTTGCAGGGCACGGTCACGGCGGACGCCAACTGGTATGTGAACAACCTGACATTCATCACGGGGGCGAACTCGACCACGGCGGACATTTATGTAAACGCGGTGATCCCCAGCGGGGTCAGCACTCCGGTTTATGTCGACGATTGTTGCGTGCAATTAAACCAGGCACCTGAGGACCGGGGGTCGTCGCTGGCACCTGTCATCTATTATCCATTCTCCGAGACCGGCGGTTCGGTCGTGGGCGACCAGGGCACCAGTGGCCTGAATGGCACGTTCTACGGCGCCATGACCGGCGCCAACGCCAACGGGTGGGTCCCCGGCAAGCTGGGCAATGCGATCAACCTGAACGGGGTGGATGGATATGTGATGACGCCGCCGGTGGCGACGCCGCAGGAGTTGACGGTTGCCTGCTGGGTCAAAAGCAAGGCGGCCACCTGGAATGATTATGCCTGTTTTTTCGCGAAACGCCCGTCGTTTTTCCTGACTGGGGTCGCGGGCACCAATCAAGTCCGGACCGATGTGTTTCTAGCAGGTTCAGCGACGATCCCGCGGATCGTGTGGACCCCCGCGACCGGCTTCGACATCATGCAATGGCATCACTACGCGGAAGTGATCAAGCCATTGAGCGGGATGGTCTATCTGTACGTCGATGGAGTTCTGGTGGGCACCTCCGGGTTTGCGGCGGCGGCGGTTGCTCCGGATGACGCCGGCTCCTACTACATTGGCAAGGACGACTATACGGGGCGATTCATGAACGGCTACATTGATGACGCCCGCATCTACAACTACGATGTGACGGGCCCCGGCATCTTGCAAATCATGAAGGTTGATGTTTCCAAGATCCTGCACCTCAAGCTGGATGATGGCCCGGGCGCTACCCGGGCTGCCGACAGCTCGGGACTGGGCGCGATTGCAACACTCAACTCCGTGGCCCCGGCCGATTGGTCGAGTGCTGGCAAGATCAATGGTGCCCTGCACTTCAACGGCACCAGCAGTTATATCGCATGTGCCGGGATTTCCACGCCGGCTGAACTTACCGTGTCAGGCTGGGTCAAGAGTGACACGTCCACCTGGAATGACGACGGCTGTTTTTTCGCGAAGCGGCCGTCGTTCATCCTGGCCGGGGTGGCGGGCACGGCACAGGTCAGATCCGAGGTCTACATGGCCGGGACGCCGGCAACCCAGAGCTTGATCTGGACCCCGCCCGGAGGATTTGATATCACCCAATGGCACCACTATGCGGAGGTCATCGCCCCGTCCAGCGGGTATGTCACCTTATATGTCGATGGGATCATGGTGGCGACGGCGGGGTTTTCCCCAGCGCCGATAGCCCCTGATGACAACGGGAATATAGACATTGCCAGGGACCCGGTGGCGGGCAGGTATTTGAGGGCGTCGATCGACGATGTGCGCGTCTACTCCAGGGCATTGAGCGCGAACGATCTCATCGAGTTGTTTTTTGAATCCAATCTGCCGCAGTATGTGGAGGGCTACCAGAGCACCTTGCTGATGGCGCCGCTGGTGACGCTTGCGGGGTCCAATCCGCTCATCTTCGAGGCGGCGGGTACTTACGCGGATCCCGGGGCCACGGCCAGCGACAGCCTGGACGGAGTGCTCGTCCCGCAGGTCATTTCCAGCACGGTGGTGGCCAGCCAGCCCGGCACCTATTCCGTGACATGGGCCGCCACCAACAGTTCCGCTTTGACGGGAACAGCCACCCGTGCGGTGACGGTCGTGGACACGACACCCCCGACGATCACATTGTCGGCAAACATCACCATCGACGCCACGTCGGTCAGGGGCGCCGTGTGCAGCTTCACGACCTCCGCCATGGATTACGTGAGTGGCCCCGCGGCGACAACCAGCATTCCGGCTTCGGGCTCGCTCTTCCCGATCGGGGTCACGACCGTGACCACGACGGCCAGTGATGGGGCGAACAATACCGCCAGCAGGACCTTCACCGTGACCGTGATCCCATCCGGCTTGTACCCCGCGCCCTACACGTGGATCGGCAGCACCGGCGGCAATTGGAGCGATTCCAGCAAGTGGGACGTCAACGGCGTCGTGGTTTCCGATCTTGCCAGTGCCGATGTGGTTTTCAACCCCGGCGCCACCGTCACCGCGACAGTCAACAGCGTGTGGAACACCACCGGAAGCGGCAACATTCACAGCCTGACGCTCCATAGCGGGACGACCACGCTGACCAATGGCCTGGCGGGCACCGATCTAACAATCGGTGCGGGCGGCTTTGACAATAGCAGCGGCAATGCCGCGACCTTTAACTTCAACACGGTGACCCGCGGCACGCTGAGCACCGCGGGCAGCCAGACGTGGACGACCAACTCCCAAGCCCTGACCTTCTCCGGGAATCTGGCCGCAGTCAGCGCCACGGACGTGCTGACCCTCGACTCCGGCCCCAGCAACAACAGGACGATCCTGTTCAGCGGAGCCTATACCACCCCATATGCCGGCACGCTTTATTTGAAGAACTCGGCCGGCACGCTCAACACCACCCTCACCTTCGACACCGCACGCGCCGGCAATTATGACCGCGCCGCCAAACTCGTCATCGACAACAACAACACGCCGCAGAACGTCACCCTCAACTTCAGCAACGCCGCCAACGGCAACACGGTGACCAGCAATATCGAATTCAGGAATTTCGCCGCCAATAACACCAACTACCTGGCCCTCGGCGGACTGACGGGCGGCGGTCTGACGGGCTACGGTTGGAACAACCTGAACTTCACCGGCAACTGGAGCGGCAGCATCCTGGGGAAAACCGGCGGGATCAGAACCAGCACGCTGTATTTGTCCAATGCCGGCACCTACACCTTGTCTGGCGACAACAGCGCCCTGACCGTCGATAGCAATGATGTCGCCCACGGCAAGGCCGTCTTCGCGCTGCGGGGCGGCGGGTTGGTGGCAAACAGCCCGAACGCCTTGGGCTTGAACAACGCCCTGGGCGTGTGCGTCGGTGACTACAACACATACACCCCGGCAAATAGCAGCGCGTTGTACGCCACCCCCGCGGCGGGAACCGTGGCCGCCAGCGTGTGGCTGCCCGCCAACCAGTATGTGAACGCTCAACTCGTCGGGCAGCCCGGATTCGGTCAGATTGGGCTGCTGCCCACCTCCGCCAACACCGACAGTGTGATTTTTAATGGCAATATCTTCCTGGAAACCAACAATTACCAACCGGTGTCGGCGCGTCTTGTCACCAGCATGATCAACGATGCCTCGCATGGCGGGACGGCCATTTTCAATGGTGCGCTTCAGGATACCGGAACCAGTTATCCCGTGGCGCCATCCACGGCGAACCAGGTCGTGCTGATTCATGGCGCGGGCACCGTCCAGCTCAACGGCGCGAACAGCTATGTGTGCAAGACCGTCATTCGTGGAGGCACCCTCTTGTTGGGCAGTGACGCCCCGTCAGTGATCCCGGTCATCGTCACCAACTCGCCGGCCGCCACCACCGGCGCCACCACCCTGACGCTGACCAGCGTGACCGGGTTGACGGTGGGAATGCCCGTCGCCAACGCCGTCCAGAATATAGCCCCCGGCACGAGAATCACGGCGATCAATTCGGGAACCAATCAGATCACGCTGTCGCTGCCGACCGCCGGCGCGGTGGCTAACAACGCGAAGCTGCAGGCCGGCGGCGGGGCGTTGGGCGCAGCCTCCAGCACGGTCAGCCTGGGCGACGCGGTGCCTTTGCTCGTGACGGTGAAAGCAGCCACCTTTGGCAACAACTATCCGGCCAATGGGACCTGGAGCGCCGGGGACGGCCTCACCACCGCCACCAAGTGGACGTTTGTGACCGTCGCGCAAGCCAGCACGCTCGACAGCCAGGCGCTGGTCAGCGGTGACACCGTGCTGGTGAAGGACTGCAACATCGATGTGAACCGCAACGGGGTGTATGTGGTGAATACCGCCGCCAAAACATGGACCCGGGTTGCCACTTTGGATAGCCGTGCGGAAATCATCGCCAATTTGGGCATGCGGGTCCACGTGACCCACGGCACCCAAAACGCCAACAAGGACTTCTATCTTCAGCCGGCAGTCGCGACCCCCGTCAACTGGACCATCGACAAGGCCTACAACACGCTGGTCAACGAGTTCGGCCCGCAGTCGTTTTTCGCCGACGTGACCAACCCGGACGTCGCGATGCTCGCCAACGGGGCCTACACCGTCGCTCGCAACATCGACGTGACTAACAACCAGTCCGTCGGCAAGAGCATCCTGGGCGGCAACTCGGCCCACAGTTCGACCTTCTCCGGCCTCGTGAGCTTGTATAAGAACCTCACGCTCACCGCCGCCAGCGGCGGCAGTGTTGATTTTCCGGGCGATATCACCGGCGCCTATGGCGTCACCAAGGAAGGCACCGGCGCGGTGGTGTGGTCCGCCGCCAAAAGCTACACCGGCGCGACCGCGGTGACCGCCGGCACGCTGGAGGTCGACAGCGCCCTCGCCACCAGCGCGGTCACCGTGGGCGGCGGAGCCACCCTGCAAGGCTGCGGCACCATTTCTAACGGAGTGACGGCCGCCGGCACGCTCGCCCCCGGCAACTCCGCGATCGGCACCCTGAGCGTGGGCACCGCCACGTTCAGCGCGGGCGGCGTGCTGGCGATCCGGGCGGACGGTGCCGCCGCGGGCTCGGCCGACCGGTTGAGCGTCACCGGTGGCCTCAACCTGACCAACGCGGCGCTCAACCTGAACGTCCTGACCACCCTCAACGACCCGGTCTATGTCGTCGCCAGTTATGGGTCGCTGACCGGCGCCTTTGCCAGCGTGACCGGACTGCCGGCAGGTTATACCATCAACTATAGCTACGCGGGCGGTACCCAGATCGCGCTGGTGGCGGCGGCGTCGGACTACGACACCTGGGCGACGAGCATCGGCGCGGGCTTCACCAACACCGCCGCTGGCGCCGACCCGGATGGCGACGGCCTGAGCAACCAGCAGGAATACGCGTTCGGGCTCAATCCGACGCTCGGTTCGTCGGTCAACCCGATCACCGTGCCGTTCAACAAGGGCACCCGCCAGTTCACCTACACGCGCCGCACGCAGTCGCTGAGCCCGCTGGTCTACACGTATCAATTCTCGACCAGTCTGGGCGGTTGGACCGACTTCACCCCGGATTCCGCCACGAGCAATAGCGGCAGCCCGGTCGAGGCGATCACCGTCACGGTGCCCGCTTCTCTGACCGGCGGCGCGAAGGTGTTCGTGCGCGTCGTGGCGCAATAAGGTGGGCGTGCCTGGTATGCGCGTTCGTCAGAACGCGGCAGAACGCCGCCTCCCGCGCGTTGTGACCCACGCGCCTACTGCCAGGGAAAGCAACACGTGCCGTTTCAGAGAAAAAAATAGACAGGGGAGGGATTGCTGACTCGGTCCGCGCAGTAGTGAGGCTGGCTAGCCCTGTTTGCCGCCAAACCGGTCTCAATCAATCCACCCAACCGCACGTATTTTCATACGATTGCCAAACCCGCGATCCCGAGCTGGAACGTGAACCTCTACACCGGCACGGGGTTGGTGGCACCAACCTGGCGGGTGCCTCTCCACTCACCTAGTCCAATGCCGGCACGGTCATCCTCACCGGTCAGAACACCTACACCGGGATCACCATGGTCAACACCGGCGTGCTGAGCGTTTCCACCATCAATAACGGCAATGTCGTGGGCAATCTCAGCCAGGCACCGAGCGCGGCGAAGTACCTGGTCATCGGCAGCGGCACGCTGCCATACACCTGGCTCACCGCCAGCAGCGACCGCGCCTTCACCATCACCGCCGGCCAGACGGCTACCCTCGACATCACCACCAACAACCTGACGGTGGGTGGTGCGGCGGCCGTGACCGCGGCCGCCCTGCTTGGCGGGCTCGGGATGCTCACGCTGCTGCCGCCTGAACTCCGGCGCGTTTTCTCGCAAGGGCGCCTGAGTCATGGCTTCAGCCGATCTTGAAAACCGTTGCCTAACCCGGCACGCGGATCATCCCTGATGTTGCCGGAGGATCTCAGGGTGACGGATGTTCCGCCGGGATCCCGCTTGGCACCAGTTTCATTCCATGATCTAACGGAACAACCGTTTCCGCCAGCGAGCGCCCTGCCGCCAGCACCGCGAAGTCGTCATACTGGACTTTTTGCGCGGGCGGCCAGAAGATACCCGCGGTGATTTGCGCCACGATCCAGGCGGCGCAGTCGCTGGCGGCGGCGAGGTCGGTGGTGGAAAAGTCGCTCCATTCGTGCAGGGCGACGTCGGCGGCGGTGGCACCGAGGGTGAAATAGCAGGGCGTCGGCACGATGGCATCGCGCAAACTCACGGCCAGCGCGTAGAGCGGGAGTTGCAGGTTGCACCACAGGAACTCGCCGGCTTTGCCATTTTGCTCGCCGGCAAAGACCGCCGGGCTGTCGGAGGCGAGATGCGCGGGCAGCACGCTGCTGGCGGTGATCCTGCGGCGGTGAGCCGCTTCGATGCCGTTGATCTTGCCGGTTTTGTAGTCGATGACGCGCAAGCCACCGTGGCCGCGGTGGCGGTCGATCCGGTCGATCTTGCCGACCACGATGGCGGTGCCCACCGCGATCTCGATTTTGTGTTCGACCTCGATGACGTCCCATCCGTCGGCGTGGCTGGCGGCTTGGGTGGCGGCCAGCCAGGCGAGGCGCTGGCGCAGCACTTCGGTTTGGACGCGCACCGCGAGGGGCACCCGCGCGCCGAAGTTTTCCGAGACGATGCGGTCCAGCTCGGCGGAGAACCAGGCCTGGAGGGATCTCTCGTTTGCTAGATCGCGGGCTGCGGGATCGCGGCCCCAGCGTTCCATGACCTCATGGGCGACGGTGCCGAAATCGCGGGCGTTCCACTCGACGCGGTCCGGTTCCGGGCGTTGCATCGCCACGGCGTGCTTGAGGTAATAGCGGAACGGGCAGGCCAGATAGGTGGTGAGTGCCGTCACGCTGAAGCGGCTGGCGACCTCTACCTGGCGCGGTTGCCACTTCCAGTCGGCGTACCAGCGCAGGCCGGCCTCCGGCGGTTCGATCCCGCGGAAGAGGAATTGCACCCGCCCGGGCAGGTCGTCCGGGTCCGCCGCTAACAGCAGCCGCGACGGCAGCAGCGCCTCGCCACCGGCACCGGACTTGGCGCAGATCACATCGACCCGGCCGTGGTCGCGGCGCGCCTCGCACATCGACTGATAGAGAAACGCATCGCGCGCCGCGCGCTCGGCATTGCCGGTGAGTCCGAGGTGGCTGGCGGCGGCCTCGCCGAGCCACGGGTCGCCGGAGTTGCTGGCGGGGACCTTGCCCTCGTTCATGCCGCAGAGCAGCAGGTGCTGGCCCGGCTCGAACAGCAACTCCAGCCAGCCCTGCACGTCGAGGACCCGGCCCTCCGGCGGTTGCACGCTGGGAGCGGGGATGGCCGAGAGCATCAGGTCGAACCAGAATCCGGGTCCGCGCTTCACCTGGCGCAGCAAGGGGGCGGCCTGTGCCAGCCAGGCGAGCATGTCGGAGGCGGCGGCGGCGGCTTCCGGTCCGCAGGCACCGAGCTGATTGAGCAGCTGGGCGAGGGTGGCTGAGAACTCCTCGCGCAGGAAGGCCGCGCGCCAGGATTCCAAGGCATCGGCAGCCTGCAACACCTGGACGGCCGACGCCTGTTGGGATTCCGAGCGGAAGGTGGCGGTGGCGATCCGCTGGCGCAGGTCGTCGGGCCGCACCATCATCCAATCATTGCGCAGGCGGGCGAGTTGTGCGGCTAGGTCCGCCCGCCGCCCGCTGATGAGCATGGAGGATTCCGGCAGAGCCAGCAGATCCGCCATGGCGGTCAGCTTGGGATCCGCGGCAAAGCCGGCCCAGACCGTGAACCAGCGGGCAAGCCCCGCGGTCACGCTTTTGGCCGCCGGATGAAACGCCGGCCACCCGTGGCGGGTGAAGGCGCGCGCGAGTTCATCGCCCGTTTCGGTGTCGGCCGATCCCAGGGCCACCTCGTCAGAGGCGGTTGTTGTTTCGGTGAGAACCCGCAGGGCTTCGCTGGCCTGTTGCCGGGGATCGGCCACCAAGCGCACCGAACCGGTGGCACCGTCCGGCCATGGCAG
The DNA here is from genome assembly GCA_037142115.1 of Verrucomicrobiota bacterium. GTDB lineage: Bacteria > Verrucomicrobiota > Verrucomicrobiia > Verrucomicrobiales > Akkermansiaceae > Luteolibacter. The sequence goes on along the minus strand of JBAXBG010000076.1, from coordinate 5,453 downwards.
GCTGCGGCGCGTCCAACATTCTAACGGTCTTCCTGTGGCGGAGAAGCCGTGGGACTCGTGCTCGGGGGCGGCGATCAGCACGGTCACCAAGCCGGGCCACGCCAGCCAGGCCCGTTCAAGCAGGGGCGGCATCTCGGTGATCCCCACCAGCACGATGCCGGCAACATCCACCGGCAGGACCACACCGTTGGCCAACACCCGACTGCGGCTTTGCAGCCCCCAGGCCTGAAGCTTGCGTTCCATCAACTGCTCCAGGCGCCCGAGGGCTTCCCAGCGCCCGGCCTCCACCGTGCCGGAGAGGAGGCGCGCCGCTGCCACCAAGGTCAGTCCGTTTTCCTGCAACGCATGGCGCAGTTGCACCATTTCCCCGGCCAGGCCGCCCGCCCATTCCACACCCTCGGCGGGGGCCTGTGGAAATAGTTCCTGATAGTCGTCCCACGCCGCCACGGCTTCGAGGGTTTCCACCCACGCGACGCGTTCCATCCAGTCCGCCGCCACCTTGGAGGTTGGCGTTTTCAGCAATGACCCCGGGGTCACGATGGCGGGCGCGAGCAGGGCGCCGGCCTGCTCCGCCAGCGCCTCGCGCAAGCGCCGCCCGCTCTGCGATGTGGGCACCACCACCAACAGCCGCGGCAGTTGGTCGCCCCGCGCCAGCAACCAATCGACGGCCAGCGTCACCAACGGCCGATCCCATCCCAGAAACACTCGCTCCACCATGGGCGCGAGCATCGTCACCCGCTGCCATGATGGGAATTAAAATCGATGAGTCGGACGAGGGGCGCATCACATCACATCCGCCGCTGCACCCGTTGGTGCTTTGGCCAGCGCCTGCAATCGTTGCAGCAGCGGCGGGTGGGAATAATCGAGCCACACCCGCAGCGCCGCCGGGGTGGGGTGAGAGAGGTGGTCTGCGGTCATCTTTTTCAAGGCGGCGGCGAGCGGGGCCGGGTCGCCGGTGGCGGCCGCGGCGTAGGCGTCGGCCTCGAATTCGTGGCGGCGTGACCAGGCGTTGAGCACCACCCCCAGGATTTTGCTCACCGGTTCCAACAGGATGCTGAAGAGCACCAGCCCGACGTGCGGGGAGATCAGCGGCACGTTGAAGGCGTCGAAGAGCAGGCGGGCGAAGCGGCCGTGGGGGTCGGTGGCCAGGCCTAGCAGGAAGAAGATCACCGCGGTCTGGAGGATGCCGGCGGCGAGGCGCTGGCGGATGTGGCCGCGGCGAAAGTGGCCGATCTCGTGAGCCAGCACGCCTAACAGCTCGGGGGTGGTGCTTTTTTCCACCAGGGTGTCGAACAGGGCGATTTTTTTTTGTTTGCCGAAGCCGGTGAAGAAGGCGTTGGCCTTGGTCGAGCGCTTTGATCCGTCCATGACGAAGACGCCGGCCAGCGGAAACCCGCAGCGAGCGCCGAGCGCCTCGATGGCCTGCTTCAACTCGCCCTCGGGCATGGGGGTGAACTTGTTGAACAGCGGCATGATGAGCGACGGGGCCAGCCAGGTGAGCAGCAGTTGGAAGGCGGTGACCAACGCCCACGCCCACAGCCAGGCATGGCCGACGTTGCCGAAGATCCACAGCACGGCGGCGGCCAGCGGCAGGCCGATGAGCGCGGCTAACAGCAGGCCCTTCGCGCAGTCGACGGCGAAGGTGGCGGGCGTGGACCGGTTGAAGCCGAATTGTTTTTCGATCACGAAGGTTTCGTAGATGGAGAACGGCAAACCCAGCAGTGACTGGCCCAGCATCAGGGTGGAGAGGAAGACCAGTCCCGCGGTCACGGGGGTCGGGGTGTGGGCGCGGGCCACCGCGTCGAGCCAGCCGAAGCCGCCCCCAAACCAGAACACCAGCAGCGCGGCCAGCGAGGTGCAGGATTTGATGACCTCGAAGCGGGCGTTGACCCGCAGGTAATCGCGCGCGCGGTCGAGTTTTTGGGCGTCCATCACGTCGGCGAGTTCCTCGGGCACGCGGCTTGGGAAGGCTTTCAGGTTGAGCAGGGTGGCGGCGAATTCCAGTTTCCACAGCACGAACAGGGCCACCAGAATCATCGCGGTCATGAAGTTCCAATCGTTCATCGCGTTCATCATGCACGGTGGCAGCCCGCCGGCAAGAGCCGCGCTCGCCTTGAGCGCGCAGGGTGACGGCTAGGGTTCGCCGGCGGGGAAGATGTCGGGGATGGAGGATTCGGCTTGGGCGTCCATCCAGCGTTCGATGGCGGCTTGCATCGGGGCGAGCACCTCGGGGCGGGTGGTTGCCAGGTCGTGTTCGCCAGTGGGATCGGCGGCGATGTTGAACAATCCGAAGTGGCGGGGACCAGCGGCAGTGGGGGTGCAGACGAGTTTCCAGTTGCGGGTGCGCAGGCAGCGTTGCTTGGCCCGGATGAGCGGGGCGAGGTATTCGGGCTTGAGAACGAACTGATAGTTATAGTTCGGGTCAATCCAGGTGCACTGGTCCATCGGCGGGAGTTTGGGGCGGGTCACGCCGGGCACCGAGAATTGGATGAAGGGGAAGCCGGTTTCACCATAGAACGGGCGGCAGACGGGGGTCTCGGTGCCGCGGATCCAGCCGGCGAAACTCCGGCCCTGCCAGGTGGCGGAGGGCGGCACGCCGGTGAGCTCGGCCAGCGAGGGAATCACATCGATCATGCGCACGGCCTCGGCAATGACTTGGGGGGGCTGGCCCGGCACGTGGACGATCATGGGCACCTCGTTGGCCTGGGCACCGCCATTGAAGGTGAGGCCGTGGCCGAGGGTGACGCCGGGTTCGTAGAGGTCGTCGCCATGGTCGGCGGTGATGATGATGATGGTGTTGTCGGTCAGGCCGTTGCGCTCGATGGAGGCGGTGATTTGGGCGACGCAATCGTCGAATTCGCGGGTGCAGCCGTCGTAGAGCGAGCGGATTTGGTTGATTTCCTTGGGCGGCAGGGCCTTCCATTTGGATTCGAGGTTGGTGCCGCCGATGAAGGCGTCGATGTCGAAGTCCACGCCGCTGCGGTTGCGGCCCTGATAGGCGGGATCGGTGAACATGCTGACGTAGGGTTCCGGGCAGCGGTAGGGGAGGTGGTTGCAGGAAAAAAACACGTGCCAGAAGAACGGCTTGCCCGCCTTGGCGGCGGCATCCAGGCGCCGCTCGACGCGCCCGGTGACCACCTTGGGAGTGACGAACTGGGCGAACGCCTGGAGCTGCGGAAAGATCCGATAGCCCAGCGGATTGTCGAAATACAGCGGCACCACGAAGTGGGCCAGCACCACCGCCTGGCTCATGTAGATTTTGAAGTTGTCGAAGCTCGACACCGAGATGTGTTCGAAGCCCAGCGGGATGACCTCGTAGTAGCCGGCGCACCAATCGCCGATGGCGGAGGTGTCATAGCCGCGAGCGCGCAGCAGGCTGGCAAGCGGGACGATGCGTTGCTTGGTGGCATCCACGGTGGCGCGGTCGGGATACATCTGGCGGATGCCGTGACTCTGCGGATACTGCGAGGACATCAGTTGCACGCCCGACTCCATGGTCGAGGCGATCGAGGTGTAGCAGTGCTCGAAGCGCGTGGAGCGCTTGGCCAGGGCGTCGATGACCGGCGAGACGCCCGCGGCGGCCGCGCCGTCGCTGCGCCGGGGGCGGTAACCGGCGCAGCCGAGGTGGTCGCCGCGCAGCGAATCGGAGCCGATGATGATGATGTTAGGGTTTTTGGCGGCGGGCGTTGCGCGCTCCGCCGGGGGCTCGCTGAAGTGCTGGAAGGCGAGTCCGGAGCCGGCCAGGCCGACGACGGCGGCGGTGGCGATCCAGCCGGTGCGGCCGCGGCGGTGGACATGCCAGCCTAACGAGAGGGCGATGAACGCCAGTGGCAGGACGGTGAACAGGGCGAGCAGGGCGGCGGGTTTGACCGCGGCGGGCAGCAGTTCGAGGACCTGATAATACCACTGGCCGAACTCGGCCTGATCGAGGAAATACGGCCGGGTTTCCATCAGCCGCAACGTGCAGTAGCCGTGCAGGGCGGCCGCGACGGCGAAGCCGCGCAGCGCGATGGCGATGGGCCGCTGGTAATTGGAGCGGCGGGTCCAGAGGCAGACGATCGGATAGGCAAGCACCGTGGCGGCGATGGCCAGCAGCGCGTAGGCCACGAGCATCCCGAGGTTTTGGCGGATCAGGAATCCGAGGTATTGGTCGCGGGCGAGCGTGCTGAATTTGTTCATCATGCCGCCCGAGGATCGGGCCAGTTGCCACAGGGCGAGGCCATACTGGAGGGCGAGGAAGGCGGCAATGCCGCAGGCCAGCGGCCGCCAGATGGCGGCGGGCGGGGCGTGGGTCTGGACTTGGGACGGGTTCAAGGGCTGGTTCTAACAATTGGACCGGGTCGATTCAGGGCTCGGCGGGTGGGGCAAGGAACAGCCATTGGTCGCTGAGGAGTTTTTCGATGACCACGCCGCGGCGGGATTGGAGGCGTTCCGGGATGGCGAGGCGCAGGATCAGGGAGGCCTTGTGTTTGTCGCTGGCGTTGATCTGCTGGAGCAGGGCTTGGGCAAGGTCGCTGCCAACGGGGGCGTAGCCGAAGAGGGTTTCGGTGCTGTCCGAGGCGGTGAGGCGGAAACACCGCCAGTGTGCATCGTTGCCGAATTCGTGGCTGTAGAAGTTGTCAGCCTCGATATAAACCCGGAAATCCAGCGAGGTGCCGGTGGGCCGCTGGGTGGCGAACTCGTCCCACGGGATGGGTTGATAGCAGACGAGGGTTTCCCAGTCGATGCGGGCCTGGCCGGCCAAGGGGATTTCGACGATGAGGTTGTGGGTTTGGCCGTTGGCCAGCAAGACGGTGATCATCCAGAAGTTGGCGCTGTTATTGAGGGTGAGCGGGCGGAACAGCTGGATGCTCTTCAAGCGGCTGGAGAACACCGGTTTGTCGGCGTAATACTGGCGCATCAGCGCAGCGACGCGCGCGGGGTAGCGGACCAGCGGGATCAGGGCATCGACGGTGGTGGCGTTGAAGAACGCGCGGAGGGTGGTGTTGATCCGGTCGATGGCTTGGGCGGCCTCCTGATCCTCCTTTTCCTCGTTGCGGAGGGTGGAGGCGGTGGTGGTGCGGATCTGGTCAGCCTGGACGTCGGCTTTTTGGACCCGGGTGAGCGACCACACCACGGCGCAGGTGATGAGGATGCCGATCAGGGCGAACCATCCCCACGGGATGGGGTGGCGGCGGGAAGAGGTGGAGCCCCAGTTTTCCTCGACGAGATTCGGGTTGGCGGCATTGGGTTCGATGATGGCATCGATGTCGGGTTGGTGGGTGCGTAGTTCCTCGCCTTCCGTGGCGGGCAGAGGGAGGCGGAGCGGAGCGGGCGGATCGAGGCGGATCGGTTGGTCCTCGTTGGCTTTGCCTGCGGTTTCACGGTTGGTCAGACGGATTCGTGTCGGAATTTTTGTGTCATCGACGGGACGGAGTTGCAGTGGTTTTTTGTCGCGGGCCATCGTCAGCGGA
>JBAXBG010000075.1:0-15975 GCA_037142115.1 Verrucomicrobiota bacterium | reverse complement strand
CGTTCGACCGCTTTGGCAACGCCAGCCCGGCCAAGGTGCTGGGCTTGCCGTGAAAGCAAATTCCGCAGTCTCCGCCCTTGCCACGCCGCCCGCAAACGGGTTCACTCGCTGCCACTTCTTCCTACCCAACTGTGAAAGCTCACGAACTCTACACCGTCCTCGACCCCGCCATTGTCACCCAAATCCTCGATTGGTTCCGCGCCAATGATCGGAACGTGTACAAGTCCGCCGTCGCCACCCTGGCTGGAAACCGCAAGCTCCGCCCGGTCTTCATCCAGAAAAAGCCCCTCACCGAGCAATACGCGTGGATTCACAAAACCCTCAAGCTCAATGCCTGTGACACCATCGGCGAGCACCTGCTGCAAGCCTATCTGATGGCCGGCCAGCAATCGCTGCTCGCCATGTTCTGCGACGGCATGGGCATCCCCCATGATGGCAAGGGCTCGGTCGTGGGCGACCTGCCGAAAAAACTCGATCCCGAGCGCCTGACCGCCACCATCGACCGGTTGGTCGACATTTTCGATCCCAAGCTGCTCACCCTGTACCTGCGTTGCTTCAACCTGCAACTCCACGGCGGCTGGCCCGAGCTCACGGCCAAGCTCGAAAGCGACGCGCGCCTCGTGCTGGCGTGAGGCAAGAGATGGGTGAGAGGGTAGCGGTTCCCAGGGACCGCCGCTTTCAGCTTTCAACTTTCAGCTTTTCGCCATGCCCAAGGTTTACATCAAAACCTATGGCTGCCAGATGAATGAGCGCGACTCGGAACAAGTCGCGCTGATGTTCACCGCCGGCGGCTACACGGTGATATCTAACGAAAACGAGGCCGATGCCATCCTGATCAACACCTGCTCGGTGCGCGACCAGGCCGAGCAAAAGGCGCTCGGCAAAATGCGCAGCATGATGCACCAGGGGCGCGACCGCAAGCACGTCGTTTACGGGTTCATGGGGTGCATGGCCCAGTCGCGCAGCGAGCTGCTGTTCAAGGCCGTGCCCAGCCTGGACGTGGTGGTCGGCACCCAGAAATACCACAAGGTTTTCAGTTATGTGGACACCATCCTCCAGCAGCGCCTCACCGCCCGGATGGACGATCCGTCGCACTCGCTGCGCGGCGGCAGCGTCTGCGACACCGCCGAGGAGGCCGGCTCGCAAAACGCCATCCGCGATCACATCCCCAAACCGCGCGAAGCCTCGGCCTTCGTCTCGATCATGCAGGGCTGCAACATGCGCTGCTCGTTCTGCATCGTGCCCGACACCCGCGGCAAGGAGCGCGGCCGGCCGATCCTCGACATCGTCGCCGAAGTCCGCCACCTCGCCGGCCACGGCGTGAAGGAGATCACGCTGTTAGGCCAAATTGTCAATCTCTACGGCCGCGGCGAATTCCCGCGCGTCGATGGCAAATCGCCGTTCGTGCAGCTCCTCGAGGCCGTGCATGAAGTCCCGGGCATCGAGCGCATCCGCTTCACCTCGCCCCACCCGATCGGCTACCGCGACGACCTGATCGCCGCCTTCACCTATCTGCCGAAACTCTGCTCGCACATCCATTTCCCGTTGCAGAGCGGCTCGGACCGGATCCTGCGGGAAATGCGTCGGCCCTACAAAAACGCCAAGTTCATCGAGATCTGCGAGAAAATGCTCGCCGCCCGCCCGGGCTTGGCCCTCACCACCGACATCATCGTCGGCTTCCCCGGCGAGACCGAAGAGGACTTTCTGGCAACCGTCGCCACCGTCGAGCACCTGCTATTCGACAACGCGTTCGTCTTCCGCTACTCGCCGCGCCGCAACACCCCGGCCGCGGAAATGCCCGACCAACTCACCGAACCCGAAAAAGAAAGCCGCAACCAGCGCCTGCTCGAAGTGGTCAACCGCATCGCCATCGCCAAAAACGCCGCCCTGGTCGGCACCCGCCAGCAAGTCCTGTGCGAAGGCCCGTCCAAGACCAACGCCAGCCGCCTGGCCGGCCGCACCCCGCAGAACAAGATCGTCATCTTCGACGGCGACGCCCGCCTCCTGACCGGCAAACTGCTCGACATCCAAATCGAGGAATCCGGCGGATTTTCGTTGTTTGGCAGCATCTGTGGCAGCCTGTAGCACCAAAACCCGCGCGTGCTTTGGGGTCTGGAACCTAGAGCAACTTAGGCGCCAGCCATGGAGCGCGGGCTTCAGCCCGCCTAGTCCGGCCGGGCTGCAGCCCGCGCCCCGTAGTCAAATGGCCAAGTTAGTCGGCAGCCTGGAAAGAGAATTGGAACCGCTACCGGGCGCGGCGGCCAGCTTGCGAATCGGCTTCCCATTTCCCGCCAGCCCGCTAGGTCCGGGGCGTGTCCTGGCTCGTTCTCACCATCGCCTCCGCATTTCTGCTAGGGTTTTACGATTATTTCAAAAAACTCGCGCTGCGCGACAACGCAGTGCTGCCGGTGCTGTTCGGCAGTGTCGCCGCCGGGGCCTTGGTCTGGCTCCCCTTCGTGCTTTGGTCGGCCGTCGCGCCCGCCACCCTGCCGGCCGCCTGGTGCCTCGTCGCGGGCATGTCCGCGCACAGCCACCTGCTGCTGTTAGCCAAGGCGGCCATCGTCGGGGCGTCCTGGCTGTGCGGTTATTTCGGGATCAAGTCGCTGCCGCTCTCGATTGCCTCGCCGATCCGCGCCACCGGGCCGCTGTGGACCATCGCGTTTGCCGTGCTGCTGTTTCACGAATCGCCCGCCCCGCGCCAATGGCTGGGCGTGGCCGTCATCCTCGCGTCGTTTTTCGCCTTCACCTTCGTCGGGCGCAGGGAGGGCATCCATTTCCACCGCAACCGGGCGGTGTGGTTCATGGCCGGTGCCACCTTGTTAGGAGCCGCGTCCTCGCTCTACGACAAGTTCCTGCTGCAAGGCGCGCACCTCAGCCCGGTGCAGGTCCAGGCGTGGTTCACAATCTACACCACGCTGCTGCTGGTGCCGCCGCTGGTCTTGTGGCTGCGCTTGCGCCACCGCCATCCGTTCCACTGGCATTGGGCGATTCCAGTCATCGGCTTCACCCTGCTCGCCGCGGACATCCTCTACTTCACGGCCATCGCCCAGCCGGGTGCCCTGATCTCGTTGATCTCACCCGCCCGCCGGACCTCGGTGGTGGTGTCGTTCCTGCTCGGAATTTTCCTCTTTCAGGAATCGCACCTGCGGTCCAAGGCCGCCTGCGTCGCGGGCATCATCACCGGCGTGATCCTGCTGTCATGATCCCACCGGAGCGCGAGTCTCCAGACTCGCTCCGGTTGGCAGCCGATCGCATCAACGATAATAGCCATGCCGCGGGCCATAATAACCGCCATGATGGTGATCATGGTTGTCATTGGCGATCGCGTAGCCGACGAGACCCGCCGCCGCGACTCCCGCCAGCGCCAACCCGGGATCCACCGACTGCACCGGACGGCCATACGCATCATACGTCGTCATGCAACTCACGCTGGCACCGATGGCCACCAGCAATCCCGTCAGCATCGACCTGCGCATCACTTGGCGAACAATGGATTGGTTCTTCACACTGGGATTGACGCCCCATCCAACAGATTATTCAAGCCATTTGAGAATTTCCAAAAATGAGCGCGGCGAGTCTGGAGACTCGCGGTCCTTGAATACTCATTCGCCGCTCAAGCCTGTGCCGGGTAGCCCGCCAGCAACTCCCCGGCGTTGGCCGCGGCGATCCCTTCGTGGAAGTCATCGTTGACCATGCACACCGGCGCGGTGCCGCAGGAAGCCAAACACTCGGCGAATTCCACCGAAAAATTACCGCAGGGCGAGACCGCGATCGGGTGGTGGTGCGGATCGCTCTGCGAGCGGTCGATGCCGGTGAGCTCACACAACCGCTCCATCAGTTCGGAGGATCCGCCCATCGCGCACGACAGCGTCCGGCAGACCCGGATGTGATATTTGCCCGGCGCGCTCTGGCGGAACCCGGGGTAAAACGTCACCACCTCGAGCACCTGGATCGGCTCAAGCTCGAGTTTGCGCGCGACCCACTCGATGGCGGCGGCGGGCAGAAAACCGAACTGCTGCTGGACGAGGTGGAGCAGCGGCAGGGTGGCGGAGCGCTTGCTCACCGGATAATGAGTGATGCTCTCGTCGGCCGCGGCCTCCAGCCCGGCTGTGACTTCAAACGGCGGAAAAAACCTCGTGCCTGGAGTCTCGTGCGAGGCGACTTGTTCTTCGAGTGGGGACAGGGACATGGCGGTGACTGGATGGATAGATTCAGCGGTCGCACTCGCCCATCACGAAATCGAGCGAGCCGAGGATGGCCGGAATGTCAGAGACCATGTGTCCCGGCAGCAGGCGCGAGACGATCGAGAGGTTGCAGAACGAGGGGCTGCGGATCTTCAAGCGGTAGGGCACGCCCCCACCCTTGGAATGAATGTAAAACCCGAGTTCGCCCTTGGGGTTTTCCGCCGCGAAATAGACCTCGCCCGCAGGCGCGTCGATCCCCTGGGTGGCCACGATGAAATGGTGAATGAGCTCCTCCATCGAGGTCATCACCTTTTGCTTGTCGGGCAGCATGCTCTTGGAGTCGGCCAGGTTCACCGGCCCGCCGGGCAGGGTGGCAAGCACCTGCCGGCAGATCCGGATCGACTGGCGCAGTTCCTCCATCCGGATCTGATAGCGCGCATAACAGTCGCCCTCCTCGGCGATGGGCACATCGAACTGATAGTTCTCGTAGCCCAGATACGGGCGGTCCTTGCGCAGGTCGCGCGGCACGCCCGAGGCGCGCAGGTTCGGGCCGGTGAGGCCCCAGGCGATGGCCGACTCGCGGCTGATGACGCCGACGTCCACCATCCGGTCGAGGAAGATCTTGTTCTTGTCGAGCAGGGTGGAGATTTGGTCGAGGGTCAGCTCGCACTCGCCGAGGAACTTCCGGACCGCGGTCTCGAAGCCCGGCGGCATGTCGCGCAGTTGGCCGCCGACGCGGGTGTAAGCGGTGGTGAAGCGCGCGCCGGTGAGTTGCTCGCAGAGGTTGTGGACCTTCTCGCGCTCGGTCATGGTATAGAGAAACACCGTCATCGCGCCCACATCCATGGCACAGACCCCGACCCCCAGAAAGTGGGACGAAATGCGGGCCAGTTCGCAGCACAACACGCGCAGCGCCTGACCCCGCGGCGGCAGCGTCCAGCCCATCAGTTTCTCCACCGCGCAGGCGTAGGCCACGTTGTTGGCCAGCGGCGCGAGATAGTCCAAGCGATCCGTGTAGGGCACGAACTGGTTGTAATGCATGTTCTCGGCGATCTTCTCATCGCCGCGGTGCAGGAACCCGACGTCGGGATCCGCCTTGTGAATGACTTCACCGTCCAATTCAAGCACCAGGCGCAACACGCCGTGGGTGGCCGGGTGGGAAGGTCCCATGTTCAGCACCATGCGCTCGCCGACCAGGTCGTCGGTTTCCGCATGGTAAGCGTCCGCCGCACGCGCCGCGCCGGCTTTGGGTTCAAGGGTGTCGGTTGCAGTAGTGGATTTGCTCATGCCGGTGGCGTCTGAATAAGCACCGCAAAAACGCCGATTCGCAAGGGGTTTGTGAAAAATCTGGCATTTTCCGCCCCCTCTGATGTCATTCCTCCATGAAGTGCTACCTGATCATGACCGTGCTAGGCAGCGACCGTCCGGGCCTAGTGAGTTCCCTTGCCGACACCGTGACCCGCCATGGCGGCAACTGGCTCGAAAGCCGGATGGCCCGCCTCGCCGGTCAATTCGCCGGCATCGTCCGGATCGAGTGCCCAGCCGCCGCCGTCGATGGATTGCTGCGTGACCTCCACACGCCGGGCATCCCGGGCCTCACTGTGCAGGCTGCGCGCGAAGCCGTGGCCGAGCCACCCACGCGCCGCACCTTGACCGTGGATGTGCTGGGCAACGACCGCCAGGGGATCGTGCGCGAACTCACCGCCGCCATTGCCACGGCCGGGGGCAACGTCGAGGAGCTCACCACTGGCCTGGAAAGCGCCCCGATGAGCGGCCATCCCATGTTCCGGGCTCACGGCATCATCTCCATCCCCGAAAACGTCGATCCCTCGGTGCTCATCACCGCCATCGAAAGCCTCGGCGGTGACCTCACGGTCGATATATCGGTTTGAACCCCGGGGTCAGTCCTGAATGGAGCTGCCTGTAGACTCCCTACGCTGGCAGCGACGTTTCCCGGGGAGGTATGGAGTGCCGCCGTCAGGCGGTCTCTTTCTCACCCCAGCCTCTGTCTTCCGGCCTGCTCATTTCTCCGGCTTCTCGGCGTGATCCGCGGCCTCGCCATGGCTGGCGGCATGCTCATGAAGTTGCTTGGTGCCGTTCGGGCCTTCGAATTGATGGCGTTCACAGGAAACACCCGACATTGCGACAGCCACCAGTACCAAGGAAATGAGTTTCATCGCGCCCTCCATAGCCGTGCTCGGCAAAAACGCAAGTCCCAAGCGCGCGAACACGCCTCCGCGCTTGCGCATCCCGGATTTCCAGCGTTGTATTCCGCGCCATGCCCACCGTTGCCATCGTCGGACGCCCGAATGTCGGGAAATCCGCGCTCTTTAACCGCCTTGCCGGGCGCAAAATTGCCATCGTTCACGACCAACCGGGCGTCACCCGCGACCGCATCTCCGCGCCCTCGAAAGCCACGGTCCATGCCTGCACGCTCATCGACACCGGCGGCATCGGCGGCAACATCGACGACGGTTTCGACGCCCAGGTCACCATCGAGGCGGATATTGCGATGCAAACCGCCGACCTGATCCTGTTTGTGGTGGATGCCCACGACGGGCTCACCGCGGTCGATCAGGCACTTGCCCAAAAACTCCGCAAGGCCAAGCCGCCGGTCCTGCTCGTTCTCAACAAGGTGGACGATCCCAAGCACGAGGCGGTGTTCTCGGACTTCTCCCGCCTCGGATTTGAGTCCAGCCTGTTTGTTTCCGCCGAGCACGGCCGCAACTTCGGCCAACTCTGCGATGAAATCGATCTCGTCATCGCCCCGCTGGTCGCCGAAGTCGAAGCCGTCGCCGAAGTCGCCGAGGCTGTGGGCATCAAGCTCGCCATCGTCGGCAAGCCCAACGCCGGCAAATCCTCGCTGGTCAATGCCATCCTCAAGGATGCGCGCACCATCGTCTCCGACATCGCCGGCACCACCCGCGACGCCATCGACCTCCCCTATTCGTTCCAAGGCGAGAATTTCACCCTGATCGACACCGCCGGCCTGCGCCCGCGCGGCAAGCGCGACAACTCGGTGGAGGTGTTCTCCGCGATGCGCACCGAAAAAGCGATCCGCCGTTGCGACCTCTGCGTGCTGGTCATCGACCTGGCCGCCGGCATCACTTCGCAGGACCGCAAGATCGCCCAGGTCATCCTCGAGGAAAAAAAACCCTGCCTCATCGCCCTCAACAAATTCGACCTCTATCATCCCGGCGCCGACCGCAACGCCCGCCTGGAGGAAGTCACCGCCTACGTCCGCAAGGAGTTGTTTTTCCTCCACTACGCCCCGTTTGTCGCCTGCTCGGCCAAAACCGGCGGCTCGGTCGACCACATCCTCAAGGAATCGCTCAAAATCCGCAAAAACGCCCAATCCATCCCCGGCACCGGCCAACTCAACCGAATCCTGCAGGCCGCCTTCGAGACGACCCCGCCGCCCATCGACAAGAAGCTTGGCAAACGCCTCAAGCTCTACTACGCCACCGCCGCCACCAACGAAAAATACAGCGTCATCCCAGTGCCGACCATCGTGCTTTTCGTCAATGACAAGCGGCTCATGGCCGCCAGCTACGAATCCTACCTCGTGAACCGTTACCGCGCCGCCCACCCCGCACCCGGAATCCCCGTGATTCTATCCGTCCGGTCGCGCACCCGCAAGGAGTGGGAACCGCGCAACAAACCACAAGGCCATTGACCACCAGCCGCCACACCGCCTGACGCACCCGCCAATTTCGATACCCCTTCCACCGTTTCTCCAACCATGATAGCCAAAGCCGTCGTCGCTTTCCTGATCACCTCGACCCTCCTCCAGGCCGCTCCCCGTCTGCGCAACAGCAGCGACAGCCAGCGCGCCATTCAACAGGGATTCATCCAACGCGACGCCACCACCGTCACGCTCCGCCTGCCCAACGGCAAACCGGTCACCACCCCCATCGACCAGTTGTCCGCCGAGGACCGCGCTTGGCTCAACCAAACCCACCCCCTCCCCGGCACCGCACTGCCGCCCCAAACCGCAGTGTTCGACCAACTCCTGTTCGGCGACACCCGCGCGCAAGTTCTCGCCAAACTCAAAGCCAGCAAGTTCGTCGAGCTCGCCATGGATGAAACCTTCATCGGGCGCACCGGCCTCAACGGCGTCTTCCGCACCCGCAAAAAAATCGGAGGGCTCAACGCCGCGCTCTATTTCGATTGGACGCCTGCCGGCGAGTTGAAAGAGCTCACCCTGCAAACCGAGACCCTGCCGGCCCGCGACTATCGCTCCGTCCTCCTCCCAAGCTGGCAGGAATTCATCCCCCTGCTCACCACCCTCTACGGCAAACCCGTCCAAAAAGGCTCGTTCCCAGGCATCGACTCCATCGCCGACGGAACCCTCTCGCCCTCCCACCTCTGGGCGCTCGAGGGCGTCGGCTCCGCCCTGCTCGGTGCCGCCCGCGACGGCGACAAATACCAAGTCGTCGTGCGCTTCACCCAAAAGCAAATCCAGCCGGCCTACCTGCCGGACCCGCCACCCGGCATCTGAGTCAGCCAGGTCCTACCCTCCCACTCAGATTTTCCACGGCGCCCGGCAGCCGCCCGCTAACAGCCGGTTCGAATCCGGGTCGTTGGCGAACTTCTCAGCCAGCGGGTCCCAGGCGAGCGGCTGGCCGCGCTGGATGGCAATGTGGGCGATTTGTGCCATCGAGCACGTGCGGTGGCCGATCTCGGCGTCGGTCATCACCGGGGTGCCGCGCCGAATCGCGGCAATGAAATCCTCCTTGTCGCCGCGCGTCGGAACGCGGTGGTCACTGGCCCGGAACTGGGTCCGCAGGATTTTTGGATCGCTGGCTTTAAGCCCGCCGGCGCTGTTCCAATGCGCCTGAATCCAACCCTCCTCGCCCTCCACGCGAAGGTAGGGCACGTCCATCTTGTAATCCACCGTCACCCCGTCGCCATAGCGGAAGTGAACGTCGAAGTCGGTGAGCGTGTTCCACAGACCGGAGTCCGGGCGCCTGCCCGTGCCTTCCACTGCCACCGGCCCGCTGCGCTCGCTGCCATGACACAATTGCACCACATCGAGCAGGTGGGCACCCCAGTTGCTAATCATACCCTCCGAGTAGTCGAGCACCCGCATCCAGCCGGGACGGCCTGCAATTTCTTCCGGATGCACCCGGTCGCGGGTGTATTCCTGATAGGGCGCGGGCCCCAGCCACAGCTCGTAATCGAGGTGCGCGGGCACCGCCATCGGCGTGGGATCCGCTTGGCCGGGTTGTTCGTGCGGCACGCCGACCACGAAGCGCTTGAGCTGCCCGAGGTAGCCGTTGATCGCCAAATCCGCCGTCTTCGTCATGTAAGAATTCGACCGGCATTCGGTGTCGGTGCGAAAAACGACGCCTTTGGCCCGGGCGGCGTCGGCCAGCACCCGCCCGTCTGCCAGATAGCGCGACAGCGGTTTCTCACAGCTGACATGCAGGCCTTTGGCGATGGCAGCCAGCGAGGTGAGCACATGCCAGTGGTCGGGGGTGGAGTTCATCACCGCATCCAGCCCGTCCATTGCGAGCGCCTCCCGGAAGTCGCCAAACACCTTGCAGTCCTGCGTCCCGTAATGCCCGTCCACCAACGCCTTGGCTGCCTCCGCGCGCCGCCGGTCGACATCGCACACCGCCACCACCCGCACCTCCGGCATCCCCAGCAAGGTCGGCAGATTGGTCAGGCACGCCTGCCGACCGGTGCCCAGCATCAACAACTGGACCCGCTTGGACGGAGCGTCCGCGCCCAACAACCGCGCCGGAATCACCAACGGCAGCCCGGCCGCCGCCAAACTCCCCAGCACCCGCCGTCGCGTCATGGCGGCAGGCAATATCCAATCCTTGGTCATGTTGCTTAAACCGACGCGCCGGGCCGGTTCTTTCCAAAGTCGCCGATAAACCTGCGGCGCAACCCGTCCCCAATTATTGATGCGGCCGCACCAATAATCGGTAAGAACAATGACCCAAGTGGCTCCCCTTCGTCGCGCGCCAAACTCATCGTGACAGTGGACCCGGGAAGAATCTGCACGGAGGGGGCCTTCAATAGGCGATGACTTGCAGCCCGGGAACCCGCGAGAATTCCCCAAGATTGCGCGTGACCAACGGCAGGTCGTGGCGCACCGCGCAGGCCGCGATCCACAGATCATTGGCTCCGATGAGGCGGCTGTGATCGCGCAAATGGCGGTAGAGACGCGCACACACCAGCGCGGTTTGCTCGTCCGTGTCTATCAAGTCAAAGCCCTTGCGGACCACCTCCAGCCGCGGGTGATCCGGGCGCTCAAACCCCGCCGCGAATTCACCGAACACCACCCAGCTCACACTCGGCCTCCAGGTGATGGCGCACAAACATCCCCGCCGGCCCGTTGACGCCACGGCGCTGCTCCCGCTCCAGATCGATTAGAAAACAGGTGTCAAAGCTCAGGACTTCTGCCATGGGTCGTCAGGGGGATGATCGTTGACTTGCGCCTCCTCTAGCCGCGCGATTTGCTCGTCGGTGGCGGGTGGCGAGGCCGCTCACCGATCTAACAACTTGCGGCCGGTTTTGGCATGATCGAGCCACACGGCCCGATGGATCACCTGTGAAAACGACTCGGGAGTGATTCCGTCCCTCTTCCGCCTGTTCACGATTCTGAAGAACGCTCCTATCCCTTGGTCTGCCACGTCCCCACGGCCAGTTGGTCGTGGATGAGGAACAGCCCGAGGCCGATGTCGTCATGGATTTCCACTGGAACCAGAGGTTTTTGGTCCTTCGTGACAAACACGCGGTGCGCGCCGACGGCAAACCCCTTGTCTACCCGCAAGCAAGTGTCGTCGGGCAGGCGCACCCACAGGCCGCCAGAAACCCAACTCACGCCCACCTTGCGTCCCTTGACCCAACGCTGGAAATTGCCCTGGGCATCCAACAGCCAGACCCGCTCTTGCTGCCGCTCATCAGGCGTCGCCTGTTGCAGGGTGGTGTAACTCGCAATGCAAACCGCCCACGCGTCAGGCAGAATGCCGAACTTGTCGCCATTGGGAATCCTCACGTTTTTTCCCGCCGGGAAATCATACGTCGGCCAACCGACCTCCACCCCGTGGCTGGGTTCATTCCGATTGATCGAGAGTGCGCCATCGTCACTCGTGCAGAGTTTGGCGGTATACATCCCGCGGGGGCCAAGTTGCTGGGGCAGGCATTCTTTCCATGGGCAGGAAATTTCCCGCCATTTGCCCTCGGGGGTGATCTGCACCCAGCCGCGGCCGAACTCGGAACCCACCGAGACGACCCAGGATTTCCCGTCGCGGGCGGCCCGCGCCCAGGCGATGAGCGGCAACGAGGGGTAGGAATCATCGGCTTTTTTACCCGGAATCAGAGTGCCGCCCTTGATCGACCACAGCCGCTTGCCCTTGGCCGAAAACATCGTCAGCCGGTCGTCACGCTCGTTCAAGTCCGTGGTCACCCAGCGCCCGTCCGCTAGAAACGCGCCATACCATTGCCGTCCCCAACCATCGCCGCGGTGGACCTTGGCCAGCGCCACCGGCTTGCCGGCCGCGTCGAACAGCTTGCCTTCCTGCGGCGTCCAGACTTCAAAGCGATCCTTCGTGATGCGCCGCCACACCGTCTCACAGGACGGCATCTGGCCACTCCCAACTGACACCGCCAGGGTCAAATCGCGGATCGTCACCTGGCAAACCGTCGGTGGCGCATCCGTCCGGATCTCGGTTTCCGCCAAGTGGTCCCCGGTCAGCACCCGCTCGATCAAATCCGCCCGCCCGCCCCGTATCGCGTGACTGCTGAAAGACTCCGTCTCCTTGCCCGTCGCCTTCCACTCGGCGAATTCGTCCGCCGCCGCCTTCGCGTGCGCCGCCACCCATTCGTCACCGGTCAAATTGTCGGGCACCTCCGCGGCCTTCGACGCCATGCCCATCGCCATGCCCAGCAAAATCCACCACCCCACCACCTTCCTTTTCATGCATCACCATCTATCAAAACCCGAGGCGGCTGACAACCGGCGTTTCGTTCCTATTTCCACTTTCCCCATTTCAGCATTTCCGTTTTTCAGCATTTCAGCATTAACTCCCGCCGTGGACTATTCCTCGCTGATCGCCAAACGCCGCGACCGCTTCGCCGAACTGGAAGAAGCGGTGGGGAATCCGGACTTGTTTGCCGAGCCCAAGCGTGCCACCGAGATCCTGCGCGAGCACCGGAAACTCCGCCAGACCCTCGACCTGTGGGAAAACCTCCAGACCACCCGCCGCCACCTCGCCGACAACCAAGAACTCGCCAAATCCGACGACCCCGAGCTCGTCGCCATGGCCAGCGAGGAAATCCCCGGCCTCGAGGCCACCCTCGCCACCCTGGCCGACGACCTGCAATACGCGCTGCTGCCGGCCGACCCGAACGAAGACCGCGATGCGCTGCTCGAAATCCGCGCCGGTGCCGGCGGCGACGAGGCCTCGCTCTTCGCCGCCGAGCTGATGCGCGCCTATCAGCGCTACGCCGACCTCCGCGGCTGGAAATGTGAACACCTCGAAAGCAGCCCGTCGGAAGTCGGCGGCTTCAAGGAGGTCATCCTCAAGATCACCGGCGACGAGGTCTTCCGTTACCTGAAATACGAATCCGGCGTCCACCGCGTCCAGCGCGTCCCCGCCACCGAAACCCAGGGCCGCGTCCACACCTCCACCATCACCGTGGCCGTCCTGCCCGAGGCCGAGGAAGTCGACATCGAAATCAAACCCGACGACCTGCGCATCGAAGTCTGCCGCGCCGGCGGCGCCGGCGGCCAGCACGTCAACCGCACCGAATCCGCGGTGCAGATCTTCCACCTGCCCACCGGCATCTATGTGCGCTGCGAGGAAGGCCGCTCGCAGATCAAGAACAAGGAACTCGCCCTGAAAATCCTCCGCTCCAAACTCTACGAACAGAAACTGCGCGACCAGCAGGAAGCCTACAGCTCCCACCGCCGCTCGCTCATCGGCTCGGGCGACCGCTCGGAGAAAATCCGCACCTACAACTTCCCCCAGTCCCGCGTCACCGACCACCGGATCGGCCTGACCTCTCACAATCTAACCGGCATCATGGCCGGCGACCTGTCCGAGTTCACCGCCGGGCTGCAAAAAGCCGAAATGGCCGAGCGCCTCGCCGAGGCCGGGATGTGATCTCACGGAGCGCGAGTCTCCAGACTCGCAAGGGCACATTCCACCGCCCACCCTCCTCGCAATGAGCTGATCCAAACGACAACGCCAGCCAACAAACTCCGCATTTTCTGCTGGTCTGCGACTATAAACCCGTGTGTCGCATTCTTTGTGACACATTCATTGTGACAGACCATTCATTGTGACAGACAAATAGTAAAAAATCTCATGACTGCGGTGGAAACCGTCTCTGCTGCCGCCGTCCGAGGCCGCTGGTTTCCAGCGCGCTGAGTGGTCCTGTCCCGAGAGTGCCCACAATAACGAGCGTTCACCAACACAGCGCATCCATTCCTGCCCCGCCGGTTCCTCCGCGCTCATGCGGGCTTAGGCGGAGTTCCAGCGGTGTTCAGACACCCACCCGCAAATCCCTGGCACTCCACAGCAGTCCCTTCGCGCCGCAGCCGCTGCCCCGCATCGCCCGCGCGCCATCCTTGCGCTTGGCACTGAAGCGCTCGCGCGCCCGCTCAAATGCCTCGTTGACAAACTCCTTGCTGCCGATCACCGCCCCGTCAGTGAAATATCTCACCCGGCAATGCAGCATCTTCGCCAGGCCCAGGTCCTTCAAGACCGTCTCGTTATCCTTGCTTTCCAACATCTCCGCCGTGTTCAGCGTGGTTTGAGCCACTCGGTTTCCGACTCTTGCCACGTCGGCCCGCCCCGCGTTGTGTCCCAGAGACAAGCCCATCAACCGCCGGTATTGGCGCGAAACCTCAGGCCACTTCTCCACCTCAAAGCTCACGCCCTGGTCACAACAATACGCCCGCACCAATCCCGCGCGCGCCTTCTTCCCGTTGCCTTTCGCCCCGCCGCCCACCGCTTCCCCATAACTGCTCCAGCGGAAATCCGCCGGGTCTTTCACCATCCCCGCGCGCACCGGATTGAGGTCGATATAGGCCGCCATCGTCCGCGCTGCCACCCCGCTTTCCACGATCACGCTCTTGAAGCGCTCTTCCCACAGCGTCCCCGTCCTGCCATGCGTCCGGTTGAACCAACGCGTGAACCGGATCAACAATCCCTTCATAAACTCGCTCAGATCATGCATCCGGTAGGTGAACCGCGCATGAATCGCCTCCGCCCGCGAGTCACCCACACCATCGTCCGCGCCAACAGCGCTCTTCCGCGCCGCCGCCAATTCCGCCGCCACTCCGGCCACCACCCCTTCGGAATACAACCCGCCTAGCCGTTGCAGCAGCACCTCGTCACTCAATCCGCCAACCGCCATCTGCGGCACCTCCAGCAGAACGTGAAAATGGTTGGACATCACGCAATACGACAATACCTGGCAGCCCGAAAAGTTTTCATACATCCGCAGAAACATCCGGAACGCCTCGCATTCCCGTTCTCCAAACACAAACCGCCGGTCCACCACTCGCGAGATGCAGTGGTAAATCGCAGGCTTCGTCGCCGAAGCCTCCCACGCCGCCAGCCATCGAGCTCTGCGCATCTGAGCATTTTACCAGCTTGGAGCGCCGCTGACAAACTGATTTTTCAATTTGTCTGTCACTTTGAAGAATTTTCCACAGGCATCCCACAATCAAGGATCTGTCGCCCGACAATTTCCAACAAATTCCTTGGCAAGCCGGACCTGATAACTAGGTTCGCGGGAGATGAAAAGACGAGACTTTTTAACGACTTCGGGGGTTGCCGGGGTTGCCTCAGTGTGGGGTGTGGAGCGTGCGGTGGCTCAGGATGCACCGGGCAACGGACTGCCTACGCTGACACCACCGGAGCAGCCGGCCCAGTTGAATCTCTGCTTGCAGTGGGGTGGGATTCCCGGCAGTGAGATCAATGAGAAGTTGGATTTCCTCGAGAGCAATGGTTTCGGGGCCGTCGAAATCCCTTCCGGCGACTGGCCGGTCAAGAACGTTGAGGCGATGAATAAGGCCATGGCTGGCCGCAAATTGTTCCTTGCGACAGCCTGTGGCCCGAGCGACTTCTCCTACGCTGAGGCCGAGAAGCGCGAGGCCGAAGTGCAGAAGTTCCTGCCAGTCCTCGAGGCTCTGGGCGCGATGAAGTCGGTCGGCCTGATCGTGTGTCCCGCACGCGGCAAAGTCCCGATGGGCTTTCAGGAACTGCGAGAAGATTTCGTGACCAACACGGGCAAGCGTTTGGCGGAGCATGCGGCCAAGCATGGCACATCGCTCGTGCTGGAGCCGCTGCGCCGCAATGAGACGCCGTTCCTGCATCAGGTGGCGGATGGCGCGCGGATGGCGGCGGATATGGGCCCGGGCGCGGCCGTGATGGGTGATTTCTGGCACATGCAACTCGAAGAGACCAGCTTCATGGGCGCGTTTATTTGCGCAGGCAAGTTGCTCAAGCACGTGCACATCGCGGGCCTCAAGGAGCGGATCATTCCGGGCGTCCATGCTGAAGAAGATGTGTACGTGGACGGATTCAAGGGGTTGAAGCTCATTGGCTATCGCGGTGCTGTCAGTTTTGAGGGCGGCTGGCCCAAGGATCCGGCTGATCCCAAGAAGGGTATTCCGCAGGAAGAAAAGACGCGATTGATTCTCAACATGGTGAAGCTGCTGCGTGAGCAGTGGGCAATGGCGTAATTAGGTTTTCGTCGGGGTGGCAGACCGAGATCCCCGACCTCCTGGCCCGCAAAATTTGCCGCGCCTTGGGTGTCCCGC
>JBAXBG010000074.1:0-16156 GCA_037142115.1 Verrucomicrobiota bacterium | reverse complement strand
GTCACGCCGGGGTCACGCCGGTTGCTGCTGGGAGATGCAGTGGAGCGTGCCGCCCTCCTCGACCAGATCCAGGCAGTCGATGCCGGTGATGTCACGGTCCGGAAACATCTCGCGCATCAGGCCGAGCGCGTGGTCATCGTTGTGGCTCTGGCGGAAGGTGGGCACCAGCACCCCGCCATTGACGATGAGGAAATTGACATAGGACGCGGGCAGCAGCGGCAGGCGCCAGCCGGGGACCTCGCAGGCTTGCGGCAGAGGGAGTTCCACCACCTCGCAGGCACTGCCGTTAGGCCCGGCGCACGACCGCAGGCGGGCGAGGTTGGCGGCCAGGATCGGCCGGTTCGGCGAGCCCAAGTCGCGCTCGACGCAGGCCACCAGGGTGTTAGGACCGGTGAAGCGCGCGAGGTCGTCGATGTGGCCGTCGGTGTCGTCGCCGGCGATGCCGTGCTGCAGCCAGAGGATGTCGGTGACGCCGAGGCCGGCGCGCAGGCGGGCTTCGATGTCCATCCGGGCGAGTTGCGGATTGCGGTTCGGGTTGAGCAGCACCGCCTCGGTGGTGAGCAGCTGGCCCGCGCCGTTGATCTCGATCGCGCCGCCTTCCAGGATCATGCCGCCGGCGAACACCCGCAGCCCGAGGGCGGCGGCGATGCGGCCGGGAATGGCATCGTCGAGATCCCAGGGCGGAAATTTGCCGCCCCAGGCGTTGAATCCCCAATCGGTGACGGCCACCTCGCCGGTGGTTGCGTGTTTCACAAAAATCGGCCCGTGATCGCGGCACCAGACATCGTTGTGCGGGTGATCGAACAACTCGACGCGCTCGGGCACCGCCTTGGCACGGTTGCAGGCCGCCGCGATCGCCGCGTGCTGGCTGGCGGGCGCATTGATTCGAACCGTCTCGTGGCGCGTGATCGCGGCGGCAATCCCGGCGAATTTCCCCCACATCAGGTCGTGCTTGCTTCCACCCCAGTGGCGCGCGTCATCGACCGGCCACGACAGCCAGACGGCGGCCTGCGGCGCCCATTCGGGCGGCATAGCGAATCCAGCGGCGGCGGCGGTCATGGGCGACAAACTAAGCGGGCTGAACGTCCCGTCCAGCCTGAAGGCATCAAGTAGGCGCGTTCGTCAGAACGCGGGGCGGGAGTGATTCACGCCCGGCCTGACGCGCTGGCCAGCGCGCGTTTTTTTTAGCGAAGGACAGGAAATGTTTTGCGCCGGTGCTCCAGGGCGGCGGCCAAATGTCTTGGAATTGTGGAATGGGCGGCTAGCGTCGCGCAAGTCCTCATGTTCCCTATGAAAACCCTGCTCCTGCTTTTTGTTTTCTCCGCATCACTGGCCCGAGCCCAGGATGGCGCCGGGCGGCGACAGGAGATGATGAAGCTCGCGGAAAGGGCGGGGGTGGAGATCAGACTCGACCAACCCTATGCGGGCAACACCAACCCAAGGCAGATGCTCGATGTCTATTTGCCGAAGAAGCGCAACACGGGAAAACCTTTGCCCGTAGTGGCCTTCATTCATGGCGGCGGATGGATCAGTGGCGACCGCCATGTTTATGGCGGACGCGCGATCGATTTCGCAGGCACTGGGGATTATGTTGCCATCAGCGTGGGATACCGCCTAACCAATGAAGCGCATTGGCCGGAACAGATCTATGATTGCAAGGCCGCCATCCGCTGGATCCGCGGTCATGCCGCGGATCTCAATCTGGATCCGGATCGCATCGGCGTCACAGGCATGTCGGCGGGCGGCCATTTGTCATCCCTGCTCGGCACCAGCGGGATGGTCAGAGAGCTCGAAGGCTCCATCGGTCCCTTCACCACCCTCAGCAGCCGCGTGGCATGCGTGGTCAACCTCTGTGGACCGGAGGATTTCACAAAGGCGCTGATGTCAGACCCACAAGGAAATCCTCTGGTGAACGACGACGCTGTCACAGGATTGCTCGGCGGCACATTTGAGCAAAAGCACGCCGAAGCCGTGGCCGCCTCGCCTGTCACTTATGTTTCCAAGGACGATCCTCCTTTTCTGACCATCCATGGAACGGCAGATCAACGGGTCTTCTTTTCCAATGCGGAAGCCATCCATTCCGCCTTGCGCAATGTCGGGGTGCCGACATTGCTTGTCCCCGTCACCGATGGTCGCCACGCCTCCGCGGATAATCCCGAAACATGGAAACGCTCGAAAGCGTTCTTCGATCTCTATCTGCGGGGCATTCAGGGCGTGATCGACACTGCTCCAATCCTGGCACCACCAGAGAAGAAAAAACCGTGAGGCAGTGATGTTCTTGCTAACAACTACATCACACCAGCAGCACTTATCAATGAGCCCGCGCGCAAACCAATGGCATTGGCCATGCCGGGCCAATTGAAAAACCAAGCAGGAACGGGTTGATGGCTGCGCCACCCTGCGGGCACGTCGCCGCGCTCCTGTCCATCTCCCGTAGCCGCGTTCGTCAGAACGCGAGCGGAGCCGTGGCGGAGCGCTGTGACCGCAGCGTGCTGTGACCAGCACGCCCACGTGGTTCGATCAGTGACCGCCGACCGGGCCCGACGAGGTCGGGGCGGTGGCGCAGAACGCGCGGTATTTGAGCGCGTAGGCGAGCACGACAATCAGGCAGATGATGGGCACCACGAACGAGTAGCGGATCGCCAGGTCGGTGCGCAGTCCGGACTTCTCAAAGATGTCGATGAGTTTGCCTTGGGAGAACGAACCTGCGGCACCGCCGAGGATGGCCATGATCAGGCCGGAGGCACCGATTTTCACCTCGGGTCCGAGGTCGCGCAGGGCGATGCCGTAAATGGTCGGGAACATCAGCGACATGCAGACCGAAACCATCACCAGGCAGATCACTCCGGCCAAGGCCGGCAGCAGGATCGCGCCCACGGTTAGGACGATGGCGGCCAAGGCCAGCACCGACATCATCGAGGCGGGATTGAATTTGCGCATCAGTGCGGTGCAGACCATGCGGCCGATCATGAACACCACCATCGAGGCCATCAGGCTATACCAGGCGTCGGCCTCGGTCATGCCCGGGATCACCTTGCCATTGGCACCGACGGTGAAGAAGGCGGCCTCGCGGGTGTATTTGATGATGAAGGTCCAGACGGCGACCTGCAGCGCCACGTAAAAGAATTGGGTGACCACCCCGGAGGCGTAGCGGCCATTGGCGAGCAGGCGCTTGAGCGAGAGCAAAATGTGGGGCGCGTGTTCCGT
The DNA here is from genome assembly GCA_037142115.1 of Verrucomicrobiota bacterium. Classification (GTDB taxonomy): domain Bacteria; phylum Verrucomicrobiota; class Verrucomicrobiia; order Verrucomicrobiales; family Akkermansiaceae; genus Luteolibacter. Next base: position 12,949 of record JBAXBG010000074.1, on the reverse strand, counting down.
GTCCTTGCCTTCGGGCATCTTGCGCATCAGCAGGGCGACGGTCATGGTCACGGTGACGGCCACCATCACCGCGTAGGGCAGCGCCAGCCAGAACAGCTCGTGGGTCATGACCTTGGCCGCGGCGTCCTTGGTCCAGCTCGCGCGCTCGGCGGCTTCGGCCGGGTTGAGGTTGCCGAGGATGAGGACTTTGGCCACGAACAAACCTAGCAGGCAGCCGACCGGATTGAACGTCTGCGCCAGGTTGAGGCGGCGCACGGCGGTGGCTTCCGGGCCCATCGCCAGCACGTACGGGTTGCAGCTCGTTTCCAGAATCGACAGGCCGCTGGCCATCACCGCGATGGTCATCAGCAGCGGGGTGAAAATCTGCGACGCCCCGGCCGGCACGAAGCCGATCGCCCCGACGCATAACAGCATCAGTCCCAGGATCACCCCGGTCTTGTAATTGTAACGCTTGACCAGCAGCGCGGCGGGAAACGCCAGCAGCGCATAGGACGCATAGTTGACCACCTGGATCAGCGACGAATGCGCGGTATCAATGCTGAAAATCTTCTGCACCGCCGGCACCAGCGTGTCGGTCATCATGTTGATCATGCCCCACAGGCCGAAGCAGGTGGCGATCAGGATGAACGCAAAACGGTTTTCCTTGGGGACAATCGGCGGCGGCGGTTGGACGGTGACTTGCGGGCGGTTTTCCATGGTTACAGTAGGTTAGAAGAGAGGGTGGGTTAGCTTAGGGGCGCGAGCGTATCGGCCCGCAGTGACCTGGCAAGTGATTACTTGGTGGCTGATGTGAACCGCGAGTGATGCTGTAGCAGCATGCTCACGGTGATCTATTTAGCGCCAGAGCCGCGCGCTGCGCTCTGGGGTGTGGAACGAGGAGGAACTTGGACCCGTCCGGCGGGCTCAAGGAGGGGCGATATCCGATCGCCCAGGCCCATGCGGGGGCTATGCCAAGCGATTCTCTCACTTCCTGGACTTCCCAGGGACATCGGCGGACGGATTCCGCCGCTCCGTGGAATACAACGAATGAAAAAACGCGGCGGCACCCCGTAAGATGCCGCCGCGTCGGGGGGGGGAGGAGGTCAGGCCTTGCCGTAGAGCGGGCCGTAGTTGGCGCAGGCCCGGAAGTCGGCACCTTCAAGATCGGCGGTGCCGAAGGAGCGCCAGGAGCTCGGACGGAACACGCGCTCCTCATCGACGTTGTGCATGTAAACCGGGATCCGCAGCATCGCCGCGAGCGTTAGATAGAGGTGGCCGACGTGGCCGCAGGTCATCACGCAGTGGTTGGCGCCCCAGTTGTTCATCACCTCGTAGGCGCTGCTGAACGCACCTTCGCCGGTGAGGATGGGCGAGAACCAGGTGGTGGGCCAGGTGGGGTTGGTCCGCTGGTCGAGGGCGTTGTGCACGTCCTCGGGCAGCTCGATGGTGTAGCCCTCGGCGACTTGCAGCGCCGGGCCGAGGCCGTCGACGAGGTTGAGTCGGATCATGGTGGCGGGCATGCCGCCGCGGGTGCTGTAGCGGGTGCTCCAGCCGCCGCCCGGGAAGTATTCGGTGATCGACGGGTGCCAGCTGGTGGCTTTGAGGCATTTATCCACTTCGGCGTCGCTGACCTCCCAGAATGGCTTCATGGTCGGCGTGCCGTCGGCGGCGGTTTGCTGGCCGGTGCCATCGAGGGCGGCCGGGCCCGAGTTGATCAGGTGCAGGATGCCGTCACCGATGAGCGGATGGCTGACTTTCTTGCCGCTGGCGGTTTCGATGGCCTCCAGGCTCCAGTAGGTGCGGAGGTCGGCGAAGATCTGCGCACTGTTGGTTAGAAGATAACCAAACAGCATGCCCGCGCCGTTGAGCGCGTCGTTCTCGGTGGCCACAATGTAGGGTGCGCGCTTGCCGTTCCAGTCGAAGGTGGAGTTGAGAATGGCTTCCATGAAGTCGCCGTTAGGGAAGTGGTCGGTCCATTGGCGCTGGCCCTGGAAGCCGGCGGCGATGGCGTTGTGACCCTGGGCTTGTTCTTCCAGGCCCATCTCGGCGAGCACCGGGTTGCCGACCATCAGGTCGCGGGCGATCAGCGCCATTTTCACGCTGTCCTCCCATTCGGTGTCGAGATCCTTGCGCGAGCGGGTGTAATCCGCCGAGTTGTAGTCCTTGCCTTCCGGGCAGTTCGCTTTGACCCAGGCGAGGGCCTTGGCGTATTCGGCGGGGTCATAGCTGCCGCGGCGCATCCGCCCGGCGATTTCGCTCATGTCGATGGCTTCGACGCGCATGCCGAACCATTTTTCCCAGAGTTTGGTGTCCACCACCGAGCCGGCGATGCCCATCGAGGTGCCGCCCATCGAGAGGTAGCTCTTGCCGCGCATCAGGGCCACGGCCAAGCCGCATTGGGCAAACGAGAGCAGCTTGTCGCGCACGTCGGCGGGGATTGCCGTGTCGGTGGCGGACTGGACGTCCTTGCCGTAGATGCCGAAGGCGGGCAGGCCCTTCTGGGTGTGGCCGGCGAGCACGGCTGCCAGATAGACCGCGCCCGGCCGCTCGGTGCCATTGAACCCCCACACCGCCTTGGGCGTGTGCGGGTCCATGTCCATGGTCTCGGAACCATAACACCAGCAGGGCGTCACGGTCAGCGAGATGCCCACGTTGGAAAGCTTGAATTTGTCGGCGCAATTGGCCGCTTCCATCACGCCGCCGATGCAGGTGTCGGCAATGACGCATTCGACGGGCGAGCCATCGGGGTAACGCAGTTCGGCGGCGAACAGTGCCGCCACCGCCTTGGCCTGCTGCATGGTGCGCTCCTCAAGGGACTCACGGACGCCGCGGCGGCGGCCATCGATGGTTGGACGAATGCCGATTTTTGGATAATTTGGTTTTTTCATGATCGTGTGGGAAATGAATCTGTGCAGGGGGCAACCTGACGCCCGGAATCGGTTTGTCACGTTTTTTTCTCAGTCCTGGAAATTATTCGGCCACGGCGCGGCCGGGGTGCGGAATGATGATTTCTCGTTGAGATGGATATTTTTGGATTGACGGCGCGGGCGGCGCGGGCGATTCCATGGTCCATGAGCGGTGTGATCGCAGCCACGTCGTTTGTTTCCTCGCAGGTCGAGTCCTCGCGCTTGTTTTTTCTGGAGGCGGATGAGGCGGAGGATTTCACGGTGGTGTTTGGTGGGTTTGAGCGCTGCCGGACCGACTATCGGATCGATCGCGCGGACTTTCCCTGGTTCTGTCTGGAGTTTGTCAATGGCGGCAGCGGCAGGCTGCAGTTGGGCGCGACCGGGCACGAGCTGCGGGCCGGGAGTTTCTTCCTGTATGGTCCGGGGCTGAGCCACCAGATCGAGAGTTCCACCGAGCACCCGCTGGGCAAGTATTTTGTCGGATTCACCGGGCGCGGGGTGGAGCCGTTTTTCCAGCGTTACGGGATCCAGCCGGGGATGGTGGCGCGCTGCCTCAAAGGCGAGGCGATCCGGCGCACCTTCGACACCCTGATCGAGCGCGGGGTGCGCCAATCGGCGCTGGCGCGGCCGCTGTGCGCGCTCATCACGCGCCAGCTGCTGCTGATGTGCCGCGACGACGCCGCCGAACTGGTCAACACCGAGTCCCCCGCCTTCGCCGCCTACACCCGCGTGCGCGAGCTCATCGAGGCGCACTTCCTCGAGCTGGCGACCTTGGCGTCGGTCGCGCGGCGCAGCGGGGTGGAGGCGCCGTATCTGTGCCGGCTGTTCGCGCGCTTTCACGACGAGAGTCCCTATCGGTTTCTAACACGCCTGCGGATGGAGCACGCGTCCCGGCTCCTGCTGGAGGGCGGGCATTCGATCCGGGCGGTGGCGGCGGGGCTCGGCTTCAAGGACGCGTTTCACTTCTCGCGCGTCTTCAAGTCGGTCCACCGCGTGCCGCCGTCGCGCTTTCGCCAGTCGATGCACCCGCAGTGGCCCCAGTAGGCGGGTGTCCGTAGGCGTGCGGGTGACAGCACGCTGGGGGTGCGTTGCCCGCGTTCTGACGAACGCGGCTACGGGGCGAGGCGGCCGATGATGAATCCGGCGGCGAGGCCGGCGCCGAAGCCGAAGACGTGGCCGAGCACGTCGGTATTGCCGCCGTGGCTGCCGCCGCCCAGCCAGCCGAGCAGGATGATGCCGGCCACCACCGGGGCGGTGATTTTGGCCCACGGCAGCTGCACGCGCAGCCGCAGCAGGCCGGCGAACCCCAGGCCGGATAGAATGCCGAGCGCGCCGAAGACCGCGGTGGAGGCACCGATCGAGATGAAGGGTTCCGGCCAGGTGAGCGCCGAGGTGAGGGCGTTGCCGACGGTGCCGCAGGCCAGGATCAGGACCCAGGCGCGCAGCGGGCCGATCGAGCGCGCCACCAAGGTTCCGAAGAATAAGCCGCTGAGCAGGTTGCCGACGAGGTGGCCGAGGTCGGCGTGCAGAAACAACGCGGTGAACGGCCGCCACCACTCGCCGCGGCCGATGAGGCCGGTGCTGGAAGAGGCGGCCCGCCCGACGAGCGAGGGGTCCTCGGCCTGCCACAGGAAGGTGAAAACGAGCGCGCCCATCCAGATGCCATACAGCCCCCAGCCCGGAGCAAAACGGAACGCGTCGTGGGTGGGCGGCGCGCCGGGCATGGGTGCGACCTGCTCGTTCTGATAGGCGAGGAGTTCGCGGGCGATGGCGGGCGCGGCGTCGGCTTCGGCGTGGAGGGTGAATTCGCCGGGAGTTGTGGCCTCGGCGACCCAGCACGCTTGGCGCATGGCCAGAATCACCAGGGCGTACTCATAGGCCTCCGCCAGGGTCGGGTATTGGCCGACTTCGACCAGCTCCTCCCAGGGCGTGGCAGCGTGTTCCTCGGGGTCACTCATGGGGGGAGCCCTCTATCACTTGATCTCCAAGCCGCTCTTGGGCCAGATCCAGCGCTGGACTTTGCCGTCCTTGATGAGGGCCTTGGCCTGGATGGTTTTGACGCCGAAGATGGTTTCCGCCTTGTAGGTGAGTGTGCCCGCTTGGAACACCTCGCCGTTGACGGTTTCATCAGCCTCGGCCTTCCACCCCAGCACCTGCGCGAGGGTGAATTCTTTGATCTGCTGTGAGCGGACGCTCTCTTGCATGATTTTGACCACGTCGGTTGGAACGCCAGCCGCGGCGGGTTGTGCGGCGCGGCCGCGAGTTGCTCCAGGAGGTCGGTCTTGGCAATCGGGAGCACTCCGCAATACGCACCGGTGCCCGGACTGATCACGGCGTTGGTGCCTTCAAGGCGCACGAGCTTCACCCGGTTGCCCGAGGGGATCATCATCGTCACCTCCGAGGCGGCGTCGGTGACCTGGACATCGGCTTTGAGCGTGACCTTGTCGGGCAGTTGTTCGGGTGTTAGGCTGGCCGGGTCGATTGCGGGCAGGTCGGTGGCCACGGCGTGGCCGGTGGTGCGCGCGGGTGCAGGGGGCTTGAGGCCCGTGACTTGGAAGCGCAGCGACGGCTCCATCTTGTAGCCCAAGAGACCGACCGCTGCCAACCCGAGGAAAATCAGAAACAATTTCATGTGACGAGCGATCCGTAGCGCCAAGCCGGCAGCTTGAACAGGAATTTATCCGGCCGGCGAGATGCGCGCCAGGGGGTAAATTCACAGCCCCGGCGAGAGCGGCGGGAAGAAGGCGAGTCTGGAGACTCGCGGTCCGGCAGGCGGTCCGGCAGGCGGTCCGGGAGGCGGTCCGGCAGGCTGAAACCCGCGCTTGCGGGAACCCGCTGATTTGATAGGAACAGGGCGTGGCGCAGTCCAGTGACGTTCGGGAGGTTCTCCAGTATATTCCCCAGTTCCGGGGGAAGGTGTTTTTTGTGCTCATCGAGGCCGGCCTGCTGCCGGAGCCGGCGGTGGCTGAAACCCTGCTGGATCTCGCGGTGCTGGAGGATTTGGGGGTCAAACTCGTGCTCGGGGTGCTCGGCGGCGATTTGAATGACCTCTACGCCTGGACCTTGGAGTGCGAGATCATGGCGGCACGGGTGTTGCGCCCGCTCACCGATCCCGAGGCGGTCCGTGAGACCCTCGATATTCTGGCCCGCGGCCAGTCCGCCGTGGTGGATGCCTCGACCACCGGGCCGCTGGATCTGCCGGTGGTGGAGTTCGCCCGCGGCATCGGGGTGGCCAAAATCATCACCTTGCTCGAGGAAGCGATCCTGATCGATGGCGCGCCCGCCCATGCGATCCGCGCCGCGGATGCCGAAGCCCTGGCCACCCGCACCGATGCGGTGGGTGCCGGCTTGCTGCGGGCGGCGGCCGCCGCCTGCCACCTCGGCGTGCCGCGCGTCCACGTGCTCAACGGCCGCCAGCAGGGCGTGCTGGTGGACGAGTTGTTTTCCAACGAAGGCGTGGGCACCATGGTTCACGCCGACAGCTATCGGATGATCCGCGAGCTGCGCGAGGAGGACATCCCGGAGTTGTTAGGAATGATCGGCCGCTCGGTGCGGCGCACCAAACTGGTGGAGCGCACCTATGAGGACATCCAGGGCCGGCTCGGGGATTTTCACGTCATGACCATCGACGACAACGTGGTGGGCTGCGTGGCGCTGCATGAATACTGCGCCGAGGCCTGCGCCGAAGTGGCCTGCCTCTACGTCAAACGGGCGCATGAGGGTCGCGGCTATGGCCTGGAACTGGTCCGGCACGCGGAAGCCATCGCCCGCCAGCGCGGCATTCCGCGGGTGTTCGCGCTGAGCAACCGTGCCGCGGATTTTTTCGCGGTGCAGCTGGGATACTCGCCGGCGACGGTCGAGGCGCTGCCGGCCCGCCGCCGCGAGCAATACGAAGCCAGCGGGCGCGACTCGCTGGTGCTGTCGCGCGAGCTGGTCATTTCACCGGAGTGAATCTTTCCACTTGATGAATCCGGTGGAGTCGGCGCACCGTTTGCCCGCATGGATTCCTCGAAGCATTTGCCACCTAGCCCCACCGAACTGATTGACTGGCTGAACGCCGAAGGATTGTTGGATTTGGAATGGGATTTCCCCGAAGACGGCGACTTGTTCGCGGCCGGGCTCAACGTGGCCACGGTGATGCAGGCGGTGGTCATGGCCATCGAGGACCATTACGGCGTGGAACTCGAACCCGCCGACCTGGCGCGGGAACATCTGGCCACTCCCGTTAGCCTGGTGGCCATGATCACCGCCAAGATCGCCTAGCCGCCGCGGATTGGCTGTGCATGGGACTCTGCGGCGTTGCGCTGAATCTGCTTGGCAGTCACCGCCTGGCGGCGGACTGCAGCGCAAGCATCGCGGGTGCGAGCGCGCGGTCGGTGCGGGCGAGCACCTCGGCGGGGGTGAGTCCAGCCTGGCGCAGGGTGGCGAGGGCCTGCGAGTCGTTGCGCTTGGCCAAGCGCTGGCCGTGCTCGTCAAGCATCAGCGGGTGGTGCAGATAGACCGGCTCCGGCAGGCCGAGCAGGGCTTGGAGCAGGCGCTGGACGTGGGTGGCCGGGAGCAGGTCGTCGCCGCGGGTGACGTGGCTGATCTGTTGGAACGCGTCGTCGACGACCACCGCTAGATGATAGGCGCAGCCGATGTCCTTGCGGGCGAGCACCACGTCGCCCAGCAGGTCCGGATCGACCCGGATGGTGCCGACGCGCAGATCGTGGAAGGTGAGGGGGCCGGCGGTGGCGGCGGCCAGGCGGGAGTCGAGCCGCCAGGCGTGGGGGGTTCCGGCGGCGAGCCTGGACTGTTGCCCGGCGCGGCTGAGCCGGCGGCAGCTGCCCGGATAGACCGGGCCGGTCGCGCCTTGGGGTGCGGCGGCGATGCCGGCCGATTCCTGGTGGATGTCGCGGCGGGTGCAGAAACACGGATAGAGCAGCCCGCCGGCCCGCAGCCGGGCGAGCGCCGCCTCGTAGGCCGCGGCGCGGGTCGTTTGGCGCAGCGGCTCGCCGTCCCATGACAGGCCGAGCCATGCCAGGTCGGCTTCGATTTCCTGGTAGAACACCTCGCGCACGCGCGGGCCGTCGATGTCCTCATGGCGCAGCAGGAAGCGGCCGCCGGGGGTTTGGCGGGCCAGCGCATGGGCGACCCGGGCGGCCAGCACGTGGCCGAGGTGGAGATGGCCGGTGGGGCTGGGCGCGAAGCGGGTGCGGACGAGCATGGGGTTTTCTGGCACGGCAGGCACCACCACGCAAGGGCGGGAATGTGGGCGCGTTCGTCAGAACGCGAGGCGTGAACCCGTCGTGCTGTTACCAGCCCGCCTACGGGTGGGGGTGGCCGGCTGGGGATCTGCCGGGCATGCATTGCGGTGATTGACGCGGGGCCGTTGGTGGTTCCTAATGGTAACGGATCCATGCGATCCTGTGTTTTATTAAATCAACCATCCACCCCAGCCCCATCGATTTATGAAAGACTTTCGCGCTCCTGAAATCCGCAACTTCGCCGTCACCGGCCACGCCTCGACGGGCAAAACCCTGCTCTGTGAGGCGATGCTGGTGTGCGCCGGCAAACTCTCCCGCGCCGGCTCCATCGAGCAAGGCAACACGGTCTCGGATTTTCATCCCGACGAGAAGGAGCACCACCAGTCGATCCACGCCACGGTGATGACCGCCGAGTGGTTAGGACGCGAACTCAACATGATCGACTGCCCCGGCACTCCCGACTTCATCAGCGAGCCGCTGAGCGCGCTGCGGGTGGCGGATTGCGCGATGATCGTCATCAGCGGCGTCAACGGCGTGGAAACCGGCGCCGACGAGGTGTGGGCGGCGGCCGGGGATTACGGCCTGCCGCGGTTCCTGGTGATCAACCTGCTAGACCGGGAGCGGTCGCGCTTTGAGGAGATTCTCGACGAGGCCCGCGAGCACTACGGCCCGCGGGTGTTTCCGATGACCCTGCCGGTGGACGAGGGCCCCGGCTTCAGTTCGGTGCTCGACGTGATGCGCTCCGAGGTGATCACCTTCGCCGCCGACGGCAGTGGCAAATACACCGAAAAGCCCGCCGAGGGCATCCTCAAGGAGCGGGTCACCGAACTGCACCGCCAGCTCATCGACATGGTCGCCGAGTCAGAGGACTCTCTGTTAGAAAGATTCTTCGAGGAGGGCACGCTGTCGGAGGACGACCTGCGGGCGCATGTGCATGAGGCGGTGCAGAAGGGTTTGGTGATTCCGTTGTACGCGGCCTCCGGGGCGAAGAATGTCGGGGTGGCGCGGCTGATGGACTTCATTGCGAAGTTCGGCGCGTCGCCGGTGGACCGGGCCACGGTGGCGGCCAAATCGCCGGCGGGCGCGGACGTGACGGTGGCGTTGGACGACGGCCAGAGCGTGGCCTATGTGTTCAAGACGATGCACGAAACGCACGTCGGCAATCTATCGTTTTTCCGGGTTTACAGCGGCGATGTGGTTTCCGGATCGGAATTGATCAATGTCAATCGCGGCGAAACCGAGCGCATCGGCCAGCTCTACCGGGTCAGCGGCGCGGCCCGCGAACCGGTGCCCGCGCTGCACGCCGGGGACATCGGCGCGGTGGTGAAGCTGCGGGCGACACGCGCGGGCGACACGCTGTGCGCGGCGGCGCGCCAGGTGACGCTGGAAGTGGTGGATTTTCCCGCACCTAACACGCGCGGCGCGCTGGTCGCCAAATCGCGCGCGGACTTGAACAAGCTTGGCGAGGGGCTTTCGGCGCTGCGCGAGGAGGATCCGACCTTCGAGTATCACTTCGATCCGGAGGTTGGCCAGACGATCGTGTCCGGCCAGGGCGAGTTGCAGCTCCAGATCATGGCCGAGGAATTGAAGCGCCGCTTCAACGTGGAGGTGGAGCTGGCGGAGCCGCGGGTTTCCTATCGGGCGACGATATCCGGGCACGGCGAGTCCAAGCACCGGCACAAGAAGCAAACCGGCGGGGCTGGCCAGTTTGCCGAGGTGTGGATGCGCATCGAGTCGCTGCCCTCGGAGAGCGGGGTGGTGTTCACCCAGTCGCTGGTGGGCAGCAACGTCGACCGGGTGTTCGTGCCGTCGGTGGAAAAGGGCGTCCAGACCGCGTGCGCCGCCGGCCCCTACGGCGGCTTCCCGGTCACCGACGTGAAAGTGGATTTTTACGACGGCAAGCAGCACCCGGTGGACTCCAAGGACATCGCCTTCCAGATCGCCGGCAAGGCGGCCTTCAACGAGGCGTTCCTGATGGCCCGCCCGAAGCTGCTGGAACCGGTGATGGAACTGCGCGTCAAGGTGCCCTCCGACGCCGTCGGCTCGGTGCTCGCCGATCTATCAGGCAGGCGCGGCCGCATCGTGGGCATGGAATCCGAGGGGCGTTTCGAGGTGGTGGTCGCCCAGGTTCCGCAGGCCGAGCTCTATCAATATTCCAGCCAGTTGCGGGCGATCACCGCGGGCCGCGGCCGCCACAAGGAGCGCTTTGAGCGCTACGAGGATGTGCCGCGCGACCAGGAACCCAGGATCGTCGCCGAACACGGCCGCAAGAGCGAGGACGAGTGAGCCCGGCTTCCAGGCGCATTCGCCACGGACGGTTGAGGGCACCGGGCAGAACCGGAGCGAAGCGGAGATGGCCAGCGGCGATGCCCGGCACGACCAACCCTGCGGCGCGAGTTTGCGGGCCGGCGTTTTCGCTTTGGGAATCCGGATTTTGTGGTTCACTCCGGCCATGCAACCGCGCCTGGCCGCACTCCTGATGCTGGTGGTTTCCACCTGGATGACCACGCCCACGGCCTGGGCCGGCGGCAAGGCGGAGGTCAAGGCGTCGCTGACGTTTCACATGGAGACGGAATCCAGCGACAACCCCAAGATGATTTTTGCGCAAGTGGTCAGCGGCAAAGCCCATTATTTCCGCCGCATGCCGGAAATCACCACCAAGGATGTGCAGTCGTTCAATCCATTTCCCTCCGGGGACAGCGACGGCTATGGGATCGCGTTCAAACTCAACGAGACCGCCGCCAAGCGCTACGCCGCAGTGACCAACGTCAATCAAGGGCATTGGATGGTCGCCCAGATGAACGGCCGCGTGGTCGACGCGGTGTTCATCGACCAAACCATCAATGATGGAGTGGTGGTGGTTTGGCAAGGTGCCACCCTCGCCGACATCAAGGTATTCGACGACGCGCTGCCGCGCATCGGTCAGGAAGGCAAAAAAAAGAAATAATCGCCGACCTCGCCCCATGCCGCGTTATTTTTTTCTCGCTTGGATCTGCACCGGCCTGTTGCAGGCCGCGATCGACCTCCGCCTGCCGACGGCGAACCATCACCTGTTGACCGGCGAGCCGGACCAGTTCTACATGTACGTGGACCGGGATTTCGAAGGGCAAAGGACCAAAGCCTGGGAGGGCGGCTCGTTCGGCAGCGTGCGCAACCCGATCCGCGTGGGCGACCAGGTGCTGCTCACCAAGTTCCATGAGGGCATCGACATCGCCCCGCTGCAGCGCGACGCTGCCGGCAATCCGCTCGACCAGGTCACCAGCATCGCCGACGGCCGCGTTGTCCACACCAGTCCGCTGGCCGGTCGCAGCAACTATGGCAAATACGTGGTGGTCGAGCACCTTTGGGAAAACTCCGCGTTCTATTCGCTGTATGCCCATCTAGCGGAAATCAGCTGCCAGCCCGGCGATCCCGTGCAAGCGGGCGCGCCACTCGGGCGGATGGGCTTCACCGGGGTGGGAATCGATCGCACGCGGGCTCATGTCCACCTCGAGCTGACCCTGCTGATGAGCCGGCACTACGAGGAATGGCATCAGGCCGGCGGCAGCGGCACCAACTATCACGGCAACTACAATGGGATGAATCTCACCGGCATGGATGTCGCGCGCTTTTTTATCGAGCAAAAAGCCAATCCGGAGCTCCGCATCAGCGAGTTCATCGGTGCCATCCCGGCGTATTTCAAGGTCACCGTGCCCGCCAAGGGGACCCCGGATTTTGTCACCCGCTACCCGTGGATCTGCCACGGCAACCCGGCAGGTGCGGTGTCATGGGAAATCAGCTTCAGCGCCACCGGTCTGCCCGTCGCCTTCGCACCCAGCCAACGCCAGGTGGACGCGCCGCTCATCACCTCGATCCGCCCCTCCACGGTTCCCCAGCGTTACTTCACCCATAACCTGGTCACCGGCCAGGACAACCGCGCCACTCTGACCCAGTCCGGCAAACAGCTTGTCGCCCTGATCACCGACGATTTCCCCGCCTCCAAGGGGCCCGTAGCGGCAAAAGCCACCGGCAAGGACTGACACCCAAGGTGGCGCGCTCTCGATGAGAGTTCCTGCCAAAATCACGCAAATATCCCGTCACGGCCAAGCCATCCACCACCCATTGTTTGTGGCCTCATCGAGGCCGCGCTACCCCAGCCACTCATGAACGACACCATCCTCGACAAACTCGCCGCCCTCGGCCTGACCCTGCCCGCCGTGCCCGCGCCGGTGGCCGCTTATGTGAACTGTGTGCGCAGCGGCAACCTGCTTTTTCTCTCAGGCGGGCTGCCCATCGAGGGCGACCGCAAGATCATTGGCAAGGTGCCCAGCGAGGTTTCCATCGACGAGGCCAGGGAAGGAGCCCGCATGATTGTGCTCAACCGTCTCGCCGTGATCCGCGACGCCATCGGCTCGCTCGACCAGGTGAAGCAAATCGTATCGCTCACCGGGTTTGTGAACTCCGACCCGGATTTCTACGCTCATCCGCAGGTCATCAATGGCGCGTCCGAACTGCTCGTGGAACTCTTCGGCGACAAGGGAAAACACTCGCGCACCGCCCTCGGTGCCGCCGCCCTGCCGCTCAATGTCGCCGTGGAAATCAATCTGATTGTCGAAGTGGCGGAGTGATTTCATGTGACGGAATGCACCTCCGGTGCGCGTCCAATCGTGGCTGCCGCGTCCCGCGGCAGGCCGTGATGGCGGCGTCTCGCCGCCATGCGTGTTGCGCTCAATGAACCGTTTGACGCGCGGCCGGTCATCCTTTATGGTCCTGCAACTCCGCATGCGTCCGTTCTTGTCCACCCTTGTGATGCTCGGAGCGCTCGCGCTGACGGGCCGG
>JBAXBG010000073.1:0-16161 GCA_037142115.1 Verrucomicrobiota bacterium | reverse complement strand
GTTCAACCCACTCGTCATTGAATAAAACTGTTCGTTTTCATAAATGGATGACGTTCCCCAAGACCGGATGGCACGGTTTCCCACGCTGAAATCTCGTCACAAATTAATTTTCCCTTGCGAGCAGTAAACTACTCTCACCCCGCATTATGCAAGCAACGCGAACCGGAATTTTAAAATTGAAGACTCGGCCAGGGACGGATCGCACGCTTAATAAGAGGATTTTTGGCCGTGACTCGTTCTCATAAATTAGATAGAGCTACGAACGTCATGAGAACGCATGAACCTGCCCAAGATCCGCAAGCACCCTGGCTCGCGGATTCAACGGTTGATCATCAAGCTGGAACTAACAACGAACAAGTAGCCGCTGCCAACCGGCATCAGCTACGCAACTTCAACAACAACCGCCCTCCACCGTCCCGGTGGCAGGGCTAGACGTTCGACAAGAAATGAAGCGCCTCTGGATCATCTTATACGTTACTTTCTGCGGTTGTCTCGTATTGGCACTTGTCGCGATGCTTGTGTGCGCGATTTATCCGGAATTTCCCAATATGCCGACTTCGAAGCATTCACTTCAGAAGCAACTAGGAATCGAAGCATCGACGGTTGAGGACATTTATCACGACTACTCATTTCCTGATTTCTATGGTGACGATGGGCATTACTTTCGGTTCCGTTACCCCAACGCCAAATGGATTACAGAATTTAAGTCGCGATATGATGCAGTGCGCCTAGATGCAATTGCGGGTGGCCTAGGTCCGCAAAATCTGCGTTGGTGGGATTGGAATAAATGTAGCGCCGTGGAGAGCTATCGCTTAAATGGGACCGGTTATGCCGGGGAATTCTTATGGGTTGATACTGATAGACGTTTAGCTTATGTCAACATTTACAACTGGTAAAGAAGTCGACAAGCCGCATCCAACCGCTAGGAGCCGTTCTGTTGACATGATTTTCCGTAACTACAACCTCAGCCCCGTGAGTCACTTCCGTTCCCGCTCCTAGCGGTGGATGTGCTTTACGTCGCCCGGAATAAATTGGCCCGCGAATTACGCTTGACGTAATCCAAAGCGGTGGTATTTTCGCCCGGTGATCGAGAGTTTCGGCGATTCTGCGACTGAGAGCATCTACCGCGGCTTGCGGGTTCGAGGCTTGCCTGGGGAGATCCAGGAACGAGCCCGGCGCAAGCTTCGGATGATCAATCAGGCACGGATCGTTCAGGATCTCGAGGTGCCCCCTGGCAACCGTCTGGAGCAACTGAAGGGGAATTTTTCCGGATTCTGGAGTATTCGCATCAACCAACAGTGGAGGGTCATTTTCCGCTGGGAGGATGGCGCCAAGCGTGAAGTAAGAATTATTGACTACCATTGAGACCATGAGCACATCCAAATACCTACCAGTGATTCATCCAGGTGAGATCCTACTTGAGGAATTCATCAGGCCGATGGGGTTGACCCTCGCATCGGTATCCCGCTCGACCGGGATTCCCCCTTCGCGCCTCACCGAGATAACGAAGTGCAGGCGCAGCGTGTCCGCCGAGACGGCATTGCGGCTTGCGAAGTATTTCGGAACATCCGCAGCGTTCTGGATAGGTCTGCAATCCGAGCACGATCTGGAGGTGGCAGAAAGAGCGGTTGGCGCGAGAATCAAGCGTGAAGTAGTCTCGATCGCATCATAAGAGCCCAACAAGAAAGCGCACCGAATGCCCCTTAAGCCCCACAAACGCAATTCCAACAACTTTCTAGCCGCCGGTCATCGGTGGCTTTGACGTTAGCAATAAAACCATGAAGCGTTTCCTCATTTGCTGCGTTCTCTGTATGACTGGTTGTTGGGGCGACCCCTACGATCCTCTCATAGGTCCACGGAATCCGAAGCCCGGCGCGGAGCGATTCTTCGCCGGCAGAAGTGACATTCCTGGAGACCAGAAAGCGGCGCTTCTCGATTACCAACCGTGCTCGCTAGAGTTTTTGGCTGAAATGGCCATTGCCCCGTCCCGCGAAGTCCGGTCCCTAGTCGCAGCAAATCCATCCATCAATCAGACTATTGTCGAGATGCTGATCAAGGATAAAGAGCCCGGAGTGCGTGGTTACTTAGCTGGTAATCGGAGTGTTCCGCGTCCGGTCCTGCTTCGCTTGCGCGAGGATCCAAATGAGACTGTCAGATGGATGCTACCAGGCAATCCGAATTGGACGGAAGACGACATCCGGGAAATGTATTCAGAAAGCACGACCTCATGGGGAAGAATCGCACGCAATCCAAGCGCACCGTCTGATATTTTAGATAAGCTTTCTTCCTCAACAGATTACAATACATTAATTAATTTAGCGAACAATCCGAGTATTCCAGAGTCGGTTGCTTTAATCTTGGCCAAGCAGAAAGATGCATCTATCCGAACGATGATTACTTATAACCCAGCAACCCCCGTTGCTGTTCTTGAGTCGCTCACAAAAGATTCTGATCAAAATGTTCGTCGTTATGCCTCGCTCCATTTGCAGCGTCGGCTGTCAACCGGGCGGTAAGCGAGCATGTGCCGACATGAAGAAGGCAATAAAAAATATCACGGGTGTCCGGTTAAATTGAATTCAAATTTCTAGAAGGCATTTCAAATGAGTCGATTAGGGACAAAAAAGGGTGTGACGGATTTGAACTCCGCGGCGGGATATTCCAGAATTCCCGGCCATGAACTCCGGCCGCTTTATTCTTTCCCAGGTTCTCGACCTGGTCCATCGCCAGACCCTCGACCGCATAGTAAAGCGTTACGAGCCCAAATTCTCTGTCCGCCATTTTGGATTCCGGCAGCGGCTCACGTGTATGGTTTTCGCACAGATCACTTCCAGGGACGGACTGCGCGACATCACTACCTGCCTCAATGCCAGGTCCGAGACCCTCTATCATCTTGGATTCAGCGAACCGGTTGCCAAATCGACTCTCGCGGATGCCAACGAAAGCCGGGACTGGCGTATCTGGGAGGATCTGGGATTTTGCTTTCACAACACATGTTTCGCCCGTTCCCGAAGCTGGATCAGTGATGATGCTTGGAACTGGCCTTTGTGGGATGCTAATACGTAGAAATCGAAGAGCAGAACAATAAAGGTGGGTGGCAACGCTCTTGAGCCACCCTCTCACCCACCAACCGCGCCCACAAAGACGCGTGCCACACCTAGACGTTGGCAGCCCGACCAAGACAAGCAAAGATCCAGGTTCAAACCTGCGTTCTACCACAAGTCCCCCGTGGTTTGCCAGGTCTTGTCGTCGCACACTGAATGGCATTCAGGGATTCGGCCCCAAGGCCTCGAAGCCGCAAAACAGCTTCGACCCGGCGGGCGGCTGCGCGGGCAGCGGCGTGTCCGCATCGAGGTGACTCCGGCAAATCCGCGCGAAATCCTCGGGCGTGGCGGCCCGCCGCATCTCATGCTCGAAGCCCCCTTCCAATCCGTGACTGATGTAGGCCAGGGTCTTCTTCATCCGCTGGACATGCGCCCCCGGCACCAAGCGCCGGCTTTCCCGCGCCAATTCGTCGTACAGCTCAAGCACGTAGAGCAAAAGATCCCGTCTGGTTGGAATGATTGGCGGGCGGCCCTCGCCAAGCGCCCGCAGTTGGGCGAAGATCCACGGGTTGCGGATCGCGCCGCGGCCGATCATCAGGCCCGCCGCCCGCGATTGGTGGAGCAGGGCAAGCCCGGTGGCAGGATCGACGGCATTGCCGTTGGCGATGACCGGGCAGGGCAGGGTGGCCACCGCCAGTTGGATGCATCCGGGGTGGACCGGGGTCTGGTAGCGTTCCAGGACGGTGCGGCCGTGAACGGTCAGGCCGTCGAGGCCGGCGGCGCGGAAAATCTCCAGCAGCGCGGGGAATTCTGCGATCGAGGTGTAGCCGAGGCGGGTCTTGACGGTGAAGCGGCCCGGGATCGCCTCACGCAGGGTGGCCAGCAGCCGCGGCAGGGCGGCCGGATCGCGCAGCAGCCCGCCGCCGGCGTGCTTGCGGCAGACAATGGGTGCCGGACAGCCGAGGTTGAGGTCGATGCCCGCCACCGGCAAATCCGCCAGCTGGCGGGCCGTGCGCAGCAGGCTGGCCGGGTCGGAGCCGATCATCTGGGCGAATACCGGCCGGCCGGTTTTGTTTTCCAGGATTGAGCGCCGGATGTAGGGATTGAGGTGGGAGTCCGGGTGGACGCGGAAATACTCGGTGACGAACCAATCTGGGGCGCCGCGGCGGGCGATGACGCGCATGAACGGCAGGTCGGTGACGTCCTGCATCGGGGCGAGCACCAGGGCGGGGCGGTGAGGTGGCAGCAGGTCGCGCATGGGTTGGGAAATTGACGATGGCCCGGGAATTGCGGATTGACAAGCCGGGGTCCTGACGCATTGCTTGGTCTAGATAACAACAACCGAGATTGAAGTGGAAAGCGACCTATTGCACACCGAAAAAATTCTAGCAGACCGGAAGGTCTTCTTTCTGGATCTCAAGCAAAACAACCGCGGGATGGTGGTCAAGATCACCGAGGACGTGGGAGGCAACCGGGACACGATCATGGTTCCGGCGGAGATTCTCGGGGATTTCATCGCGGCCTTGACCGACATCAAAGCCACCGCCGACGAGCAGGAGGGTTAAGCTCTGTAGCCGGGAGCGTCAGAGTTTTTCGACCTCGACGCGGACCTCGAGGCGGCAGTGGGCGGTGCCCTGATAGCTGCCGACCACGGGCGCCACGTCATCGTAGTCGCGGCCGACGGCGATTTTGACATAGCGGTCATCGGCGAGGGTGTTGTTGGTGGGATCGAAGCCGATCCAGCCGGCGCCGGGCAGGTAGACTTCGCACCAGGCGTGGGACGCCTGGGCACCGACCAGCGAGTCTTTGGGGCCGTTGTAGAGGTAGCCGGACGCGTAGCGGGCGGGCACGCCGAGGGAACGGCAGAGGCCGAGCATGATGTGGGTGAAGTCCTGGCACACGCCGTGTTTGCTGGCAAACGACTCCTCGAGGTGGGCTTTGACGCCGGTTGACCCGGGTTCGTAGCGGAATTCGCGGTGGATCCAGCCCATCAAGGCATTGGCCTGGCCGTAGACCGAGGGCAGGCCGCAGGTGATATCGACGGCCTGCCGCCAGAGGTCGGGGGTCATGGAAACCCGGTTGCTGGTCTGCAAATACGGCCAGATGCGCTCGCGCACGGCGGGCTCGTCCAGGGCTTGCAGGGTGGCGGCGCACTGCTCGTCAGTGAGGTCCAAAGGCAGGTTGTGGACCCGCAGTCGGCTCTCGATTTGCAGTTTCACGTGCGGGTCGGGCAGCTCGAAGTGGTGGGTGGGATTCTGGAACAGGTCGGTGAAGCGCTGCAAGCGGGTGGCGGGGATCACCCGGATCAGGGAGGACAGGGTCTTCTGATAGGGGAACGTCCGCGGTTCCAGATGCAGCGTGTTCAAGCTGTGGTGGACGGGCATTCCATAGTGGAAGGTGGTCCGGTGCATCACCGAGAGCTTGGTGCCGGTCTCGGGAGTGGCTGGTTCGGCGGGCCGCGTCACTGTTGTTGTTGTTGTTGCATCTGCCATGCGGCGAGAGCCGAGAGTGAGCGGGATTCCTCCGCAGGGCAAATCTCAATCCGCTCCGGCATCAACACATAGCTGGCGAAAATCGCCTCCCCGATCTGGTTGAAGCGCTCCTGGAGCGAGTCGAGATATTCGTGCAGCCGGCCGCCGAAGGCGTCGTCGGTCGAGCCGAAATTCAGGTCGGCGAGCAAGCGGCCGGTGGCGCGCTCCGCATCGTTGGAAAACGTGCCGCGCTGGGTGTTGGAGATCCGGTGCAGGCTGACGTCGACCTGCTCGATGCAGAACCGCACCGAGCGCGGGAACTCCTTGGAGAAGACCAGGAAATCCACCACATCGTGGGCGTTGAAGCTGCGGTTCATGGCGCGGAACGCCCCCAGCGCGCCGCACGAGCGCAGGATCGCCGACCAATGGAGAACACCCGGAGCCGCTGCCGCCAGGCCTTCCTCGCCACTGGGCAGGTAATTCGACATGTCGAGGAAGCGGGTGGTCTTGTCGGCGCGCTCCAACTGCCGGCCAAGGTCCATGAATTGCCACGCTTCATTGCGCGAAATGGTGGACGAGGCGATGCCGAGGAAGGTTTCAGACGAGCGCCGGATGTTTTCGTAATAGCGCGGCGGATCGGACTCGATCAGGCGGGTGGCGTCCTCCGAGCGGGTGAACAGATAGAGCGCGTTGAGCGCCTCCCACAATTCGTCGGACAACTGGTCGCGCACGGTGCGGGCGTTTTCCCGCGCGAGGCCGATGCACGAGGCGATGCTGTTAGGATTGCGGCGGTCATCGGTGAGGAAGCGGATGACCTCGGCGCTGCCCGCCTGGTCGTAGAGCGAGCTGAACGTTTCCTCCTCGCCGATGCTGAGGATGATAGGGCGCCAGAACCCGCGGAGGCGGTCGCTGTCGAGCCGCTCGGAATCCAGCAGCAACTGCTGGTTGACGTCGATCAGGCGGGCGAGATTGTCGGCCCGCTCGACATAGCGGACCATCCAGAACAACGAATTGGCGACACGGGAGAGCATGAGAGTTGGTTATTTGCGGAGCACCCAGGTGTCCTTGCTGCCCCCGCCTTGGGAGGAGTTGACGATCAGCGAATCCTTGGTCAGTGCCACGCGGGTCAGCCCGCCAGGCACGATTTTCACTTCGTTGCCGTAAATGATGTAGGGCCGCAGATCGAGGTGGCGGCCCTCCATCGTGCCGTCGCACCAGGTGGGCGAGCGCGAGAGCGCGACGACCGGCTGGGCGATGTAGTTGCGCGGGTCGGCCTGGATCAACTCGCGGAACTTGGCGATTTCGGCCTTGCTGGCGGTCGGGCCCATCAGCATGCCGTAGCCGCCGGACTCGTTGGCCGCCTTGACCACCAACTCCGGCAGGTGGCCGAGGATGAATTTCAAATCCTCGGGCTCGGACGCCAGATAGGTCGGGACGTTGGGCAGGATCGGCTCCTGGCCGAGGTAGTATTCGATCATGCGCGGCACGAAGTAGTAGATCACCTTGTCGTCGGCGACGCCGGTGCCCACGGCATTGGCGAGGGCGACGTTGCCGGCGCGATAGGCGTTCATCAGTCCAGGCACCCCGAGCACCGAGTCCTTGCGGAACACCACCGGATCGATGAAGTCGTCGTCAATGCGCCGATAGATCACGTCCACGCGCTGCAACCCGCGGGTCGTGCGCATATAAACAAACTTGTCCGCGACGACCAAGTCGCCGCCCTCGACGATGGCGATGCCCATTTCACGGGCGAGATAACAGTGCTCGAAGTAGGCGCTGTTATGGCAGCCGGGCGTGAGCAGCACGCACACCGGATCGGAGTCGTGGCGCGGCGAGATGTGATGGAGCATGGCGAGCAGATCCTGCGGGTAGGAATCCACCGCCCGCACCCCCATCTCCTCGAAAATCGACGGGAACGCGCGCTTCAGGGCGTTGCGGTTTTCCAACAGATAGGACGCCCCCGACGGGCAGCGGCCGTTGTCCTCCAGCACGCAGTATTGGCCGTCGGCACCGCGGATCAGGTCGCTGCCGCAAATGTGGATGTAGATGTCCTCGGGCACGTCGACCCCGCGGAACTCGGGGCGGTAATGCTTGGCCTCCTCGACGTAAAACCGCGGAATGACCCCGTCCTTGAGGATCTGCTGGTCGTGATAGATGTCGTGCAGAAACAGGTTGAGCGCCACGATGCGCTGGGTGAGGCCTGCTTCCAGGTGCTCCCACTCAGCCGCCGGCATCACCCGCGGGATCGGGTCGAACGGGAAAATCCGCTCGGTGCCGCGGTCATCGTGATAGACGTTGAAGGTGATCCCCTGGCGCAGGAAATAGAGTTCGGAGTTCGCCTTGCGCGCCAGAAAGTCGTTGTGCTCGATCTGGCGGAATTTCCGCAGCAACGGCTCGCAGTGACTCCGCACGGTCCCGTCGGGACTGAACATTTCGTCGTAAAACTTGCCGGAGTCGTAGCCCTTGAACATTTCCATGAGTGTCGATACTAATTGTGCAATTGCCGTGCCAACTATTGGGCGGTTTTGCCAAGGTGGCTGCGGTGCGCGACCCGAGGTGGTCCCGGATCGAATCCCGTCAGGTCGCAGAGTCCATTGGCAATGAGTGCATTAAGGAAACCAAACGGTGGCGGTTGAGCTGCGCCAGGGTGCCCCCAAAGGCATCTGCAAGATTTGGTTTTTAGGACCCATCACTTGGGCATCAGATCGATTCCGCTGCGCCGCAGGATGACCACCGTCAGCCAAAACGCGGCGATGGTCAGCAGGCAGTTGACGGCCAGGGCGGACCAAAACCCCCAGCCGTGGCGCCACATCCAGGGCAGAATCAGAAACATCGGCAAGGTCGGCAGCACAAACCAGAATGTGCTTTCCGCATGGTTCGCCAGCCGCTGGGAGGATTGGCCGGCATGGTGCATCCAGGCCATGGCGACCAGCGAGGTGAGCGGCAGAGCAATCAGCAAGGCGGACAGCCGGTCGTTGAAGAGCTGGATTTTGTTGACCATCACGATGACTGCCGCGCTGATCAGGAGCTTGACCAGGTCGGCGGGAGTAAAGGAGAGGATTTTTTCCCAGGGAAGGCGGGACATGAGGAAGCGCGCTTGCGGCAGCGGTCATGCTAGCGCTAGCGTCCCGTCATGCAAGCCGCCTGTCTCGTGGGATTGGGAATCATTTGGTGCGCCGCCGCCAACGCCGGCCCGCTGAGCAGCGCCCAAAAAGCGGTGATCGGCCGGCAAATCTGGCAAAACGAATGCGCCGCCAGCGTGGCGGGACTCACGACCTGGAACGGCGGCGAGGAGTTTCCGTCGCTGGGCATCGGCCACTTCATCTGGTATCCTGCCGGCTTCAATGGCCGCTTCGAGGAAAGCTGGCCGCGCTTCGTCGCCTTCGCCAAGCACGAGGGAGCCACTCCCCCGCCGGTCGCCTCGGAACGCCACTGCCCGTGGCAATCCAAGGCCCAATTCCAGAAGGATTGCAGCGGCCCGCGGCTGACCGCCCTGCGCACCTGGCTGGCCGGCACCGTCACGCTGCAGACCGACTTCATCATCGCCCGGTCGCGCGCCGCCCTGCCGAAAATCCTCGCCGCCGCACCCGCCAGCGAAAAATCGCGGATTGAGGCGAACTACCACAAGGTCGCCACCACCTCGCAGGGAACCTACGCCTTGATCGATTACGTGAATTTCAAGGGCGACGGAACGCTGGCGACGGAACGCTACAACGGCCAGGGCTGGGGTTTGCTCCAGGTGTTGGGCGGGATGCGCGACGTCCCGCCGGGCGCTCCCGCCGCGGCTGAGTTCGCCGCCTCCGCCAAACGCGTGCTGTCGCGCCGGATCGCCAATTCCCCCCCGGCCCGCGGCGAACAACGCTGGCAGCAAGGCTGGCACAACCGCTGCGCGACCTACGCCCGCCCGCTCTGATCACCATGTGCACGCCGGAACGAGATCTGTTGGTGGCCGCGCCGGAGCGCTGGGACGAGGCGTGTTTTGCCGTGCCGGCGCTGCGGGCCTTGCTGGCGGCCGGAATGTCGGTGGGAGTGCTGTGCCGGGAGGACCGGCGGGCGTTCTGGCAGAGCGTGGCGGGATTGGAAGTGTTGGCGTTCCCGTTGAAAGCCAAGGCGAGAGCGGCCGCGGTGGAGATCCGCGGCCATTGGCAGGCGGCCCTGGTTTGGGAACCGGGCTTTGCGGCGGACGCAGTGCACTTGGCGGCCGTGCCGCGGCGCTTGGGGCCGGCACAGCGGAAACTGCTTAAACGACTCACCCATCCGCTCGGCCTGCTGGAACGACCCTTGGACCACCGGGTCAGATTCTATTTGGCCGCGGTCGAACAATTGGGCATTTTTACCGACCAGGCGGAATTTTTCGCGCCCGCCAACCTGGAGATTCTTCCGCAGGCGGGGGCGGTGTTGCTCAGCCCGGACTCGGACTTCGGCCCGAGTCACCAGTGGCCACTGGCGGGCTGGCAGGATCTCGCCAACCACCTGCTTCAAGACGGCCGCCAGGTGGTCGTGGTCAGCGTGCTCGGCCCCCGCGGCTTGGCGCATGCGCTCGCCACCGAACTTGGTGACCGCGCCGGATTTTGTCACGCCACCCCGTTGGCTGCGGCTCTGCCCACGCTGGCGGCTTACGAATTCGTGGTCGCGGCGGATGGCTCACTGCCGCATCTGGCCGCCCATGTCGGGGCCACCTGCGTCACCCTGTTCGGGCCGAATGACCCGGTTTGGAAGCGCCCGTTAGGCCGCCGCCACGCCGTCGTCCGCCGCCACGTCGAGTGCGCCCCGTGCCTGCTCGCCAAATGCCCGCTGGATGCCCGTTGCCAGCGCGAACTGACCACCGACCGCGTGTGGGCGGCAGTGTGCGAAAAGCTGCCCCGGATTTACCCGCCCGCATAAAGGCTTCTGCCTGGACGGTGGAGAAATCTGTTCCGGAAATGCTTTGAGGATTGCCGGATAATCAAGATTTGTTTAAATCCCGTCGAAGCGATGAGCAAAGCTGATTTTGCAGATCGCGCGCCGTGATTTTTTTCTGAACTGTGTCCCAATCCCTCAACATCCTTATAGCCTGTGGCGGCACCGGCGGCCACTTGTTTCCCGGCATTGCGGTGGGCGAGGCGTTGCTTGCCCGCGGCCACCAGGTGCTGCTGCTCATTTCCGAGAAGCCGGTCGATGCCGAAGCCTCGGCGAAATATGCGCACCTGAGTTTTGAGACCGTGCCTGCGGTGGCGAAACCGCCGACCTTGTCGCCGCGGATGCTGCCGTTTTTATGGAAAACCTGGGGTTCGGTGAGGCGCTGCCACAAGCTGCTGCACGAGTTCAAGGCTGACGCCGTGCTGGGCATGGGCGGGTTCACCTCACTGCCGCCGGTTTATGCCGGACATCGGCTCGGATTAAAAACTTTCATCCATGATTCGAACGCCCGCCCGGGGCGCGCCAACGTGCTGACCTCGCGGTTTTGCACCCAGGTGCTGCTCGGCCTGGAGGCGGCCAAGGCATTTTTTCCCGGCCGTGCGACCGTCACCACCGGCACGCCGCTGCGCCCGGAAATCCTGCAACTCCCGTCGCGCGAGGAGGCCGCCGAGCGGTTCGGGTTGGATCCCGCCAAAACCACCATCCTCATCACCGGCGGCAGCCAGGGCGCGCGCCGCTTGAACGAACTGAGCGCCCAGGCCGCCGCCCTCTTCCCGGCGGAAACTCAGGTCCTGCACATCGCCGGCGGCTTGGATTTCCAGCGCGTCGCCGAAATCGCCCGCGAACGCCCCGGCTACAAGGTGGTCGGTTTCTGCGATCAAATGGCGTCCGCCTATGCCCTGGCGGATCTGGTCATCGCTCGCTCCGGGGCGGCGAGCCTCACCGAGATCGCCAGCGCCGGCCACCCGTCGATTTTGGTCCCGTTTCCCTACGCCGCCGACGACCACCAGACGCGCAATGCCGAGGTGTTCGCCGCCGCCGGGGCTGCCACTCTCGTCCAGGAACGCGATCTGGATGCCGAACAACTGGCCGTATTGGCCACTTCGATCCTGCAAGACTTGCCAACTTACAAACGCATGGCCAAAGCCGCCCGCGCACTCGCCGTCCCCGATGCCGCCGACCGGGTGTGCGCCGCCATCGAAGCCACATTCCCGTCCCCATGACCGATCTCAGCCAACGCCTCACCGACCGCAGCCACCCCTTGAGCATCCATCTCATCGGCGTGGCGGGTTCCGGCATGAGCGGACTGGCACTGTTGTTGTTAGGCATGGGGCACCGCGTCAGCGGCTCGGACCGCGTCACCACCGCGGAAACCGAGCGCATGCAGGGCGTGGGGCTGGCGTTTTCCTCGCCCCACAGCGGCGCGGCCGTGAACGGCGCGGATCTGGTGGTGTTTTCATCGGCCATCCGCCCGGACAACCCGGCCTACGCCGCCGCCGCCGCCGCCCGGATCCCCCTGCTGCGCCGCGCCGAATGCCTGGCCGCCATCCTCCACACCCGCAAGGGCATCATCATTTCCGGCACCCACGGCAAAACCACCACCTCCGCGATGACCGCCCACATCCTGCGCGAGGCCGGCCAGCAGCCGAGCCACTACGTCGGCGCGGAAATCCCGATCCTCGGAACCAACGCCAAGTGGTCCGACGTGGGCGAGTTCATGGTCGCCGAAGGCGATGAAAGCGACGGCACGCTCGCGCTCTATCACCCGGAGCACTCGGTCATCCTCAACATCGAAGCCGAACACCTCGATTTCTACCGGGACCTCGACCACATCCGCGAGGTCTTCACCACGCTGGCCGAGCAAACCTGTGGCAAGTTGGTCTACTGCGCCGAGGACGCCGTCGCCCGCGAGCTTTGCGCCGGGCGCGCCAACGCGCTGTCCTATGGCTGGGAGGACGCCGACTACACCGCCACCAAGCTCCGCGATCTGAAAGGCTCGTCGGCATTCACGGTGGTGCGCAACGGCGAAACCCTCGGCGACATCACCCTGGGTATTCCCGGCAACCACAACATTCTCAACTCGCTGGCGGCCATCGCCCTCACCGATCAGTGCGGTGCGGAGTTCCCGCTGGTCGCCCGCGCGCTGGCCACCTTCGCCGGGGCCAAACGGCGCTTCGAAACCAAATACCTGTCGGCCAACTACCGCATCATCGACGATTACGGCCACCATCCCACGGAGCTCGCCGCCACCCTCGCGACCGCCCGCTCGCTCAAGCCGCAGCGGTTGGTGGTGCTGTTCCAGCCGCACCGCTACACCCGAACCCAGGCCCTGGCCGAGGATTTCGGCCAGGTCCTGCAGGCCGCCGACCTGGTGTTCATCACCGATGTCTATCCGGCCTCAGAGCCGCCCATCGCCGGCATCTCCGGCCAGACGCTCGTCGATGCCATGCAGCGCCACGGCGCCATCCCGGCCAGCTATCTGCCCGATCTCACGACCGCGCACCACGCCGTGGGCAACGCCCTCCAGCCCGGCGACTTGCTCATTACCCTGGGGGCGGGCAACGTTCATGAGGCGGGCACCCGCATCGCCGCGGATCTCAAAATCATGGAGGAAATGCGCGGCCTGATGCCGCCCGGCGAGATCTCCGGCAAACTCTATGAACCGATGAGCCGCCACACCACCCTGCTGGTCGGCGGCCCGGCCCAATTCTGGGTCGAGCCCCACAGTTTTTACGGGTTCGCCTTCCTGGTGGATTACTGCCGCGCGCGCGGCATCCCGGTGCGGGTCGTAGGCCGCGGGTCGAACCTGTTAGTCCGGGACGGTGGCCTCCGCGGCGCGGTGATCCACCCCACGGGCGGCGCGTTTTCCGACATCACCACGGGCACTCGCAACGAGATCACCGCCGGGGCCGGCGTGCGCCTCAAGAAACTCGCGAGCATCGCCGGGGGCGCAGGGATCGGCGGCTTTGAGTGGATGGAGGGGATTCCGGGCAATGTCGGCGGCGCGCTGCGCATGAATGCCGGCGCGATGGGCATCGAAACCTTCGACCAGGTGGTGCGCGTCACGTTTCTGGATGAAGACGGAGTGATCCGCACCCGCGAGCGCGAGGAGATCGTCGCCCACTATCGGAATGCGCCCGAGTTCCGGCGCAACTTCGCCCTGCAGGCGGTTTTCAAGGGTAAAACCGACACCGCCGCGAACATCCAGCAGCGCTGGGACCAGGCCCGGGACAAGCGCAAGGGCAGCCAGCCGGTGGTGGCCTCCGCCGGCTGCACGTTCAAAAACCCGGCGCAAATCCCCGCCGGGCTCCTGATTGATTCGCTCGGCCTCAAGGGTACCCACTGCGGCCAGGCTGCCGTTTCTGAAGTCCACGGCAACTTCGTGGTCAACCACGGCGGCGCCACCGCCCGCGAGCTCCTCCAACTCATCGCATCCATCCAACAGCAGGCCCGCTCCGAACGCGGCGTCGAACTCGAAACCGAAGTCAAAATCCTCGGCTCCGACGAACCCGAATTTTAAGCAGACAGAAGACATGAAGACCCAAGACCCAAGACCAGAAGCCCACATCTCCGCGTTCCGCTCTGCGGCCTCCGCGCCTCTGCGTTTCGTTTCATCCCCATTGCTTTCACCATGATCCGTTCCAAAAAAATCGCCGTCCTGATGGGTGGTCCCGGCTCCGAGCGCCGAATCTCGCTGGCCTCCGGCACCGCCGTGCTGCAAGCCCTGCGCAGCCTCGGCCTCAACGCGCAGGCCGTGGACGTCACCGGCACCACCCTGGATCTGCCAGCCGGCACGGATCTCGCGTTCAACGTGATTCACGGCACCTTCGGCGAGGACGGTCAGCTGCAGGAACTCCTCGAGCGCTTGGGAATTGCATACACCGGCGCGGGCGTGCAAAGCAGCCGCCGGGCGTTTGACAAAAACCTGGCGAAAGTGGCGTTCCTTGGGGCAGGGGTTCCCACGCCGCGGGCCGAAATCATGGATGTCTCGGGCGGCGCTCGCCTGCCGTCGATGGCTCCGCCGTTTGTGGTCAAACCGCCGTGCGAGGGCTCAAGCGTCGGCGTCCACATCGTGCGGGATCCGGCCGAGGCCGCAGCCGCGATGCTGGACGCCGCGAACTACGGCGACCAGATCCTGGTCGAGGAATTCATCGCAGGCAAGGAACTCACCGTCGGCATTCTCAATGATCAGGCACTGCCCATCGTGCACATTGCGCCGCGCGACGGGTTCTATGACCTGGCCAATAAATACCCGTGGATGAGCGGTGCCGCCGGCAGCGACTACCATTGCCCCGCCGACCTCGACGAGGCCACCACCCGCGCCGTCCAGGATGCCGCGTTGGCCGCCCACCGCGCCCTCGGCGTCGAAATCTATTCGCGCGTCGACGTCTTGCTCGACGCGAGCAACCGGCCGTGGGTGTTGGAGGCGAACACAATCCCTGGCATGACCGAAACCAGCCTGCTGCCCAAAGCCGCAGCCGCCACCGGTCTCGCCTTTCCCGAACTGTGCCTGAGAATCGCCGAACTGTCGCTCGCCTTGCGTCAGGACCGCGCCCGCTGATCGAGTCTCTATCCACTCCGCCCCATGAAACGCCACTCTTCCCCACCCCGCCGCCGCTCGCGCCAAAGCGTGCTTCAAGTGCGCGTGATGACGCCGCGCCTCGTCTGGTTTGGTTGCCTCAAGTGGGCCGGCACTCTCACCAAAATCCTCTGCGTCCTCGGACTGCTTGCCGGCCTTGGCTGGGGCGCTTGGTGCGGGATCCAGAAGGCGTTTTTGAAGAATCCGGACTTCCGCCTGCGGGTCATCACCCTCAACCCCAACCCGGTGATCGATGAACTCGGCGTCGCCACCGCCGCCGGGATCAATCTCGCCCTCAACCCCAGCCTGTTTGATGTCGACGTGCAGGACGTCTGCCAGAAACTCAAAAACCTGCCGGCCATTGCTGATGCTCATGTGGAGCGTCATCTGCCTGGCACCTTGGCCGTGTCGGTAGTGACCCGCACCCCCGTCGCCTGGCTTGCCAGCCCCGGCCTCACTCCGCCGCGGCATGTCGGCAGCCTGTTGGTGGACCACGCCGGGGTCGCCTATCCCTGCCCGGATCGCCAACTGGAATCCTTCGCTGCCCTGCCGCTCATCGAGTTGCCCCTAGCGAGTGAGGGTCCGCTCAAGGCCGGCGACAAAATCCGCCAACCCGAATTGGAGCATTGCCGCCAGCTGCTCGACGCCGCGCGCGCCGCCGACCCCGACGCCATGCAGTGGATCGAGTCGGTCAAGCAGGTCAACGAGTGGTCCCTGCTTTTAGTCACCCGGCAGGGCACCGCCGCGACCTTCGGCCTCGGCGACCACGCGCGCCAGATCGAGAGTCTGCGCGCCGCGCTCGACCATGCCGGCGACAAGGGCTATCTGATCGACACCATCAATCTGATCCCCAAATACAACATTCCCATTACGCTGCACGCTGAACCTGCCGCCAGAGGGGATCGGGCGGCCCGCCCGCTCGCGGAGCCCTTCGCTGAGGGGAGGCGGGCTGAAGCCCGCGCTCCTGCGGAAACCACCGCTGCGGGGAGGCGGGCTGAAGCCCGCGCTCCTGCGGAAACCACCGCCGCGGGGAGGCGGGCTGAAGCCCGCGCTCCTGCGGAAACCACCGCCGCGGGGAGGCGGGCTGAAGCCCGCGCTCCTGCGGAAACCACCGCTGCGGGGAGGCGGGCTGAAGCCCGCGCTCCTGCGGAAACCACCGCTGCGGGGAGGC
>JBAXBG010000072.1:0-16412 GCA_037142115.1 Verrucomicrobiota bacterium | reverse complement strand
GTGCCGTTTAACGGGAGGCAGGCGGAAACCACTGATTGCACTGATTGCACTGATTTATAGATTTAAAAAAGGATTCCACGAAAGCGCAAATTCCACGACATGAAGTTTGATCCGACACAATATCCCCATGGAGAACTCACCGAGAGAATCATCGGTGCAGCCATGGCGGTGCATCGTGCGTTGGGTCCGGGGCTGGACGAAAAAATCTACGAGAACTCGCTGTGCCTCGAACTCGCCGCGAATCGGCTGAACTTCACCCAGCAGCAATCATTCGCGGTTTATTACCGCGAGCACTTCGTTGGCAAGTTGATCACAGATCTGATTGTCGATGAAAAAGTCATCGTGGAAGCCAAAGTGGCGGACCAAATCGGAGATGCCCACATTGCCCAAGTCCTCAGTTACTTGAGCATCACCAGACTTCAGGTCGGCCTTATCCTCAATTTCAAAACGCCCTCCCTCTCTTTGAAGCGGGTCGCTAATCTTTATCTTCAATCCAATCAGTAAAATCAGTGCAATCAGTGGTTCACAAGCACTCCTTTCCAACTCCTCCTTTCCAACAGTACCCATGACACCCGCCTGGATCCTCCTTTTTCTGCCGCTCGTCGTCGCGGCATTCAACCAACTGGTGCTGCGCAAGAGCGCGCTGGTGCCGTGGCTCTCGACCGCGTCGGCCGTGGCCTCGCTCGGGCTGGCGTTCCAGTTGCTGGGACAAACCGGCACGGCGGCGTTTGATTGGGCGACGCTCGGGAATTTTCATCTCCAAATCGGCATCCAGCTCGACCGGCTGTCCACCGGGATGATGATCGTGGTCACCGGGGTTGGCGCGCTGGTGCACGTGTTCTCGCTGGCCTACATGAAGGACGATGACGCGAAGGCGCGTTACTTCACCGGCCTGGCGTTTTTCATGTTCTCGATGACGGGCATCGTGCTGGCGTCGAACTTCATCATGACGTTCATCTTCTGGGAGTTGGTGGGTTTCAGTTCCTATCTGCTCATCGGCCACTGGTATCAGAAGGAGAGCGCAGCGGATGCCGCCAAAAAGGCCTTCCTGTGCAACCGGGTCGGCGACTTCGGTTTCATGATCGGCATCCTCATGCTGTGGGGCATCACCGGCACCCTGACCTTCGGCGAGATGCAGGTCCCGCCCGCCGTCTCGATCGCCACGCTCTCCGCCGCGGTGCTGTGCATCTTCTGCGGCGCGGTCGGCAAGTCCGCCCAACTGCCGCTGCACGTCTGGCTGCCCGACGCCATGGAAGGCCCCACCCCGGTGTCCGCGCTGATCCACGCCGCGACGATGGTGGCGGCCGGGGTTTACATGTTGTTCCGGCTGCAGGTTTCGTTAGGACAGGAGGTTTTCGTCGGCCTGCAGGCCAGCACGGTGATTGCCTGGACCGGCGGGCTGACCGCGCTGGTGGCCGCGCTGATGGCGACCCAGCAGGACGACATCAAGCGGGTGCTGGCCTATTCCACGCTCTCGCAGTTAGGTTACATGGTCATGGCGGTTGGACTCGTCGCCGGGGAGGCGGGGATGTTCCACCTGTTCACCCACGCCTGGTTCAAGGCGCTGCTGTTCCTGGGTTCCGGGGCGGTCATTCACGCCTGCCACCACGAGCAGGACATCTGGAAGATGGGCGGGCTGCTCAAGAAAATGCCCATCACCGGGCTCACCTTCGCGGCCGGCTGCCTGGCGCTCATCGCCGTGCCGGGCACATCCGGATTTTTCTCCAAGGAGCAAATCCTGGAAGCCGCCCTCGAACATCAACCGCTGCTCTTTTGGCTGGCAGTCTTTGTCGCCGTGCTCACCCCGTTTTACATGACGCGCTTGTTTGTGGTCGCCTTCCTCGGCAAGGAGCGCTCTGAGAATGCCGGCCATGCGCGTGAAGTCGGCCTGCTGATGTGGGGGCCGCTGGCCATCCTCGCCGTGCTGGCGCTGGTGGCGGGCTATCCGTTCATCGCCGGCAAGTTCGCGCCGGCCTACGAACAACCCGAGCATCTCATCCACCTCGGTTTGGCCACGGTGGTTTCGATCTGCGCGGTGCTGCTAGGCGTGACTGCCGGCTGGGTCGTCTATGCGGGCAAGGACCGCGATCCGGTCTGCATCCCGCTGCTGCGCGAGAAATTCCGCATTGACCGTTTCTACGACGAGATTCTGGTCCGCTACTTCCAGGACGCGGTGGCCGCCATCATCCACTGTTTCGACGAGTTTCTGATCAACGGCCTGTGGGTTGGCGGCATGACCCGCGTCGCGGAGGGATCCGGCAACCTGTTGCGTAAAGTCCAATCCGGCAGCCTCCAGGCCTATGCCTTCACCTTCGGACTGGGCGTCATCCTGGTCATCTACTTCACCGTGTTCTTCCACTGATCACCGTCCACTCATCCCCATGCTCGCCCTCCTTGTATTCCTTCCCATCGCTGCCGCCATCGCGATCCTGCTAGGCGCGCCCGCGCGGCTGACCGCCGTCGGGGTTTCCGCGCTCAACCTGGCGCTAGGCCTGTATGCCGCGGTGTCGTGGCACTGCAGCTGTTGGAGTTTCTCGCTGCCGGTGCTGGCCAAGCCCGCGCTGCATCTGGCGTTCGGATTTCCCGACGGGATGAGCGTCATCATGGTGTTGCTCACCGTGATCGTGACGCTGGCCGCGGTGCTCTCCGGCCAGGCCCCGGCAGGCAGGGAAAAGCTCTACTTCAGTTCCTCGCTGCTGATTTCGGGCGGGGCGCTGGGCGCGTTCGCCGCCACCGACCTGTTTTTCTTCTATGCCTTCCACGAGCTGGCGCTGATCCCGACGTTCCTGATGATCGGGATGCTCGGGCGCGGCGACCGGCGCGGCGCGGCGTGGAAAATCACCATCTATCTGGGGCTGGGCTCGATCATCCTGCTCGCCGGCCTGGTCTGGCTGGCCAACCTGACCGGCACCTACGACATGGGCAAGATGGTCGCCGCCGCGGGCACCATCGACCCCGCCGCCCAAAAGGGCATCGCCGGCCTGCTGCTGGTCGGCTTCGGCACGCTCGTATCACTCTTCCCGTTTCACTCGTGGGCCGCGCCGGCCTACGCCAGCGCCCCCGCGCCGGTGGCCATGCTCCATGCCGGGGTGCTGAAAAAATTCGGGCTCTACGGGCTGCTGCGCCTGGCCATTCCGCTGGTTCCCGACGGCCTGCAGGCGTGGCTCACGCCGCTGCTGGTTCTGCTGCTAGGCAACGTGCTGTGGGTCGGGTTTGTCACCATCTCGCAGAAGCGCCTCGACGGCATGCTCGGCAATTCCTCGGTGATGCACATGGGCTACATCTTCCTGGCCATCGCCGCGCTCATCGCCTTTCCGGGTAACCCGCTGGCCCAACCCGCGGCGATCCTGCTGATGTTCGCCCACGGCGTGTCCATCGCCATGCTCTTCGGGCTGGCCGACCGCATCGAGCGCACCACCGGCTCGCTGGATCTGGAGGAATTGGGAGGTCTGGCGAAGTCCGCGCCCAAGCTCGCGTTCCTCTTCGGCATTGCCGCGATGGCCTCGATCGGCTTGCCCGGCCTGGCGAATTTTGCCGGCGAGGTGCTGGTGTTTCTAGCGGCCTTCAAGAGCTACCACGGCGTCAACGGCCTCGGCTCGGTGCAGATCGCCTGCATCTTCTCGCTGTGGGGCGTGGTCATGTCCGCGGTCTACATGCTGCGCGCCTACCGCAACATCTTCCAGGGCCCGTGCGTGCGTGCCACCGCCGCCGCGCCGGACCTCACGCTGGCCGATCGCATTCCGGCGGTGCTGCTGGCGCTGGCGCTGTTCGCGGTGGGGCTTTATCCTAACCTTTTGCTCAACCTGCTGAAATAGGACCTATGGGACTCATAGGACTTATAGGACTTATACATTTCACCGAACACTGACCACTTTCCACACTTTCTCTCATGCCCGCCTATTACTTGGAAGCCCTCACCGTCACCCTCGGCATGATCCTGCTGCTGGCCGAAGCCTTTGTCCCGAGCACAAGCAAGTCCTGGGTCGGCGTGGCCGCGGCCATCGGGCTGGCCGGCGTGCTCGCGCTGACCTGCCTGGCCATCGGGCCGGACGCCAAGCCCGCGGCGGCGTGGGCGCAGTGGCCGCTGTGGAACTTCTATCAATTCGACGCGCTCGCCAGGTTCTACAAGGTCTTCGCGCTGGCCTGCACGCTGCTGGTGGTTTTGTTGTCAGTGGACTACCGGCAGATTCTCGCGCGTTTCACCGATCATCCGGGATCGGAAAACGGCACCGGCGAATACTATGCGCTGCCGGTCTTTGCCTGCGTCGGGATGATGTTCCTGGCCTCCGCCAGGGACCTCGCGGGGGCCTTCGTCGCGCTCGAGCTGGTGACCCTGACGTTTTATGTGCTGGTGGCCTACATGCGGCGCAATGTCGGCTCGCTGGAAGCCGGGGTAAAATACCTGATTCTTGGCGCGCTGAGCACCGGCTTCCTGGTCTACGGGATCGCCTGGGTTTACGGTGCCACCGGCACCATGGATCTCGATGCCATCGGCAGCCTGCTGCAGGATGGCCGCTGCGCCAATGTCAACCCGACCTCACTGCTCTTCGGCATCGCGCTGGTCATGGTCGGCCTGGGGTTCAAGATCGGAGCGGTGCCAATGCAGGTCTGGATCCCCGATGTCTATCAGGGCGCTCCCACCCCCACCACCGCCTTCCTGTCGGTGGGATCCAAGGCGGCGGGTTTCATCCTGCTGATCCGATTCCTCGAGCCGTTCCTTGCCAGCGACCTGACCCGGGTGCCGCTGCTCAACCTGTTGTTGATCCTGAGCGTGGCCACGCTGCTGTTCGGCAACCTGGCCGCCATTCCCCAGACCAACTTCAAGCGGCTGCTCGCCTATTCGTCGATCGCCCACGCCGGGTTCCTGCTGCTGGCGCTAGCCGCCGGCCGGTCGGAAACCGCAACCTCGCTAGGCTCCGCCCAGGTGGTCTCGTTCTATCTGGCCACCTATCTGATCATGACCCTCGGGGTGTTCTTTGTGCTGGCCCAGGTCCGGCTCCAGCGCGACGGCGAGGCGATCGCCGATTTCAACGGCCTGGGCCAAACCAACCCGCTGCTGGCCAGCGCGCTCACCGTGCTGCTCGCCTCGCTCGCCGGGGTGCCGCTCACCGCCGGCTTCCTCGGCAAGTTCTTCGTCTTCACGCTGGCGGTCGACGCCCACCTGTGGGCGGGCGTGGCCGTGGCATTCATCGCCGCGGCAGCCGGCTTCTACTACTACCTCAACGTGGTGCGCGCGATGTGGTGGGCCGCCCCCGGAGAGCTCCAGGCGGTTCCGTTGCCACCCATCAGCAAGGCCTGCATCGCCATCCTAACGGTCGCGACGCTCGTCCTCGGGGTATTCCCGCAGCCGATCCTGGCGCTGCTGAAGTGACGCGCGGCCATGCGGGGGGTGGCGCCGCTCCTTGACAATCCGCCGCCACCATTCAGAAAGTTGCCCAACCATTTCCCCATGTCCGCCACCAAACCCCCGCAGGAGCACCCGCTGGCCAATATCCTGATCAACGTGATCATCCCGGTGCTGATCCTCAGCTACCTCAGCAAGGATCCGGTGATCCAGGCCAAACTCGGCAAGGCCGCCCACCTCTGGCACCTCGGCCCGCTCAAGGCGCTGGCCCTCGCCCTGCTGCTGCCTCTGGGCTACGGCATCTGGCACTATCTAAAAACCCGCAAGGGCAACTTGTTTTCGGCGCTGGGCCTGGTGTCGGTGCTGCTGTCCGGCGGGCTGACCCTCTATCTCTGGAACCAAAACGGCACGGTCAAACCCAACGCCGGTTTCCTGTTCGGGATCAAGGAGGCGTCGATCCCGCTGATGCTGGGGATCGCCATTCTAACGTCGCATCGCTCGCCCAGTCCGCTGATCCGGGTCTTCCTCTACAATGACACGATTTTTGACATTCCGAAAATCGAGACCCGCGTCGCCGAGTTGGCCGCGCAGGGCGAATACGACCGCCTGTTGTTTGCGGCCACCAAGCTGTTCGCGGCGTCGTTCTTTCTCAGCGCGCTGATGAACCTCGGCCTCGCCCAATGGTTTTTCCGCGGCTTCGACGCCGCCGCCATCGACGCCCTGGAAAAATACAATGAGATCATCGCCCGGGTCATCGGCTGGGCCTTCGCCGTCATCGGCGTGCCCATCGTCATCTTCCTGTTCTTCACCCTGCGGCGCCTGCTCAAGGGACTCGAGATCCTAACGGGCATGAAGGAGGACGAGCTGATGCTCCCGCGCTAAGCCACTGGCCGCAGCGGCACGTCAATCCACCAGATTGTCGACGCGCTGCGCGAGTTCGATGTCGAGTTCGGTCACGCCGCCCGCATCGTGGGTGGTGAGCTTCAACAACACCTTGGTGTGGCGGATCGTGATGTCCGGATAGTGCTGCGCCTCCTCGGCGATTTCGGCGAGGTCATTGACGAAATCAATGGCCTCATTGAACTCCTCGAACTCGATGGTCCGGGTGAGCGCTTTTTTTTCATGCTCCCACTCGGGGCATTTTTTCAACGCGGCAGAAAGGTCGTCGGCTTCTAGAAGATCGGACATGATGGGGAATCGGAAAAGTGTTGCTGAATCGGAAAAGTTATCCGGGGCCAGATTGCGTCCTCGGATTCGGAATTGGCAAGCCCGTTTCTGCGGATCTTGAAAAGAACCAATCTACCAGTTGCAGCGGACCGCGATTTCTCGTATCGTCGCTTCATGAAAAAGTTCCTCGCCGCATTTGCGCTCGGGCTGTGGTTAACCGCCTGTGTTCCGTCCACGCCGCAGACGCGCATTCAGGAAAACCCGCGCCAATTCTCCGCCCTCAACGCCAAGCAGCAGGCCCTCATTCAACAAGGTCAGATCTGCCGGGGGATGCCCACGGAGGCGGTTTACCTTGCCTGGGGCCGGCCCTCGGGCAGCTTCCAAGGGTCCCAAGACGGCAAAGCCACTGAACGCTGGGACTACGCGGGCTTGCATCCGGTCCAAACCACCAGTTTTTACGGCGGCTACGGCTACGGCGATTTTGGCGGCTACGGCGGATACGGCCGCTACGGTTATGGGCGCTACGGCCGCTACGGCGGACCGGTCGTCGGCTTCGGATACGGGCCGCAAGTCGCTTATGTCCCGTACCGCACGGCCTCAGTCTGGTTCATTGACCAGCGGGTCGATGCGTGGGAGCGAGCCAAATAACCCGCGCTTGGCGGCGTCCCAGCCTTGCATTCTGATTATTCCCTGCAACTCTCACGCCAGCTCCAGACACCATGAATTTCAACACTCCCTGCTTGCTCGCCGCCGCGCTTTGCGCCGCAGTCCTGGTCTCGTCCTGCGCCCCCGGCACCGGTGGCACGGGACTGGCAGCCTATCACGCCTACGACCGTCCGACCAAGCTCCCGGGCAATCCCCACAACGTGCGGGTCAAGGTTTCGCTCAGCAAGCAACGCGCTTACGTCATGGAGGGCTCGGACGTGCTGCTCGCCATGCCGGTCTCAGTCGGTGCCACCGCCACGCCCACGCACGCTGGCAGTTACAGCATCTTCAACAAGGAGCACAAACATCGCGCCAACACCCACGGCTACGCCTACAGCGGCAACCAGGTCAAACAAACCTTCCTCGACAAGCGCCCGGCCGGCTGGTCGTTCAAAGGCACGCCGATGCCCTACTGGTGTGAGTTCGCGCCCAACTATGGGTTCCACACCGGCTGGATCAAGCACACCCCCTGCACCCACGGCTGCATCCGCATGCACGAGAACCTCGCCCCGAAATTCTTCCGTCTCGTGAGCGTCGGAACCCCCGTGAGCATCGCCTATACCCAGCCCGAAGACGCCACCCTCGGCAATATTCCGCTGCCTCCTGATGCCGGCCCGCTGCCGGATTATGCCGGCCCGATGTATGTCGGTGACGGGTATTTCACCCAGCACAAGACGCCCGTCTATCAATAAAGCGCCAGCTCGACGCCAAGCGTCGAGTGACCGGCGGCGGCGAGCTCATGCTTGCGCCACCACCCGGCTAATCACTTCGCCGTCGCGCCATTTGGTTCGCAGTAGATCACCTGCTTGGAGCGCTGCCGCCGAGCGCAGCGCCTTGCCGTCCGCTCCCAAGGTGATTGAAAAGCCGCGCTGGAAGGCCGATTCCGGGCCAAGCGCCCGCACCAGTCCGCGCAGACGGGCGAGCCGCTCGTCGCGCCGCTGGAGAGCCTCGTGACCGACCCGCACCAACCGTCGATCGAGCTGGGTGAGGTATTCCAGCCGCCGCTCGATCACCCGCGCCGGCGGGTGCGCCCGGTGGCCGGCACCCGCCGCGCGCACCCGGACGGACGCCGCGTCCACCGCCGCACGAACCGCCAACGCCAGCCGGCCGCGCGCGGTGTCGAGGCGCAGCATCGGCTCGCGCAATAATTTTTCGCCGTCGCGCTGGAGCACGCCGCGCTTGAGGGCGGTGAGCGCCAGGCTGGCGCGGGACAGGCGCTCGCGGGTCAAGCGCAGCAGGCGTTGCCGCCACTGCGCCAGCCGCTCTAGCAGCTCGGTGCCATCCGCCACCGCCAGTTCGGCGGCCGCGCTTGGGGTGGGAGCGCGCAGGTCGGCGACGAAATCAGCGATGGTAAAATCGATTTCATGACCGACGGCGGAGATGATGGGAATCGGGCAGGCGGCGATCGCGCGGGCGACCACCTCCTCGTTGAAGTTCCACAAGTCCTCGATCGAGCCGCCGCCGCGGCCGACGATGAGCACCTCGCAGCGCGGGAAGCCAAACGCTTCGGGCCGCCCCATGCGCTCGATG
Organism: Verrucomicrobiota bacterium; assembly: GCA_037142115.1. Taxonomy (GTDB): domain Bacteria; phylum Verrucomicrobiota; class Verrucomicrobiia; order Verrucomicrobiales; family Akkermansiaceae; genus Luteolibacter. Next base: position 7,666 of record JBAXBG010000072.1, on the reverse strand, counting down.
GCGCGGGCGATTTCCAGCTCGGCACCCCGGCCCTGGACGCGCACCGGCATCAGCACCGCCTGCACCCAGGGCGCGCGGCGTGACAACACGTTGAGGATATCCTGCAAGGCGGCGCCGGATTCCGAGGTGATGAGGCCGATGCGTTTGGGGAAGGCGGGGATGCGCTGCTTGCGCTCGGCATCAAACAACCCTTCGGCCTGCAACTTGCGCTTCAACGCCTCGAAGCGCGCCTGCAAATCGCCGGCCCCGGCGCGCTCGACCTGTTGGACGATGATCTGCAGCTGGCCGCGCGCCTCATACACGGTCGCTTCCGCGAACACTCGCACCTTGGCACCGTCTTCCAGCGCGTCCGCCCCCGGCCGCTTGCGCGCCCCGAACATCGCGCACTGGATTTGCGCGCCCGAGTCCTTGAGCGAAAAATACCAATGGCCGCTGCCCTGCTTCTTCAGGTTGGAAACCTCCCCCTCGACCCACAGCTCGCCGACCTGCGATTCCAGCGCGTGCTTCATGCGCCGCAACAACTGGGTCACCGACAACGCCTGGGGCGCGGCGGGTTTCGGTGGGGAAAACAAATCCATGGCCCAGTCTGGCGGCCGCGGCGGATTATACGAGCGGCATTTCCCGCCCCACGGATTGAAAGTTTGGCGGCGCGCGCGCGGTAGAACAAGCACCCCATGAATCAACCCCAGCTGTTAGCCATCCTTTGTGGCGTGCTCGCGGCGCATGCCGCCGCCGCCCCGCAGATCATCCAGGCCTCCGATCCGGTGCGGCCCGACGAAACGGTGCTCGTCGTCGGCGAGGCGTTCGGCAAAAACTGCAGCGTCGAACTGGCCGCTCTGCCCGATGGGCCGGCCACCGCCCCGCGGGATACCGCCGCCCCCCTCCCGAAAAAATGGGAGACCATCCAGCCGCTGCAAAGCGACGAGCGATCGTTGAAATTCGTGGTGCCCAAGACGTGGCCGCAGGGCGTGTGGGCGTGCCGGGTCCGGCAGGGCGGCCTGGTGTCGGAGCCGGTCATCCTCAACGAGCCCGAAGCGTGGTGGTGGAACGGCGATGCCGGCGAGTCGGCGACGCCCGGCGGCTGGTTGCGCGTGTTCGGCAAATCCCTCAACTTCGGCGGCGAAAGCCTGGCGCTGTTGCGCGCGGCCGAGGGCAAAGCCATCACCCTCAAGGCGGCCCGCCCTAACAACTACGCGTTGGAGTTTGCGCTGCCTGCCGATCTGGCGGCGGGCGATTACCCGCTGTTTGTGCACAACGGTCTGGGCGGCCATGCCGCGTGGCGCGCCGCCGGCACGGTGGCTGTCCGCCCGCCCGTGGTGTGGAAGACCGAGGTCTTCAACGTCAAGGATTTCGGGCCGAAGCCCGCCGACGCGCTGTTGGCCGCGCTGGAAAAAGCCAAAGCCAATGGCGGCGGCGTCGTCTATCTACCCCGCGGCCGCTACCCGGTGATGGGCGCGCTCGCCATCCCGCCCCACACCGTGCTGCGCGGCGAGTCGATGGAACTCGTCAGCCTGTATTGGCCGGACTATGACAAGCCGCCCGCCGAGCTGGTCAGCGGCGCGGACTTCGGCCTCGAGTCGCTGAGCCTCTACTGCCAGAACCACAACAACGTGGTCGCCGACACCGCGGCTTCGCAGCGCTTGTTGCTGCACCGGGTGCGGATCCGGGCTAACTGTTATTTCATGATCGAGGATGCGGGCAAGGATTTCCGCGGCCGGCATGGCCCGGCCAGCCACCGGGAGTGCGGCGCGGCGGTGCTGCTGCGCGGCAAAAATTTCGAAGTCACCGACTGTGACATCTACGCCAGCAACTACGGGCTGCGAATCCTGAAGGGCAAAACCGGCCTGATCGCGCGCAACCGGATCCGCTACGGCGGGCGCGGCTACAGCATGGAAAACACCGAGCGGCTGATCTTCGAGGACAACCACATCGAGGGCAACAACCTGCTGGCCATCGGCAACGACATCTCCACGTTTTTCAGCACCTGCTGCTGGCACCTCTATTACGCCCGCAACCACGTCGAGCAGATGTTCGGTGCCGACCGCGAGATGATGACGCTGGATGCCGCCGCCGGGGCGTATTTCGGCACGCTGGCGACGGTTGCGGGCACCCGTCTGACGCTGGCCAAGGATCCGGTGTTCCGCGACTACACGCCCAAACCGCGCAGCGATTGGACCGGCGGGGTGGTGCAGGTTCTCACCGGCAAAGGAGCCGGCCAATACCGCTTCGTGACGGCTAACAAGGGACGCGAGTGGCAGGTCGACCGGCCGTGGACGGTGGTGCCGGATCATGAGTCGTGCGTTTCGATCGCGCCGTTCCGCGGCCTCAGCCTGTTTGTCGACAACACCTTCGAAGACGGCGGCCCGTTCCAACTCTATGCCGCGGCCCACGACTCCATCGTGGCGGGCAACAAGGGCTCGCGGATGGACGGCTTCTTTGTCTGTGGCCTCAACCCGCACGGCTGGGGGCTGCAACCGTCGTGGTTCTGCCAGTTCCTCGACAACGAGATCGTGGAAGGCAACGGCTACGGCCACCGCGGCGCGGCGTTTGGAACCGTCTCCCACGACGAATCGAAAGCGTTCGACGGGCCGTTAGTCAACGGCGCGATTTTCCGCCGCAACCTCTGCGCCAACAACGCCTCGTTCGGCCTCGGCGGTGCCACCGCCAACACCATCGTCGAGCACTGCACCGTGCGCCACGCCGAGGTGGGCGTCAGGTCCACCCAAGGCACCAAGGGTGCCCTGCTGCGCGACAACACCTTCGAGGACGTGCTGCAAAACGAGTTCACCAAGCCGTGACGCGGCCACGACCCAGGCAGGCGTGCTGGTGACAGCACGCGACAGCAACTCAACCCGCGCGCGTTCTGACGACTGCGGCCACACCACACCCATGACTCCCCTTCCGCTCCGGCGGCTTGCGTTTTTCCTGTTCGCTCCACTGGACCGTCGAGCGTGCCATGCGAGGGTCGCAACCAAGCGCCGGGACGACCGTGTAATGGCGCAGCCAACGAGCTAACTGATTTCGGGCCGCGGGTCGCGGTCGAGCAGGTCGCGCATCGCCATGGCGGCGGGCTTGCCCTGATAGAGGATCGAATACACCGCGTCGATGATCGGGGTGCGCACCCCGGCGGCGCGGGCGGCGTCGTGGATCGAGAGGGTGTTGGGGACGCCTTCGGCGACCATGCCCAGCGCGGCGACGGCATCCTCGAGGGATTGGCCGGTGCCCAGCGCGAGGCCGACGCGGTGGTTGCGCGAGTGTTCGGAGAAGCAGGTGACGATGAGGTCGCCGACGCCCGACAGGCCGGAAAAGGTTTCGGGGTTGCCGCCCAGAGCCACGCCGAGGCGGGTCATTTCGGACAGCGCGCGGGTGACCAGGGCGGCCACCGCGTTATCGCCGAGGCCAAGACCGTGGGCCATCCCGGCGGCGATGGCATAAACGTTTTTGACGGCGCCGCCGAGTTCGACGCCGGCCACGTCGTCGCTGGTGTAGACCCGGAAATGCGGCAGGGTGAACAAGTCCTGGAGCGCGTCGGCCAGCGGCGCGCTATCGGAGGCGATAACCGCGCAGGTGACGAGGTCGGCGGCGATTTCCTCGGCATGGTTGGGTCCGGTGAGGATGCCGATCGGGTTGAGCGGAAAAACCTCGCGCAGGATCTGGCTGAGACGCTCGCCGGTATTGCGTTCGATGCCTTTGGCACAGGACAACAGCGGGGTATTGGGCGAAAGGCCGAGGGCCGCGAGTTTTCCCGCCTCCGAGCGAATCGCGGCGGAGGGCACCGCGAAGATGACCAGCGGCACCGCCAGCGCCTCGCGGTGGTCCATCGAGGCGCGGACGTTGGGCGCAAGTTCGACCGCAGTGAGATATTTCGGGTTGCGGTGGTTGCGGTTGATGCCATCCACGCACGCCTGCTCGATCGAGACCACCACGATCGACTCGAGTTTCGGGGCGAGCAGTTTGGCGAGCGCGGTGCCCAGCGAGCCACCTCCAAGGATGGCGGCGGAGGTGAGTGGATTCATGAGTTGCAATTTGGTGTTAGAGTGGTTTGGATTTCGGGACGAAGCGGTTTTCGGTGCCGGCGCGCAGCCGCTGGATATTGGCCCGGTGTTTCCAGATGGCGAGCAGCGCCATGACCACCGCAAAGGCAAACAACGGCTTGTTCCAGGTGCCGGACTCCCACAACGTGGGCAGCGCCTTGTCGTCGCGCAGATGATGGAAGCGCGCTCCCAGATGGGTGACGAGCGGCAGGGCGGCGGCGGCACCGATGCTGGCGACCGAGACATAGCGGGTGGCCAGAAACAGCCCCAGCCAAATGAATCCCAGCAGCAATACCGCGAAGAACGGGAACAGCCCTAACAACACGCCGGCCGAGGTGGCGATGCCCTTGCCGCCCTTGAAGCCGACCCACGGCGAGTAGTTGTGGCCGAGGATGGCCAGCAGCCCGGTGAGGACGTGAAACAACTGGCCGTCAAACTGCTGGGCCGCGGGCAACCGCAGCGCATACGGGAGCAGGAAAGGCAGCGCGAGGTTCGGATGCCTGCCTTCAATCTGAACCAGGCTCAGCGCGATGACCACCGGGATGAAGCCCTTGAGCGCGTCTAGCAGCAAACAGGTGATGCCGTACGGTTTGCCCAAGACGCGCAGCACGTTGGTGGCGCCGATATTGCCGGACCCGTGCTGGCGGATGTCGATGCCGCGGGTCTTGGCGAGGATCAGGCCGAAGGGAATGGATCCCAGAAGAAACGCCAGAAACGGGCAGAGCCAGAGTTGCATTCAGGAACGATTGAGCGCGCGGTGGAATAGCGGGTGAAGCAGGGGGACGGCGAATTGGCTCATTCGGCCACGGTGGCCGAGACGATCACCACGGGTTTGGTGGGGACATCGCCCGCACCGGTTGGGACCGCTTTGATTTTGTCGACGACCTCCATTCCCTCGACGACTTTGCCGAACACGGCATAGCCGCCGTTGCTGGGGAAGTTGAGCGCGGGATTGTCTTTCACGTTGATAAAAAACTGCGCGGTCGCGCTGTCGGGATCATTGGTGCGGGCCATCGCAATGGTGCCACGATCGTTAGCAAGGCCGTTTTGCCCTTCGTTCTTGATGCCCTTGCCGGTGGACTTTTCCACCAGCGCGCCATCCGTGAGCGCATAGCCGCCACCTTGGATCATGAACCCATCGATCACCCGGTGGAAGACCGTGCCGTCGTAGTGCTTGCTTTTCACGTAGCCGAGAAAATTGGCGACGGTGACCGGAGCCTTGGCCGCGTCGAGAACGAGCACGATGTTGCCTTCGCTGGTTTTAAGCAGGACTTTTGCGGTCTTGGCGGCGGCGGGGGCGGCCGGCGTGGCGGGATCCTTGGCGGGTTCGCCAAGGGCGAGGGCGGGCAGCACAGCGAGAACGAGAAGGGTGAGGCGGCGTTTCATCGGGGAGATCCCTACGTGACCCGGCCCGGATGCGCAAGAACCGTTGGGGGAAAGTTCCGCAAAGCGGCCGGAGGATCGGGATTGCCCGGCTGGTGGGATTGCGGCAGGCTGGTCGCATGGCGCTCACCGAACAAATCCCGTGGCTGGCCCGCGCGACGCGCCGGGCGCGCTGGTTGGTGGCGGTTTCCGGCGGCGCGGATTCGGTGGCGCTGCTGCATTTACTGGCGGAGGCAGGCTTCAACAAGCTGGTGGTCTGTCATCTCGACCACCGGCTGCGGGGGCGGGCGTCGACCCAGGATGCGCGTTTCGTCGGGCAGCTGGCGGAAAGGCTCGGGCTGCCCTGCGAGCTGGGGCGGATGGATGTGCGCAGGCGGATGAAGGAGCGGGGGGAATCGCTGGAAACAGCGGCACGCAACGCCCGCCATGAGTTCTTCGCGCAATGCGCGGTGAAACACCGCTGCCGCCGGATCCTGCTGGCGCATCACGCCGACGATCAGGCCGAGACGGTGTTGTGGAATCTGTTGCGCGGGTCGCACGGATTGAAAGGAATGCGCGAGCAACAACCTCTCACCGTGGAATCCGGGGCGACCCTGCAGGTCGCGCGCCCCCTGCTCGGGGTGCGCCACGCCGCACTGGTCGACTGGCTCACCGCACGCGGGCACCGCTGGCGGGAGGACTCCAGCAACTTGGAACCGGTGGCCGTGCGCAACCGGCTGCGCCATGAGGTGCTGCCGCTGTTGGCGGAGATTTCCGGGCGGGACGCGGTGGCGGCCCTGGCGCGCGGCGCCGCCGATTCGCAGGAGCGCGATGACCTTGAAACCGCGGCCGTCGAGCGGGCTCGGGTGCTCGACCCACAGGGGCGACTGCACCTCCCGGCGCTGCGCGCCCTGCCGGTGGACCTGCAGCGCGCCGCCTTGCGCCAATTCCTGATGGATCACCGGATTCCCTCGATCGACCGCGCCCTGCTGGAGCGGGCACTTTTGCTGATGGACCCCGCGCAGCCCGCGGCAGTCAATCTGCCGGGCGGGCGGCGGCTCAGGCGCAGTGGCGGACGGCTGTGGGTTGACGGCTAATCCTGGAAAGAGAATTTGAACCGCAGCTGGACGCAGATGAACACGGATTTTAAGAGGTTTGAACGAAATTCCAGGCGAACCCTTCGGGTGTGCCTTCTAATAGGCATAACTCATTGATTCTCTGCGTCCATCTACGGTTGCAATGCTTGTTTCAGACTTACCAGACGGTCTCTACCACGCCAGAGGCGGTGATCGCCCGATCCCGTGTCAACAGCGGGATTTGATGGATTTTGGCGGTGGCGGCGATGACCCGGTCAAAGGGATCGCCGTGGTCGGCTGGTCGAGGTCCTCAGCGGTTGCGATCATCTGCGCCTTGAAGCAACCCAGAATCGAGGCAGTTGAGTGAAACTTTTCAACCTCCCAAAATTAACGTGACCGTAAGCGAGTCATGGGATAATCACACGAGCCATTTGAAGTCAAAGGCCGACGGGCCGGCTGTGGTTGCTGAACGGTTAGCAGCGGGCGTGGGCTGGAGAGTCACACTCCGCATGACCCACCAGTTAGGGAGCGGGGGCGCAGCCCGGCCAGACCAACTCGAAGTCGTTGGGTGGCTTGACCGCCTGACTGGCGAGGCCGTCGGCGGTGAGAGCGAACCACGGGTCGATCTTGCCGCCGAGGCATTCGATGGTCTGAACCGTCCAGACATTGCACACCCGCGGGATGAAATACCGGTATCGGCATTCGAGTTGGATGCCGTGGCCCCAGCTGGATGGGCGCACCACCTTGGGAGTGCCATCCGGGCCGGTGGCGCAGCATTCGTTGAGGAAGGTGGCCAGCGCCGGGCCGCGGGTGCGGGCCACGAGTTTGCGCCAGATCCGTTGTTGCGGCAGGACTTCGGTCACGTTCCAATCCACCGGGATGACTTCCATCACCGAGGGCGTGGGCGTGAGGATCACCTGCATGAATTTCCAATAATGATCGATGCCCTCGCGGGAGTAGGCGTTGCGGTTGCCCCAACTCATGGTGACAAACATCGGATGGCCGAAGCCCGCCGGCGGCACGAAACCGGATTCCACCAGCCACGGGTAGGGAAACACCATGCCGGTGTGCCATTTGTCGGCGATCAGCCACACCAGCAGATCCGGATCCTGCGGCGCTTGGACGCGCGGTCCGGGTGGAGCGCAGGCTTCAGCCTGCTGTGATGGGGCGATGATGCGTGGTTCGGGCCGCACC
>JBAXBG010000071.1:0-16499 GCA_037142115.1 Verrucomicrobiota bacterium | reverse complement strand
ATCTCCTCTTCCACAAGTCCTACGACATTGTTCCCGCCGACCTCCGCAAATCCATTCTTGCGATGGCGGTCCAAGGCAAACTTCTGCCGCAAAATCCCCAGGACGAACCGGCGGAGAAATTACTAGAAAGTATTGGAAAGCAGAGATTAAAGCTGCTTGGTTCTGACTCGCTGAGAAAAACCAAACCCTGCCGTCAGTTTTCGTCGGACGAAGCTCCACATGCCATTCCTCCTACTTGGGTATGGACGATGCTAGGAGATATAACGGACATCGGAACGGGTAGCACCCCGTCAAGAGGAGAGACATCGTATTGGACGGCTGGAACGATTCCTTGGATTACAAGCGGATCAACGTCAAAGTCATTGATCACAGAGGGGGACGAATTTGTTACGGTTTCGGCGGTAAAAGCACACAGGTTACGAATCTATCCACCCGGCACACTCTTGGTCGCACTCTACGGCCAAGGAAAAACTCGGGGGCAAGTCGTCGAGTTGAATATTTCCGCGACGATCAACCAAGCCTGCGCCGCGATTTGTCCTTTGGACGGCATACCGCCCATGCAGGCTTATATTAAGCTCCATTTGGAGAAACAATACGACGAGATGCGTCTGCAATCAGCAGGAGGAGCTCAGCCGAATCTAAACGTCCAGAAGATTAAGGAAGTATTCGTGTCACTCCCGCCCCTCGCTGAACAACGCCGGATCGTGGCCAAAGTGGATCAACTGATGGCCTTGGTGGACCAGTTGGAAACCCAGCTCGCCTCCTCCCGCGCCACCGCCAAGAACCTGCTTGAAGCCGTGGTGGCTGAACTCACTGGCGAAGCCCCCGTCGTCCGCGCCAACGGCGCATCCCATCCCAGCCTGGGGCAACGCCCCAGGAAACCGTCCACCAAACCGCCCGAGGGCTGAAAGCCCGCCCTAACATGCGTCACATCAGGTCATCCGCGCCATGCAAAACGCTCATGATAGGTCGCGCCGTTGGCGCTGAATATCTTCTGGACCGTGGGTCCTGGGGCGATGCCCCAGGCTGGGATGGTTCCGGGCCTTCGGCCCTGTGGATGTCACGGCGGCCCTGTGGATGTCGTCCGCCCTGCTTTGACAAAGTGCCCGTCTGCGGCTAACCAAGGGGATGCGCTCACTGATCAAGCACGTGCTCCGGCGCGAGCAACCCGCCGCGGACCTCCAGGTGGCCGGCTGGGTCCGCACCCGCAGGGACTCCAAGACGTTTTCCTTCCTGGAACTCAACGACGGCACCTGCCTCGGCAACCTCCAGATCATCGCCGATGCCGGAATCCCCGGCTATGACGCGATGGCCCGAATCACCACCGGTGCCTCGGTCGAGGTGCGGGGCCAACTGGTCGCCTCGCCCGCGGCCGGGCAGCAATGGGAGCTGCGGGCGGCGTCGATCAAGCTGTTAGGCGAGGCGCCGGAGGACTATCCGCTGCAGAAAAAGGGCCACAGCACCGAGTTCCTGCGGACCATCGCCCACCTCCGGCCGCGCACCAACCTCTACGGTGCGGTGTTCCGCACGCGCAGCCGGATGGCTTACGCCGTGCACCGGTTCTTCCAGCAGCGCGACTTCATCAACGTCCACACGCCGATCATCACCGCCAGCGACTGCGAGGGCGCCGGCGAGATGTTCCGCGTCACCACCCTCACCGATGAGCAAATTTCCCGCGAGGCGGAGGATTTTTTCGGCAAGCGCGCCTATCTAACCGTCAGTGGCCAGCTCGAGGGCGAGACCTTCGCCTGCGCGCTTTCCAACATCTACACGTTCGGCCCGACCTTCCGCGCGGAAAACTCCAACACCTCGCGCCATGCCGCCGAGTTCTGGATGATCGAACCCGAGATGGCGTTTTGCGACCTCGAGGGCGACATGGATCTCGCCGAGGAGCTGGTCAAGTTCCTCGTCACCGAGATGTTAGAAAATCACGAGGGCGACCTCGCGATCTTCGAGAAATTCGTCGACCAGGGCTTGCGCGAGCGGCTGGAGTTCGTGGCCAGCCGGCCGTTCGAGCGGATTGCCTACGCCCAGGCGGTCGAGCTGCTGCAGGCCAGCGGCGTGGCGTTCGCCTATCCGGTGGAATACGGCCTCAACCTCCAGTCCGAACACGAGCGGTGGCTGACCGAGGAGTATTTCAAGGCGCCGGTCACCGTCTTCAACTACCCCAAGGAGATCAAACCGTTCTACATGCGCCTCAACGACGACGGCCTAACAGTCACGGCGATGGACGTGCTGGTCCCCGGCATCGGCGAAATCATCGGCGGCAGCCAGCGCGAGGAACGGCTCGACGTGCTGCTGGCCAACTTCGCCAAGCACGGCCTCGATCCGCAGGCCTACGCCTGGTATATCGACCTGCGGAAATACGGCAGTGTCCCGCATGCCGGCTTCGGCCTCGGCTTTGAGCGCCTGCTGATGTTCGTCACCGGCATGTCCAACATCCGCGACGTCATCCCCTTCGCCCGGACCCCCGGCCATTGCGAGTTCTGAGACGGATGCGGCAGTGCTGCCAGCGCCCCGCCAATCCGTCACCTGGATTTGGAGACAAGAAATCCCTCGGGGTCGAGGAACGTTTCCTCCGGCAGGGGCAGGCCGAGCGGGGGGGCGGCCGGGCCGTGGGCGTGGAGCGAGCCGTCGGGCGCGGCCTTGAGGTGCCAACCTGGCAGCAGCTTGCCCCACGAGCGGGGTTGGTGGCCGTGCTGGGGCTCGAAGTTGTCGTCGGATCCGGGCGGCGTGGGCATCGACATCGCCACCACTGAGCCGTCCACCGCCAGGCACGGGTAATGGCTCAGGCCGGCGCGCGCGATCGCCTCGAGGGCGAGTGCGCTGAAGTCGTAGAAGGCGATGGTTGCGCTGAGCGGGGTGGTTAGCAGGAGGTCGCGCAGGACCTCGCCGCCGACCCAGGTGGCGTCGGTGGTGCCGTTGAAGGAGGGCTGGACGACCACGGTGGCACCGAACAAGTCCGGGAAGGCGGCGAACAACCCGGGCAGTTCGGCGAGGAGCGGGTCATCCTGCAGCACCTGCAACGGCTGGTGCCGCTGCAGCGCGTTGATCATGCCGATCTGATGGCCGTTGACCCAGATCCGCCGCCGCGCGCTCTCCGCGGTGAGGCGGAATGCCCGGGTCGCCGGATTGTCAGCCCGCGGCAGCCGCGTCTGCCATGAGCGCTTGAGGAAGCGCTGGCCGATGGCCTCTGCCGAGGCGGTAAGCATGCCATCGCGGACGGTTTCCAGATTGACGGCGGCGGGGTCGAGCGGGTGGGCGTAGGCGAACGCGAGGTCACGGCCAGCGCGGCGGGGCGCTTTGTTGAAGAACCGGTTGCCTTCGAAGGAGAAAATCGACCCCCACGACCCGTCGCACCACATCGGGATCAGCGGGTGGCCGGCCTTTTTGGCGATCAGTTCACAGCCGCGTTGCAGCACGCTCAGGGTCCCGGTGCGCGTCAATTGGCCTTCCGCAAACAGGCACACGACCTGTCCCTGCCGCAAGGCCAGGATGATTTCCCGGATCGCCTCCAACGGCCGCTCGCGGCGGATCGTCATGGTGTCGAAAATGCGGGTGAAGACGCGGATCGCCGGCCGCTGCAGGAAGGCCTCCTCCATCACGAAACGCACCGGCCGCGGGCACGCCGCTGAGAGGAAAAACGCGTCGGCATAGGTCACGTGATTGGGCAACAGCAACACCCCGCCAGCGCGCGGCAGGCGGTCGCCATGAGCCACCCGGATTCGATAGATCGCGCGGATCAGGGTCACCCCGATGACCCTCAGGAAGTCGGCGGGCAGGCGGCGGATGATCATCGCCGTGGCCAGCGAACACGCCACGGCAATGAACAGCATCTGGCTGCGGAAGCCGATGAGCGGATCCAGGCGGAGGGCCTTGGCCCCGTATTCGAACCCGGTGATGATGGTCACGGCGAGGATGCCCGCGAAACAATCCTGGAGGTTGACCGCGGATTGGAGTTCGCCGCGTTTGGCGGCGGGGTAGTGGTCCTGCATCCAGGCGTTGAGCGGCGCGAGAAACAGCGCCGAGACAAAGGCCAGCAGCCCGAGGGTGACCAGAAATAACGCCTGGCCCGGCGCGGCGAGAACGAATGCGAACGGGTTGGTGTCGAACAGTTGCAGGAACGCGTGGGCGTTGCCCGGGGGAATGAGCGCCAGCGCGATGGACGCGACCGTCATGGCCACGCCCGCCACCGGCACCCAGCCAAGTTCAATGCGCTTGCGCAGCAGATACGAGGCGAAGCCAAACCCCGCCGCCATGCCCAGCGAGGCCGATGCCATGAACATTGAGGACAGTGTGCCGAAGCCCTCGCCACCACCGGTCATGACCTTGGCGAGTTTGACCGACCACAGGTTGATGAAGGCCGCGAAGCCCCAGAAAAACGCCACCCCCAACGATGCCCGCCGCAGCGGCGCGTCCCGCCACAGCAGGGCGAGACTCACAAAGTGGCTCACCGTTAAGCTGCGGGTGAATTTTTGGTTGCTGCCCTGAGCCGGCACTCGCGGCACCATCCAGGCCATGATCAGGGCCGGTACCGACAAGACCGTGAGCACCAGCAAGGGGCCGAGGGCGGCCCGCCAAGCGGTGGCCGCGGACCCGCCGAGGGCGTGATAGCGTTTGTCAAACAACCAGCCCGCCACGATTTGGCCGGCCAGCATCGCCAGCATCGCCGTCATTTGTTGGATGCCGGTGGCGAACCCCAGGTGGCGCGAACCCACCAACTCCTTGTTGATGCCGAGTTTGGCCGGACTGAAGAAGGCCGCTTGCGTGGCCAGCGCGAAAAACCCGCCGAGCGCCAGCGGCAGGTTCTTGGCGACGACCGCCGCGCAGATCCAGATGAGCACGAGCAACTGCAGGATCGCCGAGCCGAACATCACGTCGCGTTTCGAGTGGCGGTCGCTGAGCCAGCCGGCGATGGGCGCAAACAGCACAAAGGGCAGAGCGATCATCAGACCCGCCTGCGATTCCACCGCCCAACCCACGGCCCCGCCCAGCGGAATGAGGATGAACTGCGCCATCTTGTCATTAAATGCGTTCTGCGTTTGTTGGAAAATCATGCTCCAAAAACCGACCCATTGACGGCGGGTGGGTTCAAAAAAGGGTGATTCGTTGGGCATCGCGGCGGATCCTAGACGGTGGATTTCCCAGCGGCAAGGCTGAGGGACGGCAATGACGATCCCCGATTTCTACGCGGACCGAACCTTGACCTGCCATCGCAAGCCTGACAGTAACAGTAACGCAGCGCGGCGTGCTTCAAGCTTCCGCGTCAGCAAATCACCTATCCATCCCATGAAATCAATCCATCAATTCGGCGTCATTGCCATGGCGGGAGTCGCCCTTGCTGTCGTTTCCTGCTCCACGGGCGGGAGTTCTCCCTCGGGCTTCCTGGCCCATTTTTCCCAGTTGGATGCGGGTTACGGCACCGAAGACGCGGTTTGCGCCTATGTCAAACCCGGGGTTGATTTGAAAAAATACGACAGCGTGGTGATCGATCCGGTCACCACGGTGGTCGCCACGCCGGGCATCACCCCGGAGGTCACCAGCCAGCTGGCGGCCTATCTGAGCGATGCCATGCGCACCGCAGTGGCGGGTAAAATGAAAATCGTGACGGTGCCTGGCCCGACCACCTTGCGGGTGCGCGTGGCGCTGACCGACGTGATCGCGAAGACGCACGCGGGCACTCCGGTGACCACCATGCACACCAGTCCGCGGGTGGCCCTGACCGGCAATCTGGGATCCGCCGCCGTGGCCGCCTTCATTTCGAATGTGTCCTTTGAAGGGGAGTTCGTCGATTCGGTCACGGGCGAGCGGTTCACCGCGCTGTGTGACCATCGCTTGGGTGCCAAACGGTTAGCCACCGCCGCCACGCCCTGGGCCGCGGTGCGCACCAGCGCGGATCATGGCGCGGCCCGGCTGTGCCAGCGGATCATGAAGCTGCGCGGCCAGTGAGCACGGCTCGCCCGTGATGATCCCCCTGATTCAAGAGGCTGGCAGCCATCCCTCAATACGCCCGCCAGTACGCGAGCGCGCAAACCAGGGTGGCAACTCCGTAGCCGAGACCGGCAATCGAAAACCCGGTCCAGCGTTTTTGGTCGGCGGTGACCCAGGTCACCGCATCCCGGAACAAATAGGGCATGCCCACCCAGAACAACGAGGCGGTGAGCAAGCCGTAGGCATAGATCGGCACCAGCAGCCGCGATGACGGGTCTTTGAGAAAGGCCGCTTCCAGCAGCGGCGAGGCGACCATCAGTCCCACCACGCCGAGCGCCCGCACTGCCAGAAAATCCCTGACGCTGGTGGCCACCAAGATCATCGAAACCGGCACCAGAATGCGCAATAGCGGCTTGGCACCGTTGAATTCACCCAAATCCATGGCCAGCGCGCTGAGCCGACCCAACCCTTCGGGAGCGATCAGCAGCCAGAACCAGGCGAGCCCAATCCCCAGCAAAATTTGGCCAAGCGTTTGGTCGCGCGGGAATTTTTGCAGGAACTCCTGCACCATCGCCGGTTTGGCCAACATCAGCGCGTGGCTGCTGATCAGCCACCCGCTTAGAATCAGGCCAATGGTGAAAAGCGAAAGGTGTTCGTAAGGGTGCATCGGATCCATGCCGCCCCCGGCTTAGGGCTAGGGGACACAACATTCAAGCGCCAACTCCCTCATGTGGTCCGCTCGGGCGCCAGTAGGCGGGCGGGTGACCGCACGCTGGTTCGCAGCAGAACAAGCGCTCGTCCCAACCTTCCGCCCGCGTTCTGACGAACGCGCCCACAGCCTCATAGCCCGCGGACCTCGCGGGCGAGCTTTTTGGCGGTAGCGATCGTGTTGCGGTGGAGCTTGGCGGTGAACTCGGGTTGGCGGTTGTAGCCGCCGCCGTAGAGCACGGCCACCGGGATCCGGTTGCGGATGAAGGCTCCTAACAAGACGTCGTCGCGGCGCTGGAGGTCTTTAAGCGAGAGCTGCATCTGTCCGAAGCGGTCGTTGCGGTGGTTGTCGGCGCCGGAGACCCAGATGACCAGATCCGGCGCGAAGGCATCGAGCGCGCCGGCCAGGCTGCTGAAGAGTTGCTGGAGATACATCTCGCCCTCGACGTAGCGCACCGTCTCGATATCGAGCGACCCGGCAATCTCGCACGGCGGAGCCTTGCGGCCGACGTGAATCGAATAGGTGAACACCCGCGGATCGTTGGCCAGCAGCGCGGCGGTGCCGGTGCCTTGGTGGGCGTCGGTGTCGACCACCATGATTTTGAGGTTCGGCTGCTTGTCCTGCAGGTCGCGGATGGCGATGGCCACATCGTTGAACACGCAGTAGCCCTCGCCGTGCGCCCGGAACGCATGGTGGGTGCCACCCGCCAAGCACACGCCCACACCCTCGGCCAGTGCCGCATGACAGGCCAGCCGGGTGGCTTCCACTTCGGTGGCGCTGCGCGCGAACAAGCGCGGCGTGACCGGCAGCCCGAGCAGGATCTGCTCCTTGCGCCCGAGCTGGCCGGACTCGATCTGGCGGATATAGGCGGGCTCATGCACGCGCTGGAGCAGGTGGTGGTCGGCTGCCCGGACCTCGATGATTTCCTCGGGCCGGAGAATGCCGCCGTCCAACAGCATGTCCTTGGCGACACGGAACTTCTCCATCGGAAACGGGTGGCCCGACGGCAGCTCAAGTTCCAGGTGCTCGGAATAAAAACAGCGCATGAGTTGACGCCACCAACCAAGCGCCGAATGCCAGGCGAGGAAAGCCCAAAGTGGCCACCCCGCGCGGGCGAGTCTGGAGCTCGCGGTCCGGGGTCACCGCTGCGGCGCGGGCGGGCGCCGCAGCAGGCCGTATTTCGGGCTGAACAGGAAGGCGAGCAGGAACACGATGCCGAGCACCAGCACGATGGCGGGTCCCTGCTCGATGTTGAGCCACCACCCGGCGAGCACCGCGAACACCGAGGCCAGCCCGCCTAACAACGAGCCGCCCCAGAACAGCGCGTTGGTCGAGTCGGTGAGCAGATAGACCGTGGCCGCCGGGGTGACCAGCAGGCCCAGCGCGAGCATGCAGCCCACCGCCTGCAGCGAGGAGATCAGGACCACGATAAGCACCGCGAGCAGCAGGTAGTTGAGCGCGCGCACCGGCACGCCGAGGGTGGCGGCCACCTCGGCGTCGAACAGGGTCATGAGCAGCGGCCGGTGCAGGGCGGTTAGAACGCCGAGCGCGCCGCAGGAGATCCAGAAGTTGCTCCACAGGTCGCTGTCGCGCAGGCCCATGATGTTGCCGAACAACCAGCCCTCCATTTCCTGGGCCACGCCGATGCGGCGCAGCAGGATGATGCCGCCGCTGAAGGCCGCGGTGTAAAGGATGGCCAGCGCGGAATCCTGGTCGAGGCGCGACCCGCGTGAGACCGCCAGCGAGCCCAGTCCGATGAGCAGGGCGGCGACCAAGCTGCCAAGGAACACGCTCCAGTCATTGAGGCCGGCCACCAGGATCGCCACCGCGATGCCGGGCAGCAGCGCGTGCGACAGCGAGCCGACTTTGAGAGCGGATTTCCGCAGGACCACGAACGCGCTGGCATAGCCATTGGTGAGACCGATGAGCAGGGCCGCCACCAGCGCCCGCTGGTTGAACGGATGCTGCAGCGGTTCTAGCAGCCAGGCGATCATGCGACCTCCTTTCCCGCCGCCGCGGCCATTGCGCCGAAGGTCGCCGACAGGCCCGCTTCGGTGAACACGTCGGCCACCGGCCCGAAGGCGATGGCGTGCCGATTGAGCAGCAGCACCTCGTCGTAGATGTCGCGCACGGTCTCCATGTCATGATGCGAGGCTATCACCAACCGCCCCTCTTCGGTGAGGTGGCGCAGGGTGGTGGCCAGGGCGGATTTCGAGTTGCGGTCGAGTCCGGTGAACGGTTCGTCGAGCAGCAGCACGTGGGCCTCCTGGGCGAGCGCGCGCGCCAGGAAGACGCGCTGCTGCTGTCCGCCGCTCAAGTGGCTGATCTGCCGGTCGGCCAGGTCGGCCAGGCCCATCAACCCGATGGCGCGGTCGATGGCGGTCTCGTCGGCCGGCGAAAATGGCCGCCACCAACCGGCTTGCGGGTAGCGCCCCATTCGAACGACTCCGCGCACGGTGATGGGAAACTGCCAGTCGACGTTTTCGCGCTGCGGGAGATAGGCGATTTCGCGGCTCCATTTGGCGACCTTGGTGCCGCGCCACCAGATCCGTCCGGCGGCGATGGGCAGCAAGCCCGCGATCGCCTTGAGCAAGGTGCTTTTGCCTGCGCCGTTAGGACCGATTAGGGCGACGCAGGCCCCGCAGGAAGTGGCGAAGGAAACATTCTGCAAGGCATTCACCTCGCGGTAGCACACCAGGAGGTCTTCCACCCTCAATTCGTGATGGTGGCCGCAGTGGGCGCAGGTGTCGTGGCTCGAATGGGTCATGGGGTGCCGATCAATGGGGGGTGCCAGTCGTAGCGCAGGGGTTCGTCGATCCGGCCGAGGCCAATCCCGTAGCGGGTTTGGTCCTGATAGCCATCCGGCATGATGGTGAGGAATACCGCCGTCTCGGCAGTTCCGGCGGCGAAATCCGCCTGCACCCGGAGATCCAGACCGCCTGGCTCCCAGGGAATCACCGCGTCGTGCTCGGACTCACCGGCCCCGAGGTTGCGCCGGTCTAACAAAATCGCGCCAGTGTCGGTATGGACGACGACCCGCCCCGCCGGCGCCAGCAGTCGGAGGCGCAGGACAGCATGCAGGGCTCCTGCAACCGGCGCCGGCGCGGGTGCCGGCGATGGCCGCCGCGACGAGGTGAGTTGGCGGAGCGGGATGGCTAACAGCGCCAGCGCCGTCAGCACGCAGGCGGTTCCAGCCAAGGGCGATGCCAGCCAGCGGGGTCCATTCATGGGGCGATCAGGGCTTGGGTGATGGCCAGCACGTTGTGGCGGATCATGGCCTCGAAGCCCGCGTCCTGGCCGGTTCCATTGCCATCGGCGATCAAGGGCGTGCCCAGGCGGGTGGCGGTGGCGGAGGCGATCAAGTCGAGCATCTTGCCGTTGGAGTTTTTTTCCGGGAACACGGCGCGCACGCCGGCTTGTTGCACCGCGGCAATGGTATCCGCCTGTTGGCGCGGGGTGGTGTTCTGCTCCTTGTTCAGACCCGCCACGGCGATTACCTCAAACCCGAATTCCAGCCCGAAATACCCGAACGCATTGTGCGCAGTGACCAATTTTCGCTGCCCGCGCGGGACTCGTTCCAGCTCGCTGCGCGCCCAGTGCTTGAGAGCTTCCAAGCGCATGCCGTAGGCACCGGCGCGGTCCTCGAAATACCCTTTTCCCGCCGGATCCTTGTCCGCCAATGCCATCGCCACCACCCGCGCGGCGCGGCGCATGTTGTCCACCCCATGCCACCAGTGGGGATCCAGCGAACCCGAGCCGTGCCCCTCATGCTCCGAGTCGTGAGCATCGGATTCACCTTTGACCACAGTCAGCGAGGGGATCGTGCGCCCGACTTCCACCACCGTGATGCCTGCGAGCGCGGACCGCAGGCGACCCAGATAGGGTTCCAGATTTTTGCCCGCCGCCAGCACCAGGTCCGCAGCCTGCATCTGCTGCATATCGGCCGGGCGTGGTTCAAACCGGTGCAGATTGCCCCCATCACCCACCAGATCGAAAACCGCCACCCGCTCGCCCCCCACCTGGCGCGCCAAATCCGCCATCAACGGGTGCAAGGCAACAACCTGCAAGGGTGCCGCAACCGCAAGCGCCACTCCCAGCTTCATAAGCAAACAAACCAAGAGGAATTTCCTCACGCCGCAAGCATGATGCACAGAAGGAGTAATTGCAATGCAATTGCGTTTTCCTCTTTGGATTCGTCCTTCGCCCTCTCACGGTGCCGGGACAACTTCGATGGCGGCGCGCTCTTTGAGCAGAACCTCCGGCCGTTCCAGCCCGAAGCTCTTGAGCACATGGACCGTGCCGTGGAGACGGACTTTTTTGCCGACGAGCGGAGCGAGTGCGGATTCCGAGAGGTCGGCGGTGGCGGATTTGAGGGCAACGGCACCGCGGGCGGCGTTGCGGTCCGGGTCTTGGGAGAACAGCAGATACAGGGTTTTTTTGCGGCCTGAAAAATCGATTTTGGAGAGGACCCCTTCGACCACCACTTGCTGGTCATCACTGCGGGCGAGGAGTTCGCGGCTGGTCCAGGGGATCACGCCACCCTGTTGGTGGACGTTATTGGTTTGGCCTGCAAGGACGGCCGGAGGACGCGAATCGGTCAGATTTGGCGGAACCCGCGGTTTGACCGGCGGTGGTGGGGCGAGTGACGCCTCGTGCAATTCGCCGGGTGCCACGGTGGCCGCAGGGGCAGGAAGGTGGGGTGAGGGATCAGGGGCGTGCTGTAGGAAGAACAACCATCCGCTTAGGCCGATGATCACGCACGCCAGGCCGAGGTTCGCCAGCCACAACGGCGTGGCGGCGGCTGGCGGGTTTGCCGAGGAATGACATACGAGGTGCTTGGCGGGATAGGGTGATTCCGCGCTGACGACAGCCACTAGCCTTTCACGCACTTCGTGAAGGCTGGCGCTGGCGGCGGCGTGGCGCAGCCATTTGAGCCAGCCACCGAGGCCGCCGCCGGCATGGTCAGACACTGGACGGTCTTGCCAGCCCATCAACTCCTCGGTGAGCGTGAGAAGCGGGGTCAAGCCGCGCGATTGGGTGCCGTCGCCTAGCCAGGTCAGCGGGGAGAGCCAGAAGGTGAATCCCCGTCCGCTCTGGGCGCTGCCGACGATGATGGATTGCGGAGCGGTTTCCACCCAGACGGCCTCCTCGCCTAGCAGATGGGACAGTTGTTGGCAGACTTCCAGGGCCTGAATGAGCAAGTCGGCGGCGGCATGAGCCGACAGCGGACCCTTGACGAGTGCCGACTCGAGAGAAACGCCCTCAACCCACTCGGTGACGATGAACGGCATGCCATCGACGGGATCACAATCGCCGCAGATGACCGCCCGCAAGGCGGGGTGGTTCAACCCGGCCAGGCGGCCGAGGGCGCGGCGGTAGGCGGATTGTTCATCGGCAAGCAGCCCTCCGCCATCCGCACCGAAGGGGAAAAACCGTCGGATTGCCACGATGCGTCCGGTTGCCGTGTCCAAGGCACGGAACACAACCCCGGACAAATCCTGGGCAACCAGATCCTCGATTTGGAATCGCTGAACCACGGATCGGCCTTATTAGCAGAAACGCATCCGCCTGGCAACTCCGCTCTGAACCCTGATGTCATTCGGTCAGCGGGGCGAACACGACCTCGGCAAACCGTTGCGGCCGATGAAAATCGGGCTCCCCGCCGCCCAGATCGGTGGCGCTGACGAATTGCTGGGTCGGCGAGGTCAGGATCAGGGTCACGTTGGCGCGCGAGTGGACCCCAAAATCCAGCCGGGCCCTGAGCAAATCGAGTGGAATGGCCATGGCCACTAGCCACGCCCCATCCGGCGCCATGTCGGAAAAGGTGGCCACTTCGGGCATGGCGATGTCGATGTCCTCAGCCCGGACCCGGGGCGCGGTGAATTCGCACGACCACCAAGCCCCATTGGGCGCGAGATTGAACTCGAAATAGCGACCGCTCATCGGGTCAGCGAGAAACAACTCGGCCACGTCGTGACGCCACAGCTCGGCCTGAAACATGCCGGGGCGGGATTGCGGGTGGAGTTGGGCCGGCGCGCGGTGATGAGCGACGAACCAAAGCCGCTGGTTGTCCACCGCGAGGGCAAAGGCCGCAGCGGGCAGCACCGGGGCACCCCGCCAGTCCTTGTCCAGGCCGAGCAGCGGCAGGTCTAACTGACCCCACTGCAGCAGGCGCGGACTGGTGAAAATTGTCATGGCGCAAATTGGCCCGCGGCTGGAGCGCCTGTCGAGACCGGAGCGCGGCGCGGCAGGCGGTGCCAAGCGCGACTGGGCCGGTGTGGCTTGCGTTGAGCGCGCCTGCCGGACTTTTTTAGCGATCCCCGCGCGGGTGGCAAAAAATTTTGTAAAATTCCGGGAAAATCATCGCTTTCTGGGCGAAGATATGGTTCTGAAGCCCGCACCTAAAAATAGTTCATGGCCCGTCCCCGATCACGCCCCGGATTTTACAGCACGATTGAATACATCGGCCCGCGTCCGCAGAAGCCGAAGCGGCCGCATTTTTTCGGTGGCTGGGTGATTGTGGTGATTGCCGTGGGGATCGCGTTCTGGTTCGGGCGGCCGCTGGTGCCCTTTCTCAAGGCGGCGCAGGAAGGCGTCTCCACCGAGCAGGCGGCCTTGTTGATCGACTCGCTGGAGCACGCACCGGGGGTTGCGGGCAAGTTGGCCGCGGCTGCGCTGGCGCATTCCGGCGACGCCGTGGTGTTCGACCCATCGTATTACAAGATTGCCTATCCGAACGGCGACATTGCCCCCGGCAAGGGTGCCGCGGCCGATGTGATCATCCGCTGCTATCGCAAACTCGGCCTCGATCTCCAAAAAGAGGTGCATGAGGACATGGCGGAACATTTCCGCAAGTATCCGCAATTGTGGGGCTCGCTGGTGCCGGACACCAACATCGACCACCGCCGCGTCGCCAACCTGCAACGCTTCTTTGAGCGCAAGGGTGAAACCCTCACGCCCTCCCGCAATCCCGCCGACTACCATCCGGGTGACATCGTGATTTGGTCGCTGGCCAACGCTGACCCACATATTGGCATCGTCGTGCCAGGCCCGGGCAATCGCGCCGGCGAGGCGTGGGTGGTCCATAACCTGGGTGCCGGGGTGCAATGGGAAAGCGCGCTGTTCGACTACAAAATCGTCGGCCATTTCAGCTACCCGGCCGCGGCCAAGGGTCTGTAGCGGCGGCTCTGGGACTGTGTCGGCGGGTGACAAATGCCGCATCCAGGCGCGTTCTGACGAACGCGCCTACGGGTGGATCAGGTGAGCCAGGCCGGCCTATCCGCGTGCGGGCGGCTCGTTGCCGAGAAGCTTATCCAGATCCGCGACCCGTTCCCACGGGCAGCGTTTGCGCTGGTATTTCTTCCACACGATGTCGCGCAGTTCGCGCCAGAGCGGCTCCGTCACCGGTGTGACATCGGTCCAGGTGGGGTCGCGTTTCTGGGTTGTGGTCATGATCGTCCACTTGCCGCCGATGTAATTCGCCCGGTAATAGACCTTGCCCTCATCGGTATTTTCAAACCACTCATGACTTTCCATGGCCGGAGGCTGGCGCGGGGATCGTTGGGAAACAAGCGGCGAATCGCGGACGGTTGCCGTGGGCTAAGGGACAGACCCTTTGTGGAAACGAGTCGCCGCCAAAGGGAACACGAAGGGACCTCAGCCGCGCATGCTCGCTTGAAAAATCCGCAGCTCTGGGCCAGTAATCTCCTGCAGCATGCCAGCCCCGATCAACCGCCGTCGCTTTCTCTGGACCACTGGTGCCGCCGGCATCGGATTTTCCGGATTCGTCCGGTCACAGACGCGGGAGCCTGCGGTGGCGGCCAATTCCAAGCTGCGGGTGCTGTCGATCGGGGTGGTTGGCACCATCGGCAGAGCCGACCGCAAGCAGGTTGCCGAGCATCCGGCGGTGGAGATCGCCGGGCTGTGCGACGTCGATGCCAATGCGTTGGGGCAAGCCGCCAAGGATCATCCGGCGGCCTTCACCTGCCGCGACTACCGCGAGGCATTTGCCCGGCACGGCGACGCGTTTGACGCGGTGATTGTGTCCACGCCGGACCACAGCCACGCGAGCATCATGCTCACCGCGCTGGCCAACCATAAACACGTCTACGGCCAGAAACCGCTGGTTCATCAGCTCGAGGAGCTGGTGATGATGGAAAAAGCCATCGCCGCGCGGCCGCAGTTGGTCACCCAGGTCGGCAACCAGCGGATGGCCTATGCCGGCCGCCGCGCCGCCGTTGACATCCTGCGCAGGGGCATGCTCGGCAAGGCCGTCGAAGCCCACGTCTGGGTCAACTCGCCCAACGAACGCGAATATTTCAACCTGGACCGCGTGGTCGGCGAGCCGGTTGCGCCGCCGGCCAGTCTGGATTGGAACCTGTGGCAGTGCGGGTGCGCGGACGCGCCGTATCGGGACGGCATCGCGCCGGTGGTCTGGCGTTCATGGTGGGACTATGGCAGCAACGGTCTCGGCGACTGGGGGTGTCATGTGTTGGACGTGATTTTTCACGCTTATGACGAGCTGCAATCGCCCATCGCGGTGCAAACCCACTGCGTCGAGTCGCCCAATCCGTTGTTTCACAGCCACCCGTGCCACTCGACGCTGACCTATGCGGTGACGTCCACTGCCTTTGCCCGCAACCGGTTTGCCATCCACTACAGCGACTCGGCGCAGGCGGTGTCGCGCGCGGCACTGGGCTTGCCTCCTGGCAACTACCCGGACAAAAACATGACGGTGGTCGTCTGCGAAGGCGGCGTGCTCTGTCTGACCGCCGACGGGCGGCTCGAAATCTGGCGGGACGGGAAAATGACCCCGGGTCTTAAAATGCCCGGGCTGCCGGACTATCCGCGTCTCAACCACTGGCACGCTTGGGTGGACAACTGCATCGGCAAGAATACCGAGCTGCGCACCCCGTTCAAGGAAGCAATCCGCATGACCGAGGCCACCCAGCTCGCCGTCAAAGCGACCCGCTTTCCCGGGGTGGAGCTGCGCTGGGACAAGGCCTCTCTGACCTTCACCAACCACGAGGAGGCGACCCGCACGCTTGTCCGCCGCAGCTACCGCGACGGCTTCGCGCCGCCGGTCGTCGGGTGATGGGCAACGGATGGTGGTGCGGTCTCGATGAGAGCGGAAGGTAGCGCGGTCTCGATGAGACCGCAGAAGTGACGAAGCGGCTGGGCTTGGGCTGATATGGTCATTCCTGCGGCATGCGCTCTCATCGAGGCCGCGCCATCTTTTGAGAGCGCTTGCTTTTTCAGCTGCGTGTCTCACCCCTCGCCCGGCGGGGTGACCACCACCACGCGCTCGACGCCGTGTTTGGAGAACTCCTCCCAGTAGCGTTTTTCCCAGGCGGCGGTGCGGGCGCGCCGGTCTTCCTCGCTGAGTTTTTCCCAGGTGGCGAAGCCGATGGCACGGGCGAGATCACGGTCGGCCATGCGCACCGCCAGCTCGTCCCAAAAACTTTCGTTGCGGAATTCATCGTAGCACTCGTGGTAGAACAAGCGCTCCTCCATCTCCTGCTTGACCCGGAACCGCTGGCTTTCCTCGTCAAACTCGATCCAATCGCCCAGCCCCGAGTGGCCGGCCTTTTCCAGAATCTTGCTCTCCAAATCCTCAAAGGCCGCAATCCGGTCGTTGGCGGATTCCTTCTGGTTCCACGACGCGACATTCGCCGCGAGGCTCACCATTTCCACCAAGGTGGCAAGTTCCTGATCTGACAACCGCAAGTGCATCCGTGCCTGTAACCAACCATTTAAGCGTCCCACCCGCAAGCCCGCAGACCGGCGACGCTCATGACAAAGGGACAGTCCTTCAATCGAGCCATGAGATAGCGTTCGAGCGGTTTCATAAAAGCAAGGC
>JBAXBG010000070.1:0-16527 GCA_037142115.1 Verrucomicrobiota bacterium | reverse complement strand
CCACCCGCCACAGCCCGCGGCGAGGAGCCTTTTTGGGTGCATCGTATCGACTGGCGGTTGGGATCGTGCTCATGAGCTTGCAATAGGAGTATACGCGATCGCGTAGGATGGCAAATTTTTTTTCCTGATGTCAAAAATTGTCTCCAAAGCAAATTGCGAGCATAACGGGCATTAGGGCAGCTGAGTATTTTTGCGGCGGGCTTCTGGGCTGATTACCGGAATGCGGGCTGAAGAGACCGCCTGAAGGCGGTACGACATACCTCCCCAAGCGACGTGGATTCCAGCGTAGGTAGTCCCGCCTTCAGGCGGACTCTGCAAAACCCGCAGCCTGCCATAAGTGATGCAGCGTTCCTCCCAGAGCATGTCGCACCACAAAAAACCCCCGCCACGGAGAATCCGGGCGGGGGCTGGCTACTGCCGATCAAGGCAAATTCGGTCAGACGACTTCATGCGCCGGCGTCGGCGTTTCGGCGGCCAGCTGGACCGGGGCGGCCTCGGCTGCTGGAACTTCGGTCACGGTTTCCACGATCGTTTGGATCACTGGTTCAGCCACTGGTTCAGCCACTGGTTCAGCCACTGGTTCAGCCACTGGTGCGGACACCGATTCGAACACCGGCAAGGTGGCGGCAGGTGCCGCAACCACGGCCGCTGCGGGAATCGGCGCCACCACCACCGGACGCTGGGCGCGTTCGGGGCGTTCTTCGCGGTCCTCGCGCTCGTCCTGGCCCTTCGATTTGGCTCCGGAAACGGTCAGTTTGCGGCCCATGAACGGCTGGTCGTGGAGCACTTCCACGGCCCGGCCAGCCTCGTCCATGTGGAGCATTTCCACAAAGCCGTAGCCCTTCGAGCGATGGGTGCTGCGATTGTAAACGATCTCGACGTTGCGCACGCCGCCAATACCTTTGAAGAGTTCCTGCAGGTCTTGTTCGGACACGTCGTAAGACAGGTTGCCGACATAGACCCGCGGGGATTCCACGGTCGACCGATCGCCACCTCGCGCACGTTCGCTGCCGCGGCGTTCCCGTTGCGGGGATTCTCCGGTGGCAGTCTCGGCGGCGGCACCCTCGTTGGTGCGGGCGTTGCGGGTGTTGGATTTGGCCGGGCGCGCCTCAGCCTGTGGCTTGGAGCCCTCCGGTTTGCGTTCGCCACGGGCGGGTGGCGCGGGGGCCTTGTAGAGGCCGACTGCCTTGAGCAGCTTCTGCCACCAACTCAGCTTGGCCGGAGCCGCACGCGGGGCACGCGGGCTCTGCGGCCGGAATTCTTCGGCGCGGTCCGGGTTGCGGTGCTCGCGGGAATCGCGGTCGCCACTGCGGCGGTTGTCCTGTTGATTATTACGGTTTCTGCCGCCGCGGGAACGGCGACGCTGGCTGTCTCCCGACTGGCGGGAATGTTGTGTTGCGTTTGACATGGGTCAATATGGGTCATGGTTGCAGGCGGTCCGGCGCGATGGACTTGAAAAGCCCGGCAGTGTTTAAGAAGCACCTGATGCCTACCGACCTGAATCCGACATGTCGGCTTATTGGTGCCGGGATGGGGCCCCGCAACGGCTTGCGGAAAGAAACCCCGTCCTGTCGGAACAAACCGGCTTGCGCCGCCGCCCGTGAGGCAGGAAGTTCCGGTCTCCTTGGCTGCCGGTCGATTGCAGCGCCCGCAAGAAAGGCGTGGATCAACTGGCACTCGACTGGATCTGGGCTCTGGAGGTTGGAAAAACCTGCTCGCCGGGAAAGTTACGGGGTTTTAGCCGTTTGGCAAGACCGGAACCAACAGAAAACGCGCTCACGTCAAGATGGCCTGCCATTTCAAAATCTCCGCGCGGACGTTGGCAATCGAGGGTGAACCCGGGTTGGTGCGCGCGGCCAGCGCCCGCTCCAAGCTGAAAACCTCCTTGGCGTCCGGCCCGTAGGCGGGGTCGATCGCCGCCAGATCCAGCTCATTCAGCGGCGTGCGGGTGCGCAGCGACTCGGCCACCGCTTGTCCGACGAGTTCATGGGCGTGGCGGAACGGCACGCCCTGCTTGACCAGATAATCGGCCAGATCGGTGGCCAGCAGCATCGGATCGGCCGCCGCCGCCCGGCAATTCTCCTCGCGCAACTCCATCGCTCCGATCATCTCCGTGTTCACCGCCAGGATCAACCGCAACGTGTCCACCGAGTCAAACAACGGCGGCTTGTCCTCCTGCAAATCCCGGTTATACGTCAGCGGCAGCCCTTTGAGCGCCATCAGCAGGCTCAGCAGGTTGCCTACCAACCGACCGGTTTTTCCCCGAGTGAGTTCGCAGACGTCGGGATTTTTCTTTTGCGGCATGAGCGACGATCCGGTGGTGTGGGCGTCGGAGAGGGCGGCGAAGGCGAACTCGGTGGTGCACCAGAGGATCAGGTCTTCGCTGAGGCGGGAGAGGTGGACGCCGCACAGCGCGATGACGAACAGCAGTTCGGCGATGGCGTCGCGGTCGGCGATGGCGTCCATCGAGTTGTGGGTGATCGAGTCGAAGCCGAGTTCGGCGGC
Source organism: Verrucomicrobiota bacterium (assembly GCA_037142115.1). Classification (GTDB taxonomy): domain Bacteria; phylum Verrucomicrobiota; class Verrucomicrobiia; order Verrucomicrobiales; family Akkermansiaceae; genus Luteolibacter. The sequence goes on along the minus strand of JBAXBG010000070.1, from coordinate 14,022 downwards.
GATGGCGTGGCGATCGAGGTTGATGGTTGAGCCGGCCAGGGCGCCGGAGCCGAGCGGGCAGACATTGAGGCGCTTGCGGCAATCCGCGAGGCGGGATTTGTCGCGCTCGAGCATTTCCAGGTAGGCGAGGAAATGGTGGCCGGCGGTGACCGGTTGGCCGCGCTGGAGGTGGGTGTAGCCGGGGATGACGGTGGCGGCGTATTGCTCGGCGCGACCGAGCAGGGCACGCTGCAAACCGGTGACGGCAGCGATCAGGCCGTCGATTTGCGAGCGGCAGTAGAGGCGGGTGTCGGTGGCGACCTGGTCGTTGCGGGAGCGGGCGGTGTGGAGTTTGGCGCCCGCCGGGCCGATGCGGCGGGTGAGTTCCGCCTCGATGTTCATGTGGATGTCTTCGAGCGAAGTCTTGAATTCGAAGGTTCCGGCGACGATGTCGGCCTCGATGGCCCGCAGGCCGGCTGCGATGGCGGCAAACTCGACCTCAGTGAGCAGGCCGGCCACGAGTTGGGCACGGGCATGGGCGATGGAGCCGGCGATGTCGTGGGGGTATAACCGCCAGTCATACGAAATGGATTCGCCGAACTGTTGAACGAGTGACGAAGTGTCTTGGGAGAAGCGGCCTTTCCACATGGCGGTTGAATGGTGGTGCCGCCCCTCGGTGGTGCGGCCCGGGTAGTTGAACCCGCGCAAGCCCGCATGGAAACGAGAAAATTCGCGCCCGCACCAACCGGCAGGATTCGCCCGGCGGCCATCACCCCTTCACCCGCTCGACCTCGGCACCTAACATCAGGAGCTTTTCGTCGATGTGCTCGTAGCCGCGGTCGATGTGATAAAGCCGGCTGATTTCGGTGGAGCCCTTGGCGGTGAGGGCGGCGAGCACCAGGGCGGCGGAGGCGCGCAGGTCGGACGCCATCACCGGGGCGGCGGAGAGCCGGGCCACGCCGTGGACCACGGCGGTGCCACCGTCCACCCGGATGTCGGCACCCATGCGCTTGAGCTCGGCGCAGTGCATGAAGCGCTGCGGAAAAATCGTGTCCTTGATCACGCTGATGCCCGGGGTGGTGGCTAACAGCGCGGTCATCTGCGCCTGCATGTCGGTGGGGTAGCCCGGATAGGGCGCGGTGACCAGGTTCACGCCCTGGAGGGCCGCGCCGCGGAAAACCGTGCAGGCGTCGCCGGCGGCGTTGAACTCGACGCGGTGGCCGGATTGTTCGATGGCGGCGGTGATGGCTTTGAGGTGCTCGCGGCAGACGCGGCGCAGGGTGACGCCCTCGCCCGCGAGCGCGGCGGCGGCCATGAAGGTGCCCGCCTCGATGCGGTCGGGAATCACGGTGTGTTCGACGCCATGGAGCGCCTTGACGCCCTCGATGACGATCCGGCGGGTGCCGGCGCCGTGGATTTTGGCGCCCATGGCATTGAGGAAATTCGCCAGATCGAGCACTTCGGGTTCGGCGGCGGCGCTTTCGATGACCGTGACGCCCTCGGCCAGGGTGGCGGCCATCATCACGTTGTCGGTGCCTAACACCGTGGGGCCGTGGGTGCCGCGCAGGTCGAGTTCCGCGCCATGCAGGCCGTCCTTGGCGGTGAGGATGATGTTGCCGCCTTCAAATTCGACTTTAGCGCCGAGCGCTTCCAGGCCGCGCAGATGCAGGTCCACCGGGCGGTCGCCGATGACGCAGCCGCCGGGCAGGGACACCACGGCGCGGCCCATGCGGGCCAGCAGCGGGCCCATCACACAGATCGAGGCGCGCATCCGGCGGACCAGTTCGTAGGGTGCGACATCGGAAATTTCCTCGCAGGTGATGCGGACGGTGCCGGAGGATCGTTCCACATCCGCGCCCAGCGCGCTGAGGATCTGGATCATGTAGTTGGTGTCCGAGACGTCGGGCACGCGGCGGATGATGCACGGCTCGGCGGTGAGCAGGCTGGCGGCGAGGATCGGCAGCGAGGCGTTTTTCGAGCCGGAAATGTTGATGCTCCCCCGCAGAGGGGTGCCGCCGTGAACGATAAGTTTGTCCATGTGAAGAAAATCTAAAATCTAAAATTCAAAATCTAAAATTCAGAGTGCCGGTCGGCGAGCGAAGGGGAACCGGGCGACGCCCGAGAGGTCGGTTTTGACTTCGATGGCGGTGAAGGAGGAAGTTTGTAAAATTCCGGCGACCTGTGAAGCCTGATCGTGGCCGATTTCCAGAACCAGCCAGCCACCGGGGTTGAGGCGTGAGAACGCCTCCGGGATGAAGCGCCGGATCAGGTCAAGTCCGTCCGGCCCGCTGAACAGGGCCAACTCCGGATCGTGCAACACCTCGCGCGCCATGCTGGCGCGCTCGCCATCCGGCACATACGGCAGATTGGCGACGATGCCGTCGAAGCCGCCGGTCACCGCGCTGAACAGATCGCTGTGCACGAAGCCGACGGAGTCAAGGGCCAGCAGCGCGGCATTTTCGCGGGCCAGCGCCAAGGCCTCGGGCGAAACATCCGCCAGGGTCACCTCCCAGGCGGGGCGCTCGGCGGCGAGCGTCAGGCCCAGCACGCCCGACCCGCAGCCCATGTCCAGAACCCGCGAGATTGACGGCAACTCCCAGCTGAGGATCCACTCGGCGAGCTCCTCGGTCTCGGGCCGCGGAATCAGGGCGCGGGCGTCGGTCTTGAACTCGCGGTGGTGAAAACCCACGCTGCCTAACAGATGTTGGAGCGGGATGCCCTCACCACGTTTTTTCAACGTCTCGCGCAGCGGCACCAGGTCGGGCTCGGCGATCGGGCGGTCAAATTGCAGATACAAATCCATGCGCGAGCAGCCGAGCTGGCGGGCTACCAGCAGCTGCATGTTGCGGCGGGCATCCTCAATCCCGCGTTGTTCGAGATAGCGGGTGCCGCCATCGATGGTTTCCAAAACCGTGCTCATGTGCCAGAACCGCCAGACTGGGCCATGCGGGCGCGCGCGCCAAGTCCTTTGATGCGGGGTTCGGTTTTCATTGCCAGGATCCGGTGCTGAGCCGGGCAGCCGCTTTTCTGAGAGGAGGCAAGGGCGACCATCGATTCACGGGATGGAAGCTCCTCGCGACGTTGTCAAGCGGCGGGTCTGAACCGCCGTCCGGCTACCGGGAGTCGTTGGCCGGGCAGCGGCCGCTGAACCTTGCATCTCGACAAGGAGGCGCACAGCCACTTGACTGAAATCCAAGCCCTCGGGAGCCATTGAACGACTGGAACCATGACTGAGCCACAGGACATCCGCTGGAAACAACGCCTTGAGAATTTTTCCAAGGCCGTCAGGCAACTTACCAAGTTCATTGAGAAGGGCGACCTGAATGAACTGGAGCAACAGGGACTGATTCAAAGCTTTGAATACACCTACGAACTTGCTTGGAACGCCCTTAAGGACTTTTTTGAAGCGCAAGGCGAAACCGAGATCCTGGGCAGTAGGGATGCCTTTCGGCTGGCCTTCAAACGAGGCTTGGTTGAAGACGGGGAAACTTGGATGGAAATGATTAAAAGCCGGGCCTTGACCAGCCACACCTACAACGAGGAGATTGCACAACAGATCGTCCACAACATCCTGACCGCCTATTTTGCGGAATTCGTGCGCCTGCGGGTGCGCCTCGAAGCACTCAGCCAGCAAGCCTCGTGAATGCCCCCCGCTTCGGCCTGCCCCCGGAAACGGTGGAAAAAATCCGCGGGGTATTGGCCCTGCATCCGCAGATCGAGAAAGCGGTCGTGTATGGGTCCCGCGCCAAGGGGAACTACCGGAACGGCTCCGATATTGATCTCACTCTCTTTGGTGAGGGACTCGACCTCAATGAGTTGCTGAGGATCATGAACGAACTCGACGACCTGTTGCTGCCCTACACCATCGACCTGTCGATTTTCGCCACGTTGACGCATCCCGCGCTACTCGATCACATCCGGCGCGTTGGCGTGACCTTGTATCAACGCATCCGCTGACGCGCGTAGTGACATACGTCCCGCAACGCTTTTTGCGCGGATCAGGGGGGCGAACTCTCGGCCGCCAGCAGGTCTCCCGGGCATCAGAACGGGACGTCCCTGCTCCTTCAACGCAGACTCACCTCACGGCGGCGGGCATCGCGGCTTCGGCGGCCGCCGCGGCCGCGGCGTCGTCCGGCGGCAGGATGTCGCGCACCAGGCGCTTGGCCCCTTCGGCGGCGAACTTGCTTTGCGGATGGATGCTGCGCGCCTTGAGATACCACGACAGCGCGGAGCCGGTTTGCTTGGGCGTGCGACTTTCAAACTGGTGGGCCTTGTCGAGCGCCTTGGTCAAATCGGCAACCTTGGGGGCTAACAATTCGAGTTCGCGGCCGAGTTTCGGGTCGTCGGGGAATTGTTCGCGCAGTTCGGCGAGTTGCTCCCAGGCGGCGTAGTCCTGGCCGACCTTGCTGAACTCGGCGGCCTTGCCGAGGGCGGCCTCGATTTTCATCAGGTTGCCCATGATTTGCTTGAAGGCATCCTCGCGGGTGGCGTCGCCTTGAATGGCGGGGGCGATTTCGTATTGGCGGCGGGCGATTTCGCGGAAGTTGCCCTCGCCGAGGAGACGGTCGAAATCGTTGCGAATGGCGATCAAGCCGCCGGTCTGGGTGATCAGCGCGCGGAACTCGGCGAGCTTCGGGTTGGTCGGCCAGATCTCGGTGGCCACACGGATTTTTTCCGCGGCCTTGTCGCTATCGCGCGCGAACAGATGGGCCTTGGCTTCTTCGATGGCCAGATCCGAGGCCAGGGTGTAGGCCGCGATCGCGCTATCCACCTTGGACGAGGGGAAATCCTTGGCCGCGGATTTGAGCCGGTCCGCCAACTCCTTGGTTTTGGTGTAATCGTGAGCTTGCAGCGTGCCGTAAAGTTCATGCAGGTCGCGGACGTAATTGGCGACGCGGCGCTTTTTCTCCAACGGCAGGGTGGCCACCGGCCCCAGGTATTCACCGAGGGCGTAGGCTTCCATCAGCCGTTGCGAGGCGCAATGGAGTTCGTCGCGGGTGAGCATCAGCTCAAAGGCCTCGATGTATTTGGCGGCCTCGCGGATCGCTTCGTTGGACAGCGAGTCGAGCGAGGACACGGTCGGACTGACCCCGACCGATTCGGTGAACAACTTCGAGACGTCCGAGTTCTTGTCGATGCGCAGGGTGGAGTCGCCATCCTTCCAGATTTGGTTGTAGAACCGGGCGGCCATCAGCACGTGCTCGTAGCGGCGCTCGACAAACCACTGGACCATGCTGACCTGGTATTGCGCCTTGGTGCGCAAGGTCTGGGCTTCGGTGCGCACGATGTTGGCCTTCTTGAGGGCTTCAATTTCCGCGATCCGGCGCAGGGTGTCGGCGTATTTGAGCGAATTGTTGCCGGTGCCGGGAGTTTGGGCCGCTTTATTGGCCACTGCGGCCCCCTTGCCGCCGGCCGCAGATTTGGTATCGCCGAGACTCTTGTCGTGCTCATGGCGGGCCGCCCAATCGCCCTCCCTTTCAATCGCATGCTTCTCGTCCTCAATGGTGGAATTGAGTTTTTTCAAGCCGTTGATGTCCTGTTTGGCGAGCATCGCCATGTAGATCGACTCGGCCAGCGAGGCACACAGGTTGGCATCACCGGGATAGGAAGCGGCCGAAGGCAGCAGCTTGAAGGCCGAATACAGATCCGAGCCGCCGCTGCGGAAAGGCGAGATCGTGGCCAGAATCTCGGCGATGGTCGAGCGGTAACGCAGCGTCTCCTTGTCGTTCTCCGGCGGCTGGCTGAGGTATTTCTCAAACCGCGCCTTGAGCAAGCGGTTGTCCCCCAGCGGGATGGCCACCCCGCCCACGGTGATGGTTTCAGCCGACGGGTCGAGCATCGGAATTTCCTGGCCGAGCGGACTGGCGGCCGGTTGCTTGGCCGGGGCGGCCGCCGTGTCCTGTGGTGCCGCCGACGGTTGGGCGGATTTGACCGGCGCGCTGGGCGGGGTGTACACTTGGCCGTGGGCCAGACTGGTGAGGAGCAGTGAGATCAAGATCCGGAATTTCATGCGGCGGCGGGCGTGGGTGTTAGAGGCGGTTCACTCCGGAAGCAACGGCGATGCCACCTTGCCGGAACTTCACCCGGAAGGCATATTTCTGTTTGGTGTCGATGTTGAGCTTGCTGAATTCCGGCGGGATCTCGATCCCGATGAATTCGTCGCCGCCCGGCGTCTCGATGCGCACGCTGACCAACTGGCCGCGGTCGGTGGTCCACTGCAGTTTTTCATCGATCTGGCCCTGCACCAGGTATTCATTGCCGCGCAGGCTGTTGCCGTTTTCCAGCAACTCGCTCACGGCCAGGACCGCCACGTCACCCAACGAGGAGGATTTTTTGCCGAGCAGCGATTTGCCGGCGAAAATGGCCACCGCGACGGCGGCAGCTGCACCCAGAAGGATCCCGGGATTGAGATGAGAACTAGCGCGACGGGCCATATGGGGTAAATGCTGAAATTCGGAAAGCTGAAAGCGGAAATGAAGAAATGACCAACCCTGCGGCTGGAATGAAGCGTGGCTGGCGGCTCACAAGATGGCGTCGGAATGGAGAAAATCGAGGACAAAGCGCGATTCGGCAATTTCAGCTTTACCCGTCAGTCCCATTGCGGCCGGCTCACTCCGGCCCAGGCCGCCAGCAACGCCACCGCAATGTGTGCCCCCAAGGCGTAAAGACAGCCACTCTGCGCCGACAACCCGGTGTCGATCACCGACTGCACGGCGTCATGAACCTGGGTTTGCAGCGCCTCCACCGAACCCGACCACGCCCAGTAGGCGGAGATGAACGGGCGGGTGAAACCCTCGATTTTTTCCGGCAAGGCCAGCACCGCCCCGGACAACGGCAGCTGAAAACCCACCAGATAAATCGACAGCAGCGACGCCTGCTCGGCGGTGCGCATCAGCGCCGAAATCGCCAGACAGATGCAGGTCATCGCCGCATTGACTAACAGCAAATAGCCCGCGTGCTGGACAAAATCGCCGCGGAACGTCCCGAAAAAGTTGACGAAAAATGCCATCCACAACGACTGGGTGCCGACCAGAAAGGCCAGAAACGCCACTTTCGACGCCAGATAGGCCGACGGCCGCAGCCCGCCGAATTTCTCCTTCTCGTAGATCGGGCGTTCTCCGGCGATCTCGCGGGCCGAGTTGTTAGACCCCATCAGCGACAGCAGCACCACTTGGAACATGATGATGCCCGAAACGGCCGCGCCGACCTTGGCCTGGTCCCCTCTCACACTTTGCTGCTCCTGGATCTCGGCCGCAATGTCGGTCTGGCGGGTGTCGGAAAAGCGGCGGATGTTGCCCGAGGCCTTGTCACTGAACAGGGTGACCAGGATCGGGAAACACAACAGAATCGCCAGTTGCAGGAACACCTGGCCGCGGTCGCGGAAAAATATCCGCCAGCGGCGCGCCAGCAAGGTCGCAAACTGGCTGAAAAATCCCGGCAGCTGCAGCGGCGCGGGCGCGCCGCGGGCGGGCGGCGGCTCCGCTTGGCCGGCCGGCAGCTCGCCGTCCGCGGGCGCGCTGCGCGCTGGAACCGGCACCAGCAGTTGGCCGGAGGCCAGCAAACTGGCACGGTTGTGGTCGAGCATTTTCTGATAGGACGCGCGGTGCTTCTGCCAGGACGAATGCCAGCGTTCGGACGCCTGGGTGGCCAGCCGCGGATAGACAGCCTCCGTGTCATGGACCGAAAAGTAATGGGTCAACTTCTCGGGCGGTCCGTGGAACGCCACCCGACCCTCGTGCAACACCAGAATCGAGTCATACAACTCCAGATGGGCCAGCGAGTGGGTTACCACCAGCACGATCCGGCCATCCTTGCGCGACAGGTCGTGCAACAGGTGGATGATTTCGCGCTCGGACCGCGGATCCAGGCCGGAGGTGACTTCGTCACACAGCAGGAGCTTCGGATCGGACACCAACTCCATCGCCAGCCCCAAGCGCCGCTTCTGGCCGCCGGAGAGAACTTTCACCTGGCGGTCGCCGATCGCGCTGAGCCCGGTTTCCTCCAGCACGCGGTCGATCCGCAGGTCCAGTTCGGCGGTGTCGCGGGTTCGCACCCGCAAGCGGGTGGCCGCCTCCACCGATTCATCGACGGTGAGCTGATCGTAGGCGATGGAAAACTGCGGGACATAACCGATTTCCGAGGGTTCGAAATCGCCCTCGGCCGATAGATTGCGCCCATCCCACAACAAGGCTCCGGCCGACTCGGGATTGAGCCCCGCGATGGTCTTCAACAAGGTGGTCTTGCCACAGCCCGACGGCCCGACGATGGCCATGAAGTGCCCGGTAGGCACGCGGATGGAGATGCCCTCAAGCAACGGAACCTCCTCGCGGTCCTGGCGGATGGTGAAACTGACGTCCTTGAGTTCTAACACGGTGGCGGAAGGGTTGGGCAAGCGCAACGTAGCGGGCGGCCCGCCGCAGTGCAAGCGCCGGACACTCGGGATCGCCGGATTGCGGCCCCGATGATGTGAGTCCTCCTCTTTCAGGGATGACGTCTCGTCCCGTTCTGCTGGACGTCACGTCCAGCCCTTGGACAGCCCCCCCCGTCCCGGAGGGAGGCCGCCAGAACCCGCGGGGATTTGCCGGGGATTCATGGATTCGGCTTGCCGCAGGGCGGGAACATCGGGACAATCTGCGGGTATCCACGCCCATGGCTTCTCCTCCGTCCGTCAACGTCGCCCGTCTCACCTATCAGTTCATCTGCGCCTCCGCGGGCGTGGCCATCGCCCTGAGCACCAAGGGGACGCCGTATGAAGTCTCGGGGTTCATGGGCATTTTGTTCGGCCTGGGGGTGGCCACCGTGTTCATCTGGATGGAAACCCTGATGAAAGGGTTCACCCTGCGCGGCTTCTCCACCGCCACCTTCGGCCTGGCCGTCGGTCTGATGTGCGCCTGGTTGCTGACCCGGGTGGAGGTGTCCAAACTGCTCGAACTGGCCTTCCGCGAAAAACTCGAATCCACCGAAAACAGCGAGGTGATGGTCAACGCCCTGCGCCTGTCGCTCGATGTGACCTTGTTTGCCAGCCTCGGATTTCTCGGCGCGGTGCTCTCGTTGCGTGGCAACCGCGATGATTTCGCCTTCATCATTCCCTACGTGCGGTTCCGCCAGGACGCCTCCTCCGGCCAACCGGTGACCCTGGATCTGGAGGCCGTGATCGACGGGCGGGTCATCGGCATCCTGCATTCGGGGTTTCTCCACGGCCGCCTGATCGTCCCGCGCTTCGTCTTGGATGAACTCCAAACCATGACCGCATCCCCCGCCAACGGCACCCGCCAACGCGGCCAACGCGGCTTGGATTGCCTGGAACGCATGCAAAAAGCCTCCGATATCCAGATTTCCATCCACGACACCCAACCCGCCCATGACACCGACAGCTTCAATGCGCGGCTCATGGAAACCGCACGCATGCTCGGCGCGCGCCTGCTCACCGCCGATGAAAACCTGGCGAAAATCGCCAAGCTGCAAGGGCTCGATGTCCTCAACATCCACGAACTCGACGAAGCGCTCAAGCCGTCCCTGGCCGTCGGCCAGCGCGCCCGCATCGCGCTGATGCGCAGCGGCAAGGAAGACCATCAGGCCGTCGGCTACCTGCCCGATGGCACCATGATCGTGGTCAACCATGCGGTCACCAAAATCGGCTCCACCGTCGACGTGATCGTGGTCAGCACGCTCCACACCGCCAGCGGGCTGATGGTGTTCGCCGAGCTCTATCCGGCCGGTTGAGCCCGGTTGCCCGCCCCTCACCAGGAGTGGCCGCCCGGTGGGATGAGAGGCATCGTAAATAGGGACAGACCCTTTGTGGTTCCCCAAGGATCCAGGGCTCACAGCCACCGTTGCTTCTCTACCTTGGCGCGCTTGGCGGTGAACCAACCTTCCGGCGGTTGCGGGCTGGGGTCACGGCCGCGGCAGCCTGGCCTCGATCAGCTTGGCGACATGTTTCGCCAGCATGTCGGCTTCGAGGTTGACCGGCTGGCCAACGCGGGCGGCGTGCAGGTGGGTGTTCTCCCAGGTGTGCGGGGTGATCCAGAAAACCGCCTCGGCGGCGGTGAGTGCCGCAATGGTGAGAGAAATCCCGTCCATGGCCAGAGAGCCTTTATCGACGCAAAGCAGGTGGATGGCGGGCGGCAGGGAGACCGCGACGATGTGGTCCTGGCCGCTGGTTTCAAGCCGGGTGATGGTGCCGGTGGCGTCGACATGGCCCTGCACGAAATGGCCGCCGAAGCGGTCGCCCACCATCATCGCGCGCTCCAGGTTGACACACGAATTGGCGGCGAGAGCGCCGAGCGAGGTGACCCGCAGGGTCTGGGCGAGAAGGTCGAAGGCGGCACCGCCGGGCACCAGTGCGGCGATGGTCAGGCAGCAGCCATTGATGGCCACGGAGTCGCCGAGGCTGAGTTCTGCGGCAAACGGCAACCGGAGGGTCAGGCGCGCCTGTTCGCCCAGGGTTTCCAACGACACAACCGTGCCAACTGCTTCGACGAGACCGGTAAACATGAATTAATGGGTGGGGATGATTTTTTCGAGTGCCGGAACGGCGGGAGTCAACTGGGCGGGAGGATCCTTGGCCAGACTGTTCGGCAGCAGAATGAAACAAAGATAGACAATGAGCGTCGGCACCAGCGCGCCCAACAACAAACCCAGCGGCGAGATGCCGTCCTTGAAAAACCGGGCGAGAATGTTCTGGCCGGCGGGGTTGGGTGCGTTGGCAATCACGGTCAACCCGCCACCGGTCACCGCCCCCGCAACGACGGCGTATTTGGCGCCGAGGGTGAGGTCCTGCACCTGGGCGGCGAGATAGGTGATGGCGGCGTTGTCATTGAAGGCGGTGAGGACGGTGGCACCCAACATCAGCGTCTGGTCGCGCAGCGCGCTGATCACCGGAGCGATCCACCACCCCTGGCACCCGCCGTGAACCACCAGCCCCGCGAGAAAAAACCCGACCAGCATCGGCCCGCGCAGCGAGACCGGGTTCTGGTGGTGGCGGGTGGCGGTGGTGAAGGCGATGTAAAAGAGATAGGCCCCGATGAACAGGGCGGGAAAGTGCGCCGTATACACCGTCCATCCCAGAAACGCGAGGTGAACGAAGGTCACCCACGGCGGAATCTCGGTGGCGCGCTCCTGCCAACTGACCGGCATGACCTGGCCGTCCTCGGTCCCGTCGGCGCGGTCGCATAGCTGATAGAGCGGTTTGCGAAACCAGAGGCAATACAGGCCGCTGGACAGCAGGATGCCTAGCAGCGCCTTCCAGCCGAAGTGCGTGAACATGAACGACGTGCCCCAGCCCCATTTGCCCGCGACCATGAGCACCGGCGGCGCGGCAAAGTGGGTCAGCGTGCCGCCCACCGAGATGTTGACAAACAGCAGGCCGAGCGTGCCATAGGCGAGCGGGGCCGACGGCTCAAACCGATAGAATTTCTTGGCCAGCAGCAGGGCGGCGATGGTCATCGCGGCCGGCTCGGTGATGAGCGAGCCGAGGATCGGGGCGAGGACCAGCACGCTCAGCCACCAGGCCGCCGGGCTGCCCCGGCCCAGCGCGGCGGCTTTCGACAGCAGGGATTCCGCCAACTGCAACACCGGCCGACTGGCGGCGATGGCCATGATCACCACCACGAAGATTGGCTCGGTGAACACCCGGTCCTTGCCCAGATACAGAAGGAAATCGTGCCAGGAATAATAATAGACCGCGGCGGCGGCCAAGGCCAGCACCCACAGCCCGAACACCGCCTCCACCTCGCCCAGAAAGTGCAAGGTGGTGGCCTTGAACGAGACTTCCGCAATCCGGTCGGGATGGTGGTCGTCGCCGGCCGCGCGCCGCGCCAACTCCGCGGCGTGCGCGCGCTCGTAGTGATTGGCGCGCTTGGTGATCCGGCTGGCGGCGAAGGTGTGCAGGATCGCCAGCAGAAAGATGACCGAGGCGGCGACATTGAACGGCTCCGCCACGGCCCGCGCTTGAAGGGTGGCCACCATGCCGCCGACGACGACCGGATAGCTTTCCAGCGGCCGCGGAAATGCCGCATACTGCGCGCCCCCGTCGCCAAGCCTCGGATAGGCCGGGGACTGGTCGGCACCATCGGCCGCGAAGGCCGCCGCAGACAGCAGCAGCCACAAGGCAGTCGGAAGATGGAGGAGACGCGTCATATCAAACTCGGGCGGATTCTTGGTGCGGAAGATGGACCGCGGCAAGGCCTAACTTACCGCGTCTATTGGACGGCGGATCTCACCACGCCGCGTGCTGACTGGACCCTCATCCGCACCATCGTTCCCGCGCCCGGGCGAAGGATGTGCCGGTCCCCGACAATCTGGCAGGCGCCCGCACCATGGGCTCCGCGCCGCGCGGGTTCTATCAACTCGGTTTCGATCCGTCCGCCAACCCATGATGAGCCATTGGGCCGGAGCACACAACCGGCCATCTCATGCCGTCGGTCGCAGCCCGATTGAACATCCCGCACGGCTTGTTAGCGGTCCAGAAGGATGTCCCAGTCGCCCGCTGAGCGGGCCACCGCGTAAAGCATCACCGCTACCATTTGTTGGGTAATTGTCACCGAAAGTCCCAGCTTTCCGGCCACCCACAGACTGAGAGTTGACAGGAGCGCGGCGGTCGAAGGATTATCAAAATGGAACAGGCGATTCCGGATCGGCTCGTATTTGGGATCCCGGGTCGCAACCACGGCATGCACGAGTTTTTTGGCACGACACCAGTCGGACGGTTCGGGAGGTGTTGCGGAATTGGCCTGGCCGCGCGCCGCCCGGGCCGGTAATTGTGGGTCTTGAAAATGGCCCGCTATTCTTTCGCCGAACTCGTTCCATGTGAGTCGATTCCGTTTGACCTGGTTAAGTTCGTATACCTTCTGTAGCAGGAATTCGGCATCGATACGAACCTTGGCACAACTGACGGAGTCAGGATGGGGAGCTAACATTTATGAGAGGAATACTACGACCGGCTCGGGCAAGAGAAAGCATTTTGAGGCAACAATGATGTCACCAAGCAGCATGCCACACACGCAGGCGGAAACGCCATGCTCCAGGATATTTGCCGTTGCGGTGCGGGCGGACGGCGGACGGGAATGCCCCTCACCGCCCGCGGATGAACATTGTGTAGAGAGTGAGGGCGATTTCCACGACGATGAGTATCACGATATACCATTCCACGCGGTGTGAGCGGCGGGTTTGGACCAGGTTGATGGCGGTTTGGATGGTGCCGCCTATCAGATCGAGCTTGGATTCGACGGCCTCGAAGCGGTCGGGAATCTCGAATTCCTCGGTGAGCCGCGCATAAAGTCGCTCGAGATCGGGACGATCCCACAGGACGTCGGGCTTGTCCGAGACGGCGACCCGGCCGACCATTTCCTGCTGGTCTAGCAGGACATCGCCGAGCCGCTTGAGCAGATTGCGGTGGTGGGTCCGGTTGAGGCGGCCGTTGCCGAGGCTGGCGGCCATCGGTTGGAGGGATTCAAAGGTGGTGCCGACCCTGCCTTCGAAGCGCTCGAGCACGACGCTGCGGGCGAGAACTTCGGCCACGAGTTGGAGGACAGGCAGCGAGAAATCCGGGACGAAGATGGTGCTGCCCTCGATGCCTTCGCGGCCATCGGTGGAGACTGCCAATTCCATTTCCTCGATCATCCGGTCGGTTGCCGGGCGCTGGATGAGAGGCTCAAGTCCGTCGAGGAAAGTGGTTTCCTCCAGCGCATCGACGTGGAAGAAAACAACGGCGGCGTAGCGGAAAACGATGGCAAAGCCACAGCGCCCGGCTTCGAGGGTGAGGGGCGTGGCGGACAGGCAGCGCGCCTTGCGCAGCGAGCGGGTATCGATATCCCCGCCGACGCAGATCGAGCGGACGTGAATCTGCCGCCGACCTTCGAAAACCTCCGGTGATGGATCAATGGTTTTGATTTGAGAATTCTAGCGTGTGAGGCCACGCAATCTCAAGCCCAAATGCGGGAACCGTCACGCGCTCCTGGCCGCGTCTTGCGCCGCGCATTGGGATGAGTGCGTTCGTAGACCGATTCGCCCGCCGCCACACGGCACAGGCGGTCCGTGCGGGTA
>JBAXBG010000069.1:0-16535 GCA_037142115.1 Verrucomicrobiota bacterium | reverse complement strand
CCTGAACCCAAAAGCAATTTCCTAGCATTTAACGGCGCAGTTGCGACTCGATGCGCGCGACGGTCTCTTTCAAGCCGGCCTCCTGGTCGATGCGCTCGTTGACCTTCTTGCAGGCGTGGATGACGGTGCCGTGGTCGCGCCCGCCAAACGCCTCGCCGATCTCCATCAGCGAGCCCTTGGTCAGGGATCGGCTCAAATACATGGCGATCTGCCGGGGGAACGCGATGCTCGCGGGCCGCCGCCGGCTGGTCATGTCCGCCAGGCGCACATCGAAGTGCTCGGCCACGGCTTTTTGGATCGCGTCAATGCTCACCTGGCGGCTGGCTTCCTCGCGGATCAGATCGCGCAGCAGGTGTTCGACTTTGTCCACGGTGACGCTTTCGCCGGCCAGCGAGGCGTAGGTGGCCACCCGCATCAGGGCGCCTTCGAGCCGGCGCACGTTGGTGCGGATTTTCTCCGCCAGAAACAGCAGCACCGACTCGTCGACGCGCACTTTCCAGTCGAGCGATTTTTTGCGCAGAATCGCCAACCGCGTCTCCATCTGCGGGGCCTGCGTTTCCACGGTCAGGCCGCATTCGAAGCGCGAAATGAGCCGCGGCTCGAGCTTCTTGATCTCGCAGGCCGGCCGGTCGCAGGTCAAGACCACCTGGTTGCGCCCATCCAGCAGGGTGTTGAAGGTGTGGAAAAACTCCTCCTGGGAGCGCTCCTTGCCCGCCAGAAACTGCACGTCGTCGATCAACAGCACGTCCGAACTGCGGTAGCGCCGCCGGAATTTCTCCAGGTCGCCGCGCCGGATCGAGTCGATGAACTCGTTGGTGAACTTCTCACAGGTCAGATAGATCACGCGCGACCCCGGTTGGCGGCGGAGAATTTCCTGGCCGATGGCCTGCATCAGGTGGGTCTTGCCCAGGCCCGGCCCGCCGTAGATGAACAGCGGGTTGTAACCGATGCTCGTTTTGTGCGCCACCGCCTCACAGGCGGCATGCGCGAACTGGTTGTTCACGCCCACCACGAAACTCGCAAAGGTGTGCGCCGGGTTGAGTCCGGCGCTCTTGATCCGCCGCTCTAACGCCTCACCCTCCAGCGCCGCCGCCTTGGTCGGGCGCGCCGCCGGCACCACCTGCCCCGCATGACCGTGCCCCGCTTCCAGCGGCGCCTCCGCGGTCGCCGCGACCACCACCTGGACCTCGCGCACCGCGTCGAACACCCGGTTGACCGCCATCGTCAACTCCGGCAGATAGTTCGTCTCAATCCACACCTGATGGATCTCTCCCGGCACGGTCACGCTGCCCACGCCGGCTTCCTCGCCGCGCCAGCCGGCGCTGCGGAACCACCGCTGGAACGCATCCTCGCCGACAGACCCCCGCAACGCTTCACACACCCCAAGCCAACCCCCGCTTGCCGCGGGCAATTGCGCCATCTCGTCCCCCCTCTCGCGTGTTGCCAAGGCCTCCGGTTCCATTGTTAGTCAGTCTGCTGGTAAAATTTGGGTCGGCGCTCCACCCCACTCTCGCGAGTGGCACCTTGCAGCGCGGCCCGCACTCTGCTCACCCCGCCCCGGCCATGGAAAAATATTCCGGGCCGTACTAACAGTCACAGGGGGAGTGCCGTATTCCACAAGGGTTCCACAAGGGATTTTTTTAAAAACTTGACCCGCGATTTGATTCGTTTTTCCGAAGCATTATCGGCCCGGCGACTGCCAAATCGGCAGATCCGCTTGAAAAACAATCAGTCGCAATGTGACGGTTCTGTCACCCGCCGCCCCCGCCCCGCCGCGGCCCCTGCAAGCGCGCTCAATCGCCCGCCCGCGGGCCATCCGCTCACGCGTCTGCGGCCTGCGCGCGGGCCGGCGTTTTGAAACACAGGGCCACCGCCACGGTCACCAGCGTGCCGGCCATGATCCGCCAGGGGAATTCGATCCTAGGCAGCCAGGAGGGATTGTGATAAAGTGCGCAGCTCGCCGCCATCCGCCAGAGGTCGTTAGGAAGGTCGCTCAGGATGGCCACCGCGATGACCCCGGCGGCCATCGCCAGCGGGTTGCCCAGCTCGCTGCCGCGGCTGCGGGTGAACAGCGCGACGATGAACACGCCCAACAGCGAGCCGTAGGTGTAGCCGAAGCTGCCGAGGATGATGCCGATGATGCTGATGGACGGGTGGTGGGCCTTGACGAAGGCGGTGGCCAGCCCGACGCCGATGAGCACCAGCGTGAAGCCGACGGTGGCCAGCTTGATCAGGCGCACCCGCGCGGCGTCGTCGGGCGGCGTGGCGAACCAGCGGAAATGGAAATCCCGGCAATAACTGGTGGCCAGCGAGTTCATCGCGGTGCCCAGCGACCCCATGGTGGTGGCTAACACCCCGGCGACCACCAGCCCGCGCAGGCCGCCGGGCATCACGTCGACCACGAAGTAGGGGAAGATCCGGGTGCTGTCGGGCTGGCCGCTGGCCATCGGCAGCGCCGGGTCGTGCACCACCTGGCCGTAATAGACCGAGAGCAGGATGCCGATGGTGAGCACCGCGAAGGTGACCGGGATGTCCGCCAGGCCGGATAGAATGGTGGCCACCGCGCTCTGGCGCTGGTTCTTGGCGGTGAGCATGCGCTGCACCATGTCCTGGTCGGTGCCGTGGGTGGCGAGCGTCACGAACAGCGAGCCGAACAGCGCCGCCCACACCGTGAACTCGGTTTCCAGCACGCTCTTGATCTTGCCCCACGCGCTGGCCGCGGGCGCGTCGCCCTGCCACTGCCACAGCAGCAGGTCGCGCGGGCCGGTGAGGTGGGTCTTGGCTCCCTGCCAGCCGCCCGGAATGTGGCCTAACAAATACGCCACCGAAAACCCGAGCGCGCCGAAGAGCACCACGATCTGGAGCACGTCGGTCCAGATGACCGCCTTGATCCCGCCGACCGCGGTGTAGGCGGCGGTGAGCAGGCTGATGACCACCAGCGCCGCGCCGGAGAACCAGAACTGCTGCCAGTTGCCCAGCGGC
The DNA here is from genome assembly GCA_037142115.1 of Verrucomicrobiota bacterium. Lineage (GTDB taxonomy): Bacteria > Verrucomicrobiota > Verrucomicrobiia > Verrucomicrobiales > Akkermansiaceae > Luteolibacter. Next base: position 13,553 of record JBAXBG010000069.1, on the reverse strand, counting down.
TGGTCCGGGTTCATCCGGTTCCAGATGACCACCAGCAACAGCGTGGGCACCCACAGCCGCGAGCCGCTGGCCAGCGAGCGGGTGAGCAGGAAAATCACGCTGGCCAGGCGGCGGGTGCGCGGCCCGAATCGCAGTTCGAGAAACTCGTAGATGCTCACCACGTTGTGGCGGTAATACGCCGGCAGGAACACCGCGCTCACCACCACCCGCGCCAGCAGGTAGCCGACCATGAGTTGCGCGTAGGTGAAGTTGCGCAGCCGGAACCCCTCGCCCGGCGTGCCGAAAAACGTCCCGGCGCTGATCTCCGACGCCAGAATCGACGCCAGCACCGCCCACCACGGGATCGACCGCCCGCCCAGCGCGTAGTCCGCCACGTTGAGGTTGCGCCGGCTGAAATGCACGCCGATGCCCACCAGGATGGCGAAATACATCCCGATGATGAGCAGATCCAGGGCGAGCGCCGACATGCCGCGACGCTAGAGCCCCGCGTCCGCCCGCCAAGCCCAGAGTTCGCCAAAGCCATTCGCTAGGGCCGACCGGCCCGGACCACCGCCGCGGCGCCCCCCAAGGAGCGGCGGAATCCGTCCGCCGATGCCCATGCCAGGCCGAGGAAGTGCGGGACGCGCTGAGCCCCGCCCTCGCATGGGCCGGGCGATCCGATATCGCTGCTCCTGGCGTCCGTCGAGCCAGCGCTGCCAGAAGCATTTGCGCATGTGGCGCCTGATCCATCCGCTGAGGTCCCGCACTTCCCGCCGCCAGTCGGCGAGTTGGAAGTAGTTCCACCAGGCATCCATCCAGCGCCAATTCAAAAATGCCGTCCGCAAGGCCGCCATCCCCAAGCCCGCCATCCCCAAGCCCGCCACCTCCTCCACAGCGGCACCGCCATCCGCACCGTCCAGGACCTCTTGGGCCACTCCAGCGTCCAAACCACCATGATCTACCTCCATGTCATCAAACGCCCCGGCGCTGGCGTCCTAAAAAGGAACCTGGAAAGGGTTCAGGCTACATTATTTACCACTGATTGTACTGATGTAGACTGATTTCACTGAAAGAATTGGATTTTTGATAACTGATACTACAGTCACCTTTTAGGTGAGCGCGCATGACGCTGTAACTTATTAATCATCAGTAAAATCAGTGGCTTCAGTGGTTCTCATTATCCCGTCTAGGCGTATTACAAGCGCTCACCAATCCACGCCCTGCTGGCGGACCGCTTCATAGAGGACGATGGCGACGCAAGTCGACAGGTTGAGGCTGCGGGTGCCGCCGGGGGCCATCGGGATGCGCAGCGCGTGGTCGCCGGCGGCGGCGACGAGGTCGTCGGGCAGGCCGCGGGTTTCCCTGCCGAAAATCAGATAGTCGCCGGGCCGGAAGGCGGCCTGCCACGGGGCGGGTCCGGCCTTGGTGCTGAGGAACCAGAAGCCGGCGGCGGGGTCGGCGGCCTGGCGCAGGGCGGCGAAGGACGGCCAGACGCGGAGTTTGACGTTCTGCCAGTAATCCAGTCCGGTGCGGCGCACGTGTTTGTCATCCAGCGAGAACCCGAGCGGTTCGATCAGGTGGAGCGTCGAGTCGGTGGCGAGCGCCAGGCGTCCGGCGGCGCCGGCGTTGTGGGGGATCTCCGGTTCGATGAGCACGAGGTGGAACATGCGCGAGGATCAGGGCGGGTCGTTGCGCCGGGCGAGGGTGATCGAGAGGCCGAGCGCGCCGAGGAACAGGAGATAACAGGCTAGCAGCTCCAGGTAGCTTTTGCAGATCCTGGGGATGTTGGGCGCGAAGGCCGGGCCGAGCGCCGCCTGCCAGAAGGCGTCCTTGCCGATCACCCGGTTGAACACGTAGATGATGAGCAGCGCCGCCCCGATCAGGCCGGACCCGGCGTGGTTGCCCAGATGGGCGAAGAAATGCAGCATCACGCGCCGGTGGCGGACGGTGGTGATCAGGGTGACCAGCAGGATCGTGCCCACCACCCAGGCCTCGGGGAAATGCCAGCCGAGGATCCCTGATAGGAAATCCTCGATCTCGCCGACAAACGCCGCCATCAGCGCCAGCGCCAGGATCCGGCACACCGGCCGATAGATCCCGGCGTGCGGCGCGGCCCCCAGCATCACCGCGGCGGCCGCGGCTAACAGGAACGCCTGCAGCAGCTCGACGGTGCCGCGCTCGATGGGCACCTCCGGGCGGTTGGGCAGCCAGGCGGGCAGCAGGATGACCACCGAGCCGGCGCAAATCAGCAGCACCCGCACCAAGGTCCGCGACCACAGCGGGCGGCGCGAGGGTTGGGGCAGGGCGTCGGACATCGTGTCCCGGGGTCTAATGCTTTCCCTCCCGCAGTGCAAGACTGATGCGTGGCCGCCTCAGTCCGCGGCCAGCAGTTGGCGGAAATAGTGGATGGTGGAGTCCAGCCCTTCGGCGAGCGGGATGAGCGGTTGCCAGCCGAGTTCGGATTTGGCGAGGGTGATGTCCGGTTGGCGTTGTTTCGGATCGTCACCCGGCAACGGCAGGTAGGTGATTTTCGAGGGGCCGCCCACTTTGCGCAGCACCGTCTCCGCCAGCTCAAGCATGGTGAACTCGCCGGGATTGCCCAGATTCACCGGCCCGATGAGCGTCGGGTGGTTCATCAGCCGCACGAAGCCCTCGATCAGGTCGTCGACATAACAGAACGAACGGGTCTGGGTGCCGTCGCCGTAAATGGTGAGATCCTTGCCCTGCAGCGCCTGGACGATGAAATTCGAGACCACGCGGCCGTCGTCGGGCAGCATCCGCGGGCCGTAGGTGTTGAAAATGCGCACCACCCGGATATCGACCTTGTTCTGGCGATGATAGTCAAAGAACAGGGTTTCGGCGCAGCGCTTGCCCTCGTCATAACAGGAACGGATGCCGATCGGGTTGACGCTGCCCCAGTAGGATTCCGGCTGCGGGTGGACCGCCGGATCGCCGTAGACCTCGGAGGTGGACGCCTGAAAGACCCGCGCGCCCGTGCGTTTGGCCAGACCCAGGCAGTGGATCGCGCCCATCACCGAGGTCTTGATCGTCTTGATCGGGTTGTGCTGATAGTGCGGCGGCGACGCCGGGCAGGCGAGGTTGTAGATTTGATCGACCTCAAAGCGGAACGGTTCGGTCACGTCGTGGCGCACCAACTCAAACGCAGGCTGCCCGAGCAAATGGGCCACATTGCTTTTGCGCCCGGTGAAAAAGTTATCGAGGCAAAGCACCTCGTGCCCCTCGCGGAGCAGGCGTTCGCACAGATGGGAGCCCAGGAAGCCGGCTCCGCCAGTGATAAGGATGCGCATGGCGGGACCCCAGCAGTCCACGCCGGAAAAATCAAGGCCGGATCCGCACCGGCCGGATAACAGTTAAGTCCGGCGGCGGTTGGCGACGGTCTATCCGGACGAGGTGGCGGGGGTGATGTTCCTGGAAGCGGACATTTGCCGCCGCGATCTGCTGGAGGAGATCGAGGCGGAGTCTCACGCCGGCCCGCGGTGACCCGACAAAGGAACGGGGGAGCCACGGATTACAGCCGAGTATGGGTTGCCATTTCCCTGCGTGGGGCGCGGTTCCTGCCTGGTGAAGGCGTCGGCCCACCCGTCGGGGAAGGTCACGGCGCGGCGGGCCGCGCCTTCCCGGGCAATATCAGCGCTGCCTGGCCGGGTGCCGCCAGCGCCACCGGGATGCGCCTGGAGCCGAACGGTTGGGTGAAGGCGCCAAACCGCCCGGCGACCGCGGTGCCACACTGCGGGCAGGCCCCTTGAGAAGTTAGATCGTAGTGTTCGATGTCATACCAGTTGCGCACGATCACGGCATGGTGGCAGGACGGGCAATAGGTGGTGCCGCCTTCCGCGTCATGGACGTTGCCGGTGTAAACGTAGTGCAAGCCCGCATCGCGCGCGATGTGGCGCGCTCGGGTCAGCGTCGCCGGCGGGGTGGGTGGCACCTGCGACATCATCCATGCGGGATGGAAGGCGGTGAAGTGGAGCGGCACGTCGGGTCCCAATTCCCTGGCGACCCAGGCGCTCAAGGCCTTGATTTCCTGGTCCGAGTCGTTATGGCCGGGGATGAGCAGGGTGGTGATTTCCAGCCAGCAAGTGGTGTGGTGATGGACATAGGCCAAGGTGTCGAGCACCGGCTGAAGGTGGGCCCCGGTGAGCTTCTGGTAGAACTCATCGCTGAAACCCTTGAGATCGATGTTGGCGGCATCCATTTTGGCGTAGAACTCGCGGCGCGGCGCGGCGTGCATGTAGCCGGCGGTGACGGCCACCGTCTCGATTCCTAACGCATGGCAGGCATCCGCGGTGTCCAGCGCGTATTCGAAGAACACGACCGGATCGTTGTAGGTGAAGGCCACGCTCTTGCAGCCGTGCGCCATGGCGGCCTGGGCAATGGCTTGCGGCGACGCCTGATCCATCAGCCGGTTCATCTCGCGCGACTTGGAGATATCCCAGTTCTGGCAGAACTTGCACGCCAGATTGCACCCGGCGGTGCCGAACGAGAAGATGCTGGATCCGGGATGGAAGTGGTTGAGAGGCTTTTTTTCGACCGGGTCGATGCAGAACCCGGAGGACAGGCCGTAAGTGGTGAGCACCATGGCACCCCCCGCCATGCCCCGGACAAAGCACGCCCCGCGCTGGCCTTCGCGCAACCGGCACTCGCGCGGGCACAAATCGCACTGCAGCCGACCGTCGGCTAACATGTGCCAGTATCTGGCCGGATGGCGGTCACTGATGCGGATGGGCTCGTCCATGATTCACTCCTTCCATTTTTCCACCGTGTAGCGGTGCAGGGTGACCTCCGGCGACCAGAAGTCGCCGGCCAAGCCGGCCTTGCGCTTGAGCTGGGCCATGAACTGGTCCGGCTGCGGGACTTGCTCCCAGACTTGTGGCAGAAACGTGCTGCGGTGGCTGCCGCACGCAAACACGATCCCATCCACGCCGGGACGCAACTGCGACAGGGCATCGGGCTCGTCGCGGAACGTCACGGGTTGCTGTGGCGAAAGCAACGAAACCTCGATCCGCGTCGTGGTCAATTCCGCTTTGGCCAGCGGCGGGAAACGCGGGTCACGGAACGCCGCCGCCAGTGCATTCGCGACCACATCCTGGCCCAGCGGGCGCCGCGCTTCCAGCGAGCCGATGCAGCCGCGCAGTTGGCCGCGCTGCGTCAGCGTGACAAAGGTCGCCGCCGGTTCGAGCAACCAGTCCGGCTGGCCGACCGGCTGGGCGGGCATGCCGAAGTGCTGGGCGATGGCGTTGCGGGCAAGCATAAGCAGAGTGCGTCCTTTGTCGGCAACCGGCGGTTCCGCAAACGCAAACGCCCCATAACCCACCACTTGATCGCGCGTGCCGGCGGTGTCGCCGGAGTTGCGCAGGTCGAGCAAATGCGGGGTGAGCCCGTGGCGCCGCGCCGCTAACAACAAGCCGTTCACCGGCGTGCCGCCGCAGGCTTGCTCGTGGGAGAGTGGCCCATGCAGCTGTAGGATCGCTTGGGCGGTGCGGCCATCCACCTGTTTGGCGGTGGCGTAGGGCAGGAAATGCGACAGGTCTGAGCTGATCAGGATCAGCGTCTCCGGCCCGCCCCAGAGGATCTCCAGCACTTCCGCCACTTCCTCCGGAGACGCCTCCCCGACGACCAGCGGCAGCACCTTGAACTCCGGTAGCAGCTTTTGTAGAAACGGCAATTGCACTTCCAGCGAGTGTTCCTGCGCATGTGCCCGCGGGTTCGCCGCCACCTGCGGCAGGTGGGCGATTTGTCCGGCGGCAGCGAGGTCGATGGCCACCCGGCCCATGGGGGTCTCAAACGCGTCCGCATCCGGCAGTGCCAAGCCGCGCACCGCCACCCGGTGTCCCGGACCGAGCAACACCACCCGCCGGATCTGCCCGGCCAGCGGGGCGAGCAGCGCGTAAGCGCTGGCGGCCACCGGGCCGGAGTAGATATAGCCAGCGTGTGGCACGATCAGAGCCTTGGGTCGCAACTCCGCCTTCTCGGGCACCGCCAGCATGGCGCTCACCTCCCGCGTGAGTTGATCGCGGTCCTCTGGATAAAACGTCCCGGCAACAGCAGCAGCACGGATTCTCATGACCAGCCTCCTTCTTGTATAGAATCGGACCAATCCGGCGACACGCAAGGGCGGATTGTGCTCCGTCCCATCCTCAGTGGGTGCGCTGGTGACAGCGCGCGGTCTCCGCGTTCTGACGAACTCCGCGTTCTGACGAACGCGGCTACGATGCCCGCCAACCTGATTGTTAACGGCTTAGAACGCAAACACCTCGTCGGGCTTGAAAAAGCGCTGGATTTCGGTGGCGGCGGACTCGGGTGAGTCGGAGGCGTGGCAGATGTTGACCATCATGTCCTCGCCGAAGTCGCCGCGGATCGTGCCGACGGCGGCAGCCTTGGAATTGGTCGGGCCGATCAGCTCGCGGACCTTGCCGATGGCGTCCTCGCCTTCCAGGACCAGGGCGATGACCGGGGTGCGTTGCATGAAGGCGATGAGCTGCGGGAAAACCGGGATGTGGGTGATGTGGGCGTAGTGCTCGCGCAGGATTGCCTCATCGAGCTGCATCATCTTGATGGCCCGGAGGGCAAAACCCGCGGCCTCGAAGCGCGCCAGCACCCTGCCGGTGAGCTTTTTCTCCAGCGCGTCGGGTTTCAATAAAATCAGTGTGGTTTCAATGGCCATGACCGGAAATAGGCCTGCCCCGCCTGATGCGCAAGCCTTTTGAGGGGGCTGGTGACCCGGGCGTTCGGTTGGATCGGCCTGAGCAGGGTCAAGCATTGCACCATCCATCCGCGAGAGGGTCGCTCGGCCGGGCGGGTGGACATGGCGGCGGGACGCAGCCAGCACGGCCCGCCGTGGGACGTGGCCGCCAGTGCGATCACTCGTCCAGCAGAGCGCGCACCATGCTGGCGTCGAGCTTGGCGGAGAGGTCGGCATCGGCGAGCAGGCCGGCGGCGAGCTTGGCCTTGTCCTGTTGGAGTTGGTGGATGCGTTCCTCGACGGTGTCCTGGCACAGCAGCTTGTGGACGAACACCGGCTTGTCCTGGCCGATCCGGTAGGCGCGGTCCGTCGCCTGAGCCTCGGCGGCCGGGTTCCACCACGGGTCGTAGTGGATCACGGTGTCCGCGGCGGTGAGGTTGAGGCCGGTGCCGCCGGCCTTGAGCGAGATGAGAAACAGCGGAATCTTGCCGGTCTGGAAATCGGCGACGAGTTTGCCGCGGTCCTTGGACGCGCCGGTCAATTTCAGATAGGGGATCTTTTCGCGGACCAGATGGGCCTCGATGAGCCCGAGCATCGAGGTGAACTGCGAGAACAGCAGGATGCGCCGGCCCTCTTCGATGAGCACGGCTAACAATTCCGTCAGGAAATCCAGCTTCGCGGACTCGCGCACCGTGCTGGAATACTCGTCGGGCAGCAGCCGCGGGTCGCAGCAGATCTGGCGCAGCTTGAGCAGGGCGTCGAGGAACACGATCTGGAACTGGCTGCCGCCGCGTGCGGCGATCGCCTCGCGGACGCGCTTGTTCATGGTGGCTCGCACGGTTTCGTAGAGGTCTTTTTGGGCGGTGTGGAGCTCGATGAGGTGGACGAGGTGGGTTTTGGGAGGGAGCTCCTTGGCCACCTGGTCCTTGGTGCGCCGCAAAATCAACGGCGCCACGCGCTTTTTGAGCAGCTCGTTGCGCTCGAGGTCGCCGTGCTTTTCGATCGGCTGGCGGAAGCGCGTGTTGAACGCCTGCTCGCTGCCGAGAAAGCCGGGCACCAGGAACTTCATCAGGCTCCACAGCTCGCCGAGGTGGTTCTCGACCGGCGTGCCTGACAGGCACAACCGCAGCCGGGCGTCGAGCTGGCAGGCGGCCTGGGCCACCTTGGAATGCGGGTTTTTGATGTTCTGCGCCTCGTCGAGCACGACCAGGTGGAATGGCACGGCCTGGAGTTTGTCGATGTCGCGGTGGAGCAGCGCGAAGGACGTTAGAACGATGTCGGCGTGGGGGATCGAGCGGTGGTATTTCCGGCGGTCCGGGCCGTGGAGCACCAGCACCCGCAGCTCCGGGGTGAAGCGCAGCGCCTCGGCCCGCCAGTTGGGCACCACCGAGGTGGGCGCGACCACCAGCACCGGCAGGCCGCGCGAATGGCCGGAGCGCTTTTCGGCGAGAATGTGGGTGAGGGTCTGGAGGGTTTTTCCGAGCCCCATGTCGTCGGCCAGAATCCCGTGCAGCCCGTGGCGCGCCAGAAACTGCATCCAGCGGAAGCCGGCTAACTGATAGTCGCGGAGTGTCGCCAGCATGCCTGGGTCCGGTTCCACCGCCGCGATGCCGGAGAAGTCGTGCAGCTTGGCCGCCAGTTCCGCCAGGTCGGGCGGGGTCTCGATGCCCAGCCCCTCGAGGCCGGCGAGCGAGGCGGCGTCGAGCGCGTGGAGGCGGGCCTTGTCAGGGAATTTCGGGTCGATGAGCGACGCGAGGTGCTGGAGGATCCGGCGCACCCGGCCGATCGGCAGGCGCAGCGCGTCGCCATCCGGCAGCGGTGCGTAGATAAATCCGGAGTCCTGGCGGTCCAATGTTTCCTCGAGGAAATCATTTTCCAGCAACCCGGCGAGGATCGGCAGCAGGTCGTAGCTGGTGCCGCCGACATCGAAGCCCACCGACAGGCTGAACCAGCCGCCGTCGCCGGGGGTGAGTTTGCTGTCCCACTGCGCCGGATCCGCCTCGAACACGCGGTGGCCGACGTTGTCATCCACCGTCACGTGCCAGCCCAGGCGTTCCAGGTCAGCGATTTTTTCCCCGCGGAACTGGTGCCAGAACAAATCGACGGGCACCCGGCCCGGATCGGGAAACCAGCGGTCGCGAGTGGGCGCGTCGCGGGTGTCGCGGGATTTCAGGTTCATCATGAACCGCCATGCGGAATTCGATTGCAGCGACGAGAGCCCGGTGTCGCCGAGTTGGCGGGCGGCGGCATTTTCCGCCGCCGCCTGGTGCTGGAGGAGCGCCGGGTGCCCGTCGGATTGATCGACGCGGCTGGTCCAGCCCGGCATGGAGCCGCGCAGTGGGCAGCGGTGGGTGTCGTAGATCACGGTGGCTTCGGCGGAGATCCACACCGCCGGGTCGGGCTGGCCGAGCGACTGGAGCAACAAGCGCGATGCGCGGTCGACCGGTTCGCGCGTCACGTGCAGCTCGAAGCGCGGCTCAGGAGAAATGATAGGCAGTTCCGTCGCAGGGGGTGGGGGCACCAGCGCCGCTTGCGGCAGGGCGGCGGCGACGGCGGCCGCCACGCTCCGGCCATGCAGCCGCGAGGGGTCGCGCTCTTTTTCGGCCCGCAGCAGCAGTGCCGCCGCATGCGGGCAGAACCCACCCAGCTCGCACGAACAGGCGGTTTCGAACTCCCACGAACCGTCAGCCAGCCAGAACTCCACCGCGGCCTCCTCCTGGGCGGCATCACCTAACAATGAAAAGGATCCCGCCGCCGGCTCCTCCAGCCGCAAATTCCTCACCTTCGCCACCATCGGCCGCGCCGCGGCGAGCACCTCGTCGTCAAATCGGCCCTGCCAGCGGGAATTCCGCAGAAAGGTGGTGATGTCGGGGGAGGGTGGCACGGGCTTGGATTCTTGCGGCCCTGACTTGGCGGGTCAACGCGGGAGTGGCGCAGCCCGCGATGCTCAGGCACCGCGTGCTGTCACCAGCACGCCTACCTGGCCGGGTAGGCGCATTCGTGAGAATGCGCTGCCGCGCGGCCTCAGGATTGGGTCGAGGGCGAACAGAGTTCGACCACGATGCCGTCCTTGTCGCGAACGAAGGCCACCGTCTGCCCCCAGGCTTTGGTCGCCGGCGGGGCCACGGGAATCGCTCCGGCGGCCAGCGCCTGGTCATACGCGGCCTGCACGTCGTCGGTGACGAACGCGATTTCGAAGCCGGCGGGTTGGCCGAACGGGCTGTTTTCGCGGAACCCGCCGGGCAGGTTCGATTTCGCCAGGCCATTGGACGCGAACGCCAGAGTGGTGGTGCCGGTGTCCATCTCGGCATACAGGCCGGCCTCATGCACGAAGCGCCGGCCCAGGCCGAACGCATCCTCATAGAACGCCACGGATCGCGGCACGTCATGCACGTAAAGAATCGTGTAACCGAGCTTCATGGGCGTAAGTATCACAAAATCCGGCCGGTCGCCACAAGCAATGTTTGGCCACCTGAAGCAATCCCCCGCCCGTGAATTTTCCGGCGCTGGGAGTCGATCCACGGGGCGGGCCTTTGACGCTGCCGCCGCTCCGTCGCGGCCCACCGTTTCTACCACTGGTCTTCAGTGCGCTGCCAAGTTGGGTCGGGGTTGAAGCGGTCCAGCCCCTCAAAGATTTTCTGGGTATCTGCGCCCAGGTCCTTCTCGTAAACCGTGCCATTGGGACCGACCATGAAGGTCTTCACCCCGGTGACTCGATACTGTGCCGGTGCCGCCGCCAACGCGAACCCGCCAATCATGGAGCCCTCCACCACGAAATCCATTTGCCCCAAGGGTGCCGCCGGCCCTTGGCCGGTGAGAACTTTGAAGCGGTAGCCGTGATACGGCTGCCCCTTGTTCGAGTAGCCTTGCTCCAGGGCCTTGGCGATCCCCTCGCCCGCAGGCCCACCCCAGGTTCCATCCGCATCCTGCCACGCCAGTCCGTCATGCTTGCCCGGCGTGCTGATGATGCGCTGGGCATACTGGTTGACCTTGGAATCATCATGTTTTTCCGCGGCATATTCGTGCTGTGCTTCGACAAAGCCGTGACAAATCTCGATGACGTCCAACTCGTTCATGCCGATGCGCCGGTTGAGAATCTCGGTGCGGCCGGCATGGGTGTCGAACGACCACTTGTCCTTGTGCTTCACCACCGGAATCGGCAGCGGAAACTCATCGTTGCCGACTGACAGGATGGCGCGGTTCGGTTGCTTCGGGTCCACTCCGATGGCATTCTTCTCCCTGGCCATGGCGACAAACGCGGCCAGCCTCTCCTTGTCCTTTACCGGATCCTCGGAGCTGATGAGGTCGGCGCTGTCCGGCCCCAGAATCTCCTTGAGTGCAGGCACGTCGCAAGCTTCGGCCGCCTGCAGCAGGCGATCCACCGCCTGTTGCGGCGTGTCGAACCCTAGCTGTTTTGCCGTCGGCGTGATCGACGCCCCGGGTTTGGCCGACGGCTCCGCCTGCACGGCTGGAATGGCCATGCCGGAAAGGAAGATCACAGAAGCCAAGATTCGGATTGCTGTCATGAGGTCTGATTTTGATTTCATGGGTTGTTCTTTTTTAAGGGTTACTTATCTTCCGCGTCCGCGTCCGCCGCCGCCGCCTCCTCCGCTGCGCCCGCCGCCGCCTCCGCTGCGCCCTCCTCCGCTGCTCATGCTACGAGATCCTCTGCTGCTGGCCGCACCTGCCGAGCTTCGGCTGCTCGCGCCGCCACCACCGAAGGCACTGCTGCTGCCGCCCGTAGAGGGACTGCGGCCACCAATACTATTCGAGCTGCCGCCTCTGGCTGGCATCGTGCTCGCCCCACCGCCGGGACGAGTAGCCGCGCCACCACCGGCTGGCAGCGTGGTGGCTCCACCACCGGGACGTGTTCCCACGCCACCACCGACTCCCGCACCGCCGCCTGGACGCGCTCCGGTGCCGCCGCCTGGACGCGCTCCGGTGCCGCCGCCAATTCCGGCCCCACCACCCGGACGTGTTCCAGTGCCACCACCGGGGCGATTTGCCGTGCCGCCACCCGCGCCACCGGGCCGCCCGGTTCCGCCATATTTAGCGGCGGTTTGGCGGTTGCCATAGGGAGCGTTGCCGCGATGCTGCGGATTGTGCCCCCAATTGTTGTTTGGGTTGAAGTTTTTGTTAGAACGATTGACGAACGTGTTGTTGTAATTGACGTTGACGTCGCCGTGGCCCCAGCCGCAACCGTAGCCCCAACCGCCGCCCCAGGCCGCACCCAGGATCAAGCCCGCCCCAAACGCCAGCCCAGTTCCCGGCACATACCCTGGGTAATAAAGCGGCGGGTAGGGATAGGCGGGAGGCCCATACACCACCACCGGGTCATACGAGGGAATATAAACGACGCTCGGACTGGCCGGTTCAATCACGATCACCTGGGTGCCCCCCTCGACTGTCTGGGTGGTCACCTTTTGTTGCTCGCTGGATGTCAAATTGCCGGTGCCCTGGGCCTTGGCCCGCAGGCGCTGGGCGGCGGCCATCACGTCGGCTTGCTGGGCGAGGAAGGCGTTGCCCAGATCCGATGTCCACTGGATGTTCGCCGCCAACTTCGTGACCACCTCCGGAAAGCCGGCCATCGCTTGGATGCTCGGATCCCACGGCTGCTTGGCCACCGCCTCCGCCAACGCCTTGTCCTTCAATCCCTTGTTCTTACCCAGCCACTGCTGGAGCTGGATGACCTCGAGCGGATAGGTCGACGCGACCAGCGTCTGGCTGAGGAGCGCATCGGGATAGAGCGCGATCGGTGCCACCAGCGAATCGAGTTGATCATCGGGAATCTTCGCCGCCTCCTCGGCCGGGGTGGTTGCCGTCATCCCCGGCGGTGGCACCTGCGCCGCACCTTTTCCGCATCCTAACAGAGCGACTCCTAAGATGGCAACCGCATGATAAACGGCTCGGCTGGAAAATCGGAATCGAGAGCTTGTTGGCTTCATGATGTGGGGGGATTTGGTTGAGGGTGAACTCGGAGACGCGAGTTCACCATTTCGTATACTCTTACCATGCGCGCTCGGATTACAAGCAAAATCCCCCGACCGCAAAATCCTCTCTTGCGCTGTTCTAGAGAACATGTGATACTCCCTGCATGCCCCCTCCATCAGCCATTCCCGCGCTCGGATCGTCTGCGTTTCCTCCACTGACATCCGCACCGTCCAGGACCTCCTCGGCCACTCCAGCGTCGAAACCACCATGATCTACCTCCCTGTCATCCAACGCCCGGCGCTGGCGGCCCCAGCCCGCTTGACCTAAACCCGCCACATCCCGCCTAATCCCATTTCCCCCGCATGATTTGCTGGACGCGTCCTCCATGGCGGCCTAAATCCTACTCATGATGGACGTCGCAGAGAAGTGCCCTTACGGGTTGCATTTGCACCTTGTTCAACGACATGCTCGTATAACAAGGGTTCAACCCACTCGTCATTGAATAAAACTGTTCGATACCAAATTTCAGAGACTGATCGCAATGCCCCGTTCAATGCACACATGCCAGGTCAGCGTTTCCAGAACAGTGTCCGGCCGGGAACTGGTTGGTACCGATGGAACGGTTCCGGATCCCCGGCCGGGACCGGTTCTCAATTCGGGACAGCAACGCCTGGGGACAGGGATGCGAGATTTTCGCCTTGAGGTCGGGAACGCCTGGCGACAAGGAACGGAGATTGCGCCGTGACACCGTTCCATATCATGATAGCCGAAGGCATGCAACGAGACACACGAAACAGAAAATCGAACAAGTCGTGGCTCCTAACGGGCCACGAGCCAACCACTCTCATGCCTTTTCCAATCCAACCGCTCCCGTAGGAGCACGAATCGTTCGCTGCAAATAAAATGCACATTTTACTCATATCGCTACTGGTTCTCGCTC
>JBAXBG010000068.1:0-16721 GCA_037142115.1 Verrucomicrobiota bacterium | reverse complement strand
CGTCACGGGAAATTCTTGTCAGCCCGCGCCGCTTGCTTCAATCTGCGCCAATGTCCCCCCATGTTTCCGAACGCTATGGCTCCGTGTCCGCAGGCGGCGAGGCCGACCTGTCCGCGCTGCGGATCCAAGACCTGCCCCACAACGAGCGGCCGCGGGAAAAGCTCGCCCAGCTCGGGCCGGCCGCCCTCAGCAACGCCGAACTGATGGCCTTGTTCATCTCGACCGGCACCAAGGGCCACAGCGCGATCGACATCGGGCGCGACCTGATCACCAAATATGGCTCCATGGGTGCCCTGGGCGGGCTGCCAGTCTCCGAACTCGCCAAAGAACACGGACTGGGACTGGCCAAAGCCTCGAAGCTGGCGGCAGCGTTCGAACTCGGGTCGCGCGTCGCCCGCGAACAAGTCCGCGACACCCCGCTGGACAGCCCGGAACGCATCCATGAGTTTTTCGCGCCCCAACTGCGGCACCTCACCCAGGAGCACGTGGTCGTGGCGGTGGTGGACACGCGCCTGCGACATCTCGGCACGGCGGTGGTATCGGTCGGCACGGTGAGTGAATCCAGCGCCCATCCGCGTGAAATCCTCCGCCCGGTGATCACCCGCGGCGCGCACGGCTTCATCCTGATCCACAACCATCCGTCGGGCGACCCGAGTCCGAGCCAGGCTGACGAACGGGTGACCCTGCGCCTGGTGGAAGCCGCCAGTCTGATGCAAGTGCACTTCCTCGATCATGTGATCATCGGCAAACCTTCACCGGGCAGGACCGCCTACTATTCATTCCGCGAGGCGGGCTTGGTGCCCTGAGTTGCTTTTTGATGAGCCGCATCCTAGGCTCAGGAAATCGCCGCATGCATCGCCTGCACCTCACCCGCAATCTCCGTTCCCTGGCGTTCCTCATGATCGCCACGGCCGTCGTGGCGCTGCTCGCAACTCTGGCCTGGGCCAACCACACCGGCCTGCCGGAATCCTGGCGCACCGCCATCGAACGCGAAATCGGCAAGCAGGGTGCCTATGTCAAGATCGGCCATTTGAGCTACCACCCGTTGCGGGGCGTGGTCGCCTCGAAAGTCCGGGTTTTTGCCGACCCGCAGAATCTCCATGAAGTCTCCCGACTCGAAAGCGTCATCCTCGATTTCGATAAAACCCAACTCGCGCGCGGCATCGTCCACCTCACCAAAATCCAACTGCAGGACGCGCAACTCACCCTGCCGCTCAATCCGAACGATCCCGCGGCCGCGCCGCTGGAAGTCACCGGTGCCTATGGCACCCTGTTTATGCCGGGCGAACGCCGCTTCGAAATCCGCAACGCGCGCGGTCGCATCGCCGGCATTGAAGTCAACCTCGACGCGCGCCTCATCGGCTATCAAGCCAGCTCCGATCACCCGTCCGAGACCTCACCCACGACCCAACACCGCGAACTGCTCACCCGCATCATCGGCGAACTCAAACAGTGGCATTTCGACTCCAAGGGCCCGCCACAACTGCGGATCTCGATTGAAGGTGACGCCAACCGCCCGGCGGCGCTCACCGCCAAACTGGCGTTCCTCGCCCACAATCTGGGCAAAAACCAGCATCTCCTCAGCGAAGTGGCCGCCGAGGCTGAAATCACCGGCGACTTGCTGACCCTCACCGCCCTGCATGCCGTGGATGCGCGCGGGGCACTCGACGGGCACCTCGACTACGACCTCGGCGACCGCGAAGGCCGCTTCGATGTGCACTCGACGCTCGAAATCCCGCGCTTGCTCCAAGCCTGGCTAGGCCTGCCGACGCTGCACGAGCTTGAGATCAACGGCCGACAGGCCCTCGATGCGGCGGGCGGGTTCCGCGTCGATGCCAACTACCGCCCGCAATTTCAGGTGACCGGTCACGCCCGCTGTGAGGCGGTCCGGGTGAAATCCGTGCTGTTCGACGTTGTGCAAAGCGCGTTTGCCTGGCGGGACGGGGATTTCTACTTGCGCGACGTGCGCTTGACCCGTCCCGACGGGGAGGCCCGCGGCAAGGTCATGATCCAAGGGCCGCTGGTCCACTTGCTGGTGGAAACCACTCTGCCGATTGCCGTGTACCGGCCGTTTGCGCTCGGCGTGCCGCTGGAGCAAGTGCTCAATGATTTCACGGATCGCAAGGGGGCCGAAACCCTCGTCACCCTCGAAGGCGGCTTTGCAACTACCGATCCCACGTCCTGGGCCCTGACCGGCCAGGCCCGCGTGAAAAACGTCAACTACCGCGGAGTGCCGGTCAATTCCGCCGAGTGCCACCTCGCGCTGAGCCATCGTGAACTGGATTTCTCCGCCGGCACGGTGGTCTTCAACTATCAAAACTACCCGCTCCGCGAGGCCTTCAACGGCCCCAAGCAGGGAACCGTCAAAGTCGGCCGCATCCGCTATGACGCACCCAACCAGATCGTCGAGGTCGAAGCGGTCGATGGAACCATCTGGGCGGCGCCCGTGGTCCGCCTGTTCGCACCCAAAGTGGCCGACTCGCTCGAAGCCTACCGCTTCCACCACCCGCCGGAACTCCAAGGCTCCGGCGTGGTCGATGTCAGCCCGCAGGGACGCACCGCGTTGGATATCGCCTTCAGCTCCGCCGCCCCCGCGGATTATCGCTTCCTGGGCGAAACTCTCACCCTCGAACAGCCCGCCGGCAAAGTCGCCATCCGCGGCGAGCGCGTGACCGTCGATGACTTGAAATGCACCGTGTTCGACGGCCCGATCACGGGGCGTTTCGAGTTCCAGGGCAATGGCAAACTCAACGGCGAATTGAGCTGGACCCGGCTCTCGATCCCGCCCCTCACCTCGACCTATGGATTCCAGTTGAAAGGGGGCGGCAACGTCACCGGACGGCTGGATTTTTCCCTCCTCAACGAGCGGGTCGAAACCATGAGCGGCGAGGGGCTGTTCGCACTGGAACAAACCGAGTTGTTTGCCGTGCCCGTGTTCGGCCCGCTCAGCCCGCTCATCAGTGGCGTGTTGAATGACCGCAGCGCCGGCTTTGAACGTGCCAAAAGCGCGTTCTGCACCTTCAAAATCAAGGACGGCATCCTCAGCACCAAGGATTTCAAAACCGCCACCCCGTCCGTGGTCTTCGTCGGCGATGGGGCCGTCGATTTGAAAGAACGCACCCTCGACCTGACCATGCGCATGAATGCCCGCGGCTTGTTCAGCTTGCTCACCCTGCCGCTGCGGCCGTTCTACGGGATGTTCCAGTTCCGCGGAACCGGACCGCTCAAAGATCCCAAGTGGGAAAACGTCATGTTCACCGCCCCCCCCGAAGGCCAAAACGAACTCTTGTTGCCCGCCCCCAAAGCCAGGATCCTCACCCCGCCACAATGATTCGACCTTTTGCAAGTCGTGCCTTGCAAATCCCCTCGAAAAATGTCACTTCTACCCGCGAACCGCAAGCCATGCAGGTTTGTGAAAAACGAAATCACCGCCATGCCCAACCCATCTCCCACCCCCGACAGCCTCTACCCCGATGCGGAGTTCGTCGCAACGCCATCGATCACCCAGGCGGCCAACGACCTCCGCGCCGCCGCCGGCGAAAAAGCCCGCGAATTCGTCCATACCGCCGAAGTCAAAGCGTCCGCGCTGAAAGAACGGGCGGTGGACTCCGCCCAGCATTTCCGCGACAGCGCCACCGAAAAGGCGATCGCCCTCAAAGCCTCCGCCGCGGAAAAAGCCCAGCACCTCAAGGAAACCGCCACCGATCAGTGGGAAAACACCCGCGAAACCGCCAAGGACCTGCAGCTGACCGCCGAAGATTATATCCGTCAAAATCCCACCAAGTGCGTCATCAGCGCCCTCGGCCTGGGCTTCCTCATTGGCCTGATCGTGCGCCGTTAATCTCCGCTCCAATCCGCCCGCCTGTGATCCCGCCTTCAGGCGGGTCCGCTTGATTGACGCCTCATGAATCCCGCATCGGATAACGAATTCCCGCCACCGGCTGAATTCCCTGAGTCCCACCGTGGTGTGAGCGCGCCCGCGAATTGGAGTGACGCCCTGTTGACCTTGGTGGCGGCGCGCCTGGCCCTCATCGAGTTGGAATTGAAACAGGCCACCGCTGCGGGCGCGCGGCGTGCCAGCAGTCTGATTGCAGGCCTGGCTTGCCTGGGGTTGGCGTGGGCGCTGCTGTTAGCGGGCGGGATTGCCCTCATCGCCCAAGCCTCCGGTTGGCCGTGGGCGTGGGTTGCCGTAGCGGGTGCCGCCCTCCACCTGCTGGCTGCGCTCGGTTTCGCCCGGGCTGCCCGGACCCCTGCCGCGCCGGCCTTCCCCGTCACCCGCGCTGAATTCCACAAAGACCGCGAATGGATCGAAACCCTCCAGCAAACTCCGAAACCCAAGGTCTGATTGACCGCAGCGCGGCCGCCCGCTCGTGCCTGACGGGCGAAGTCCGCGCGCTGCGCCAGCGACTCGACGTCCCGGCCCGCATCCGCGGCTCATTGCAACACCACCCGGCCACGTGGATGATCAGCTCGCTCGCCACCGGCCTGGCCGCCAGCTTGGTGTGGCACCGCAACCCGCGCCCCGCCGCCAAGCCTGGCCGCGGCATCCCCGCCAAACTGCTTGGCCTGGCGTGGACCGCCACCCGCCCGCTGGTGAAAATCTGGCTGGGAGACCAAGTCAAAAACTGGCTGGCAGGACAAGGGTTGCCGTCGCCTGCCAACCGCCTTCTCGCCCGCCTTTCCAAGACCCCCAAATCTCTCTGAATCCACCCCATGTCAGCCCATCAGGTTCTGAACCACGTCGATCAATACCTTCAGCTCGGACGCGAATACGACTGCTCCGACGTCCACCTGCCCACCGCCTTTCCGCCCGCTTGGAGACGCTTTGGCAAGCTGGCACCGATTTGGAATGACCATCCGCCGCTGGCACCAGCTGACACTGAACGGCTCGCCCGCTCCTTCCTCGGCGATGCCGAGTGGGGCCGCCTCCAAGCCAAGGGCGACATCGACTTCGCCTACTCCGCCGCCAGCGGCCGCTACCGCGCGTCGGTCGTCAAGCAGCGCCTCGGCTATGACATGGCCTTCCGGGTCATTAACACCAAGATCCGCTCGCTCGAGGACATCGGACTCCCACTCGAACACATCCTGCCGCTCACCCGCTACCAGAACGGCCTGGTCCTGGTTACCGGCTCGGTGGGCTCCGGCAAATCCACCACCCTCGCCGCGCTGGTGGATTTCATCAACGCCGACCGCGAAGACCACATCCTGACCCTCGAGGACCCCATCGAATACGTGTTCGAATCCAAGGGCTGCCACGTCAACCAGCGCGAAGTCCACACCCACACCGAATCCTTCGCCAAAGCCCTGCGCGGGGCCCTGCGCGAAGACCCCGACGTCATCATGGTCGGGGAAATGCGCGACCTGGAAACCATCCAGCTCGCGCTGACCGCGGCGGAAACCGGCCACTTGGTCCTCGGCACCCTCCACACCGGCAACGCCCCGCGCACCTTGGACCGGGTGCTGGACGTATTCCCCACCGACCAGCGCGACCAGATCCGGGTCATGGTGTCCGAATCGCTGCGCGGCATCCTCTCCCAGCAGCTCGTGCCGCGCGTCGATGGCAACGGCCGGGTGCTCGCACTCGAATTGCTGGTCAACACCCCCGCCGTCGCCCACTGCATCCGCGAAGGTAAAACCTTCATGCTTCCCGGGGTCATGCAGACCGGCAAAAATGTCGGCATGATCACCATGGATGAATCGCTGCGCCGGCTCTACGTGGAACGCCTCATCTCCCAGGAAGAGGCGATGTTCCGCTCCGATGACAAGGCTCAGATGAAAGACTTTTTCCAATCCTGAATTTCCATCCCATGGCCCGCATCGACGAACTGTTCCGCTATCTGATTGCCAACAAAGGCTCGGACCTGCACCTGGCCGAAGGCCAGCCGCCGAAGATCCGCGTCCACGGGGCGGTGGTCGCCATTCCCGGGCGCGGCCTCCTCGTCGGCGAGGATTTTCATCAATTGCTGCGCGAGATCTGTGATCCCCAGGCGTTTGAACGCTTTGTCAACTCCGGCGACCTCGACTTCGCCTACGAGATGGACGAGGACTCGCGCTTCCGCTGCAACTACCTCAAACAACAGTATGGCTACGCCGCGGTGTTCCGGCTAATCCCCACCGAAATCGCCTCGCTCGCCTCCCTCGGCGTGCCCGATGTGGTCAAGGAGTTCGGCCACATGCGCTCGGGCCTGGTGCTCGTCACCGGCCCCACCGGTTCCGGCAAGTCCACCACCCTCGCGGCGCTCTTGGACTACATCAATATCAACTTCAACCGCCACATTATCACCATCGAGGAGCCCATCGAGTTCGTCCACCGCAACAAGAAATCCATCATCACCCAGCGCGAGGTGCCGAACCAAACCCCCTCGTTCGCGGATGGCCTGCGTGCCTCGTTGCGCGAAGATTCGGACATCGTCCTGGTCGGCGAAATGCGCGACCTGGAAACCATTTCGCTGGCGCTGACCGCGGCGGAAACCGGGCTGTTGGTGTTCGGCACGCTGCACACCAACAACGCCCGCAAAACCGTCGACCGGATCATCGACGTGTTCCCCTCCGACCAACAATCGCAGGTGCGCACCATGCTCGCCGCCTCGCTGCGCGGGGTGGTCGCCCAACTGCTGTGCAAGCGGGTGGACAAACCCGGCCGCACCGCAGTCCATGAAATCATGTTCGCCACCCCCGCGGTCTGCGCGATCATCCGCGAGGGCGCGACCCAGAAACTCTACGACGTCATCACCGGCGGCAAAAACGAGGGCATGCAGTTCATGGACGAGTCGATCTGGTCGAAACTGCGCGAAGGCATGATCTCACCCGAGGAGGCCTACATGAAGTCGATCGACAAAACCCGCTTCAAACGCTTTCTTCCGGTCGAGGCCTCGCACCTCGGCGATGCCTCCGGCGAAAGCCCAATGACCCACTGACACCCAAGACCGTCGCCCATCCTGCCCGCGACTCTCACCTTCTCCATCCCGCGCCATCATGAAATCATTCCATCGATCCGTCACCCTGGCCGCAGCCATCGTCCTGGCCGCAGGCACCCGCGCGGCAACCGCTTCACCCACCCACCCGCCAACTATGAACTCGACCTATACCAAGGGCCAATACGGCTTTGACCTGCAGTTTCTGCAACAGCACCTGAAACCCGTCGAGCTGAGCAATGGCGACGCGCGGGTCCTGATCGCCCCGGAATATCAAGGCCGGGTGATGACCAGCTCCGCCTCCGGCGGCAACGGGTTTTCATTCGGATGGATCAACCGCCCGCTCATCGAGTCGGGCAAGCCGCAGCCGCATATCAACGCTTATGGGGGCGAGGAGCGCCTGTGGTTCGGCCCCGAAGGCGGACAGTTCTCGATCTTTTTCGCCAAGGACGCGGCCTTCGATCTCGCCCATTGGCAGACCCCGGCCTGTCTGGACACCGAGGCGTTTCAAACCGATGCCGCCGATGCCCGCACGGCCTCGTTCAGCAAACACGCCAAGTTGACCAACTATTCGGGCTTTACGTTCGAGGTCGCGGTGACCCGCAAGATCAGCCTGTTGAGTCCGGCTGAAATCGCCGCCAAATTGGACCTGGAGTTGCCCGCAGGGCTGCACATGGTCGCCTATGAAACCGACAACCGCGTGCAAAACACCGGCAAGCTGCCATGGGCCAAGGAAACCGGCGCGCTCTCGATCTGGTTGCTCGGCATGATGAATCCCTCTCCCGAAGTCACCGTGGTCATCCCCTATCAAAAGGGCGATTTGGGCACCATCCTCAAGGATGACTATTTCGGCAAGGTGCCCGCCGACCGCTTGAAAATCTCCGAAGCGGCGGTGTTCTTCAAGGCCGATGGCAAATGCCGCAGCAAAATCGGCATCCCGCCCAAACGCGCCCTGCCGACCTTTGGCTCCTACGACGCCGCCAACAAAGTCCTCACCATCGTCGAAACCACTCTCGATCCATCGACCACCGACTTCGTGAATTCGGCGTGGGAAATCCAGCAGGATCCATTCTCCGGCGACGTCATCAACTCGTATAACGACGGTCCACTGGCCGACGGCACGCAAATGGGCCCGTTCTATGAGTTGGAATCCTCGTCCAAGGCCGGCTTCCTCCAACCCGGCGAGACCCTCCGCCACGTGCAACGCACCTTCCATTTCGAGGGCGACGCCGCCGCCTTGACTCAAATCGCTGGCAAAAAACTCGGCGTTTCCCTCGCTGACATCCAAGCCGTCTTCGCCACCAAATGACCCAACCCACGCTTGAAACTCCGCTATAACGGGTAGGTATGACCAAGCGTCCGCCACCCTCCTCACCCGCGACGCCGTCAGCCGGCCGCTACCACTACATTTCCTGGCTGGTGCTGGGGCTCGGGCTGATGTTGGCCGCCGTGGCCACCCTGTCGATTCAATCCGATGTGGAGCGGTCGGCCGAAAAGGATTTCCACAACCACAGCAATGAAGTCGCCAATCTGATTGCGCGGCGGCTTGATGACCACGCGCGCATCCTGCTGAGCGGGGCGGCGTTGTTTGGCGCATCGGACAAGGTCACCCGCGAGGGCTGGCGGATTTTCAACCAATACCAGAAGATTGACCAACTTCTGCCGGGGATTCAGGGGATGGGGTTTGCGCAGCTGATCCCGCGCGCGGAGCTGGCCCGGCATGTCGCGCAAGTCCGCAGCGAGGGGTTCCCGGACTATCAGGTCAAACCCGCCGGCGAGCGCGAAACCTACTCCTCGATCATCTATCTGGAACCTTTCACCGGCCGCAACCTGCGCGCCTTCGGCTATGACATGTTCTCGGAGCCGGTCCGCCACCAGGCGATGCAACGCGCCTGCGACACCAATTCCGCCGCGCTCACCGGCAAGGTGCAGCTGGTTCAGGAAACCGACCAGGATGTCCAGGAAGGCACCTTGATGTATGTCCCGGTTTACCGCCCGGGACAGCCCACCGAGTCCATCGACCAACGCCGGGCCGCCCTCGCCGGCTGGGTTTACAGTCCCTACCGGATGAAGGATCTGATCGCTGGCATCCTCGGCTGCCGCTATCACGACCCCGCACCCCAGCCGCAACTGCAGGTTTTTGACGGCAGCCGGGTGGCACCCGCCGCCTTGCTCTACGCATCACCGGTCACCGAGCGCGCGTCGCACTGGACCCGGGCCACCCTAACACGCCAGATTCCGGTGCAGTTCAATGGCCATTGCTGGACCCTGTGCTTCATACAACCCAGCCTCGGAATCTTCACCGCGGATTACCTCCAAGTATGGCTCACGCTGGGCCGCGGCCTCCTCATCACCCTGCTGCTCTTTGCCCTGATCCGGGTCCTGCTCAACACCCGCGCCGCCGCCCAACGCATGGCCACCGCCCTGACCGCCGAACTCCAGCACAGCGAAGACTCGCTGCGGCGAACCACCAACCGCCTGTCGCTGGCCGCTCGCGCCGGCGGCGTCGGCATCTGGGACTACGACGTGACCAACAACCAACTGGTCTGGGACGAACAAATGTTCGCCCTCTACGGCATCACCCGGGACCAGTTCAGCGGCGCTTATGAAGCCTGGCAGGCCGGGCTGCACCCGGACGACCGCCAGCGCGGCGACCAGGCCATACAAAACGCGCTGCGGGGCGACCAGGAGTTCGACATTGAGTTCCGGGCGCTGTGGTCCGACGGCACCATCCATGACATCCGTGGGATTGCCACGGTGGAGCGCAACGCCAGCGGCGACCCGCTGCGCATGATTGGCACCAACTGGGACATCACCGCCCATAAACGGATCGAGAACGCCCTCCAGGAAAGCGAGGGCAATTTCCGCGCCTTCTTCGAATCCATGACGGACATGATCACCGTGGGCACGCCCGAGGGACGGATTCTGTTCACCAATTCCGCCGTCACCCAAATGCTGGGCTACTCGCCGGACGAGCTCCAAGGAATGAATCTGCTCAACCTGCATCCGGCCAGCAAACGGCAGGAAGCGGCGGAAATCTTCGCCGCCATGTTCCGGGGCGAGCGCGCCAGTTGTCCGCTGCCGCTGGAAGGTAAGACTGGCGCGCTGGTGCCCGTCGAAACCCGCGTCTGGTTCGGCCAATGGAATGGCGAGCACTGCGTGTTTGGCATCAGCAAGAACCTGACCGCGGAACAGGAAGCCCATCAGCGGTTTGAGCGCCTGTTTCGTCGCAACCCCACCCTCATCGCGCTCTCCTCGCAGCCCGACCGCCGGTTCACCGATGTCAACGACGCCTTCCTCGAAACTCTCGGCTATGCCCGCGAGGAGATCCTCGGTAAAACCGCCACGGAACTCAACCTGTTCGTGGACCCGACGCAGTATAACGCGGTGGCCTCGCACCTCCAGACCGACGGGATCGCCGCGGGTATCGAACTGCAAGTCCGCCGCAAGGACGGCGGCATTATCTTCGGCCTCTTCTCGGGCGAAATCATCAGCAGCCAGGGCCGCGATTACGTCCTCAGCGTGATGATCGACATCACCCAGCGCAAGCACGCCGAATGGGAACTCACCCGGCTATCGGGCATCCAACGCGAGTTGATGAACCTCGCCTCGGAGTTTGTCAACGTGCCCCTGGAGCGGCAAGACGCCGCCATTGACCAGTCGCTGGCGACCATGGGCCAGCTGATCCACGCCGATCGCGCCTATCTGTTTGCGTATGACTTCGGGGCGGGCATCATGTGCAACACCCATGAATGGTGCGGCCCGGGAATCTCCCCGGAAATCGCCAATCTCAAAGCCCTGCCCAACGACCTGCTCCCCGACTGGGTCGCCGCCCACCGCCGCGGCGACCTGGTGCACGTGCCCAGCGTCGCGGACCTGCCCGCCGACGACTCTCTGCGCGAGGTGCTCGAGCCGCAGGGGATCCGCTCGCTCATCACCCTGCCGCTCATGCAGGGGGATGTCTGCCTCGGCTTCGTCGGCTTCGATGCCGTGACTGAACCCCGCATCTGGCAGACCGAAGAGATCTCGCTGCTGCGCGTGCTGGCCGAACTCTACTCGCATTTTGACGCCCGCCGGGCCGAGGAGCGCCAATCCCGCGAGCTCCAGCACCAATTGATTCAAGCCCGCGACGCGGCGCAAGCCGCGGCCCTGGCCAAGAGTCTGTTTTTGGGCAACATGTCCCATGAAATCCGCACCCCACTCAATGCCATTCTCGGCTACGCCCAGATCATGGGCCGCGAGTGCGGATCCTGCTCGACCGGCCAGCGGCTCAGCGCCATCACCCGCGGCGCCGAGCATCTGCTGGCGCTGCTCACCGACCTGCTGGAACTGGTGCGCAGCGACGCCCACCGCATCATGCTCGCGCCGTGCACGTTTGATTTCTATCAGGCACTGGAGGACGTGCGGCTGGTGTTCGTCCGGCATCCGCAGGCCAAGGACTTGACGCTGGACTTGTCCCACACCGATGACATGCCCCGGTTTATCCACGCCGACCCGGTCAAGATCCGCCAAATCCTGGTGAACCTGTTAGGTAACGCGGTCAAGTTCACCACCTGCGGCGGGGTGCGCCTGGCGGCATCGGTGCTGGCCGACGGCGCGCCCGGCGAACTCCGGATCGCGGTGGAGGTCGAGGATTCCGGATGTGGCATCGATCAGGACGAACTGGAGCACATCTTTGAGATCTTTGAGCAGGCACCGCACGGCCGCCAGAGCGGCCAAGGCACGGGTTTGGGGCTGCCCTTGAGCCGCCGTTATGCCCAGGCGCTGGGCGGCGACATCACCGTCACCAGCCGCCTCGGCGAGGGCAGCCGGTTCCGCTTCACCTTCACCGCCCGCGGCAGCAGCGACCGCATGCCGGAACCGTCGCCCCGCGGCAGCGTGCTGCACCTGGCTGCGGATCAGCCGGCCTGCCGGGTCTTGGTCGTGGACGATGAGCCCGAAAACCGCGACATGCTCGCCGACATGCTCACGGCGGTAGGCTTCCCCGTGGAAACGACGGCCAGCGCGGCGCTAGCCCTGGAGCGCTTGCGCCAAGCCCCGACAATTGACCTGGTGTTGATGGACAAGCGATTGCCGGAGATGGACGGCTACGAGGCGATCTCCCGCTTGCGCGAGCTGCCTGGCGGGCGCGAGCTCGCGGTGCTGGTGGTGACCGCATCCGGGTTTGCCGATGAAAACCAACTCGCGGCGGCCGCCGGTGCCGACGGCTATGTCTCCAAGCCCGTGCGGCGGGAACGACTGCTGGCGGAAATCAGCCGCGTGACCGACGTGACCTATGCCTATGAGCCGGCCCCCGCCGCCACCCTCGCGCCGGATCCCGTCCTTCTCGATCCCGCGGCGCTGGCGTGCCTGTCGGAGAAGCAGTTTGAGTTGCTCAACCAAGCGCTGTTTCGCGGGGATATCCGCATGCTGCATGATCTGATCACCGAGATCGCCGGCACCCATGGCAGTCTGGCGGCCGAGATGCGCCTGCTGGTCGAGGCCTACGATTACGAGCGCCTGCACCGAATGCTGGACGCCGCGAAAGGAACCCACTTATGACCACTGATTCCTCCCAAGGCACTCTCATGATCATCGATGATGAGCCGGAAAACCTCAACGTCCTCGGCGAAATGCTGCGTCAGGCCGGGTGGGCGGTGCGCGCCTTTCCACGCGGCGAGATGGCCTTGGCCGCCGCCCGCGACGACCCGCCCGCGCTGGTGTTGCTCGACATCCGGATGCCAGACCTCGACGGCTATGAAGTCTGCCGCCGCTTCAAAGCCGACGAACGACTCAGCCAAATCCCGATCCTCTTCATCAGCGCCCTCACAGCACCCGCCGACATCACCGCCGGCTTCGCCTGCGGCGGAGTGGACTACATTGCCAAACCATTCCGCGAATCCGAAGTGCTGGCCCGGATTCAGACCCACCTCGCGCTGCGCGCGGCTTATCTCAAGCTGGATCAGGAACACGCGCAATTGCAGATCCTCGAACGCCACCGCGACCTGCTCACCCACATGCTGGTGCACGACCTGCGCAGCCCGCTGCAGGTGATTGGCGGCCACCTCGAGATGATTGCGGACTCCACCGTCGGCCAGTTGCCCGGGCAAGTGCAGGAGAGTCTGCACGCCGCGATCCACGGCACCCAGCAACTCAACCAGATGGTGTCCATGGTCGTCGATCTCAGCCGGATGGAAACCACCGGCATCCCGCTGCATCCGCGAGCCGTGCCAGTGTCCCAACTCCTGCGGAGCACACAGTCCCAGGCGCTGGGGCCCGCGAGCTCACGCCGCATCGCGCAACAACTCCCCGCAGCCTGTCCACCCCTGTGGTGTGATCTGGAACTCACCACTCGCATCGGCGTCAACCTGCTGGCCAATGCCCTCAAGCACTCGCCGCCTGGCAGTGACATCGTGCTCGGCGCGGACGTCGTCCCCAATGGGGTGCGCATCTGGGTGCGCGATCAAGGTCCCGGAATTCCCGCTGCCTATCAGCAAAGGATTTTCGACAAATTCGGGGTGATCGACCTGCCGGCCGGCGACCATCCTCCGTCCACCGGACTGGGGTTGGCCTTCTGCAAGCTGGCGGTCGAGGCCCAAGGCGGATCCCTGGGGGTGGACAGCCCAAGCGGTCAAGGCAGCACCTTCTGGTTCATCCTGCCGACCGCCCCTCCCGCAGCCGGCGGCGATTCCTTGATTTAAGGCTTGCCGCCGCCAGCGGACCGGGACACAAGAAATCAGACCTCTTCACGGGGCCGCCTGCTCGCAATGTCCGCCACCGAAGTCACACCCAATCTGCTGATTATCGATGACGATGAATCGATCCGCAACCTGCTAACCCTGGCGGCTAAAAACCGCAGCTGGCGGCCGGTGGCGGCCGCCTCGGGGAGCGAAGGCTGCCACCAGCTCGACTCCCACATCAAAGCCGTGATTCTGGACCACGGCCTGCCCGATGGCACAGGCATCCAGGCCCTGGGCCGCTTGCGCGACAAGTATCCCGACGTGCCGGTGATCATGCTCACCGGCCTCAACGATGCGGAAACCGCCGTGCGCGCGCTCAAGGCCGGAGCGGATGACTACCTCACCAAACCATTCGAATTGGAACGCCTGTTCAGCGTGATCCGGCAAGCGATCCGACTCCGCGGCCAGCCCCCACAGGCCCAAGCGGCCGGTCCCACTCCCAAATTCGGCAAATCGGAGTCCACCACCCTGACCAGCCGGAGTCCGCGGATGCTGGCGTTGCTCAAGCAGATGGCCAAGGCCGCACAGCTCAATATCACGGTCCTGCTCACCGGCGAAAGCGGCACCGGCAAAACCCTCATCGCACGCGAAATCCACCGCCTCAGCACTCGCTCCGCCGAACCGTTCATTCCCGTGAGTTGCCCGGCCCTGCCGCGCGAGCTGCTCGAATCGGAACTCTTCGGCCACGAGCGCGGTGCCTTCACCGGTGCCACCGCCAGCCGCGTGGGTCGCTTCGAACAAGCCACCAAGGGCACCATTTTTCTCGATGAAATCGGCGATCTGCCCGGCGAGCTGCAGCCCAAACTGCTGACCGTCCTGCAAGACCAGGAGTTTTTCCGGGTCGGCGGCAACCGGATGCTGCGCACCGAAGCCCGCATCATCGCCGCCACCAACATCGACCTCCAGGCGCGCGTCGAGCAAGGCCACTTCCGCGAGGATCTCTACTACCGCCTCAACGTCTTGGAACTGCACCTGCCTCCGTTGCGCGAACGCATCGAGGATCTGCCCGCCTTCCTGCGCTCGATGCTCGACCAGATCGCCCGCGAACGTGGCACCGTCCCATGGACCGTCACCCGCGCCGCCATCCAAATGCTCGCCGCCCACCACTGGCCTGGCAACCTGCGCCAGCTCGCCAACGTCCTGGAGCGGGCCACCGCCTTTGCCGACGGGACCCAGCTCGACGAGCCTAACTTTGCGCCGCTGCTGCAAACCCACCGCGGCCCATCCGCGGCCGAGGCCAACCCGATTCTCTCGCTCCAGGAGGTGGAACGCCACGCGTTCCTCGAGGCATACCAGCGCAGCGGTCTCAACAAGGCGCGCACCGCCCGCGAACTCGGCATCGCCGAACGCACGGTCTATAACCTGCTCGCCCGCTACAAACTGAAATAAGCCGGCCGGCAATACTTGCAGCCTTTCCGCAAGAGTTGCAGACATCTCAGCCCGCCTGGCAGCCGGGTCTCCGCGCGCAAACCCTTGTGGCATATGGGTTTTACCCTGCTTTAGCGCCGCTGGCATGGGGTTTGCTAAATGAATCGGTTGATGAGAATCCTCCTAGCCGATGACCACGCCATGGTGCGCAGCGCGTTCAAACGCCTACTGACAGGAGCATTCCAGATTTCGGAGCTCGGCGAAGCGGCGGATTGCCAACAGGCACTCGATGCCGCGCTCGCCAAGCCCTGGGACATCGTCATCCTCGATATCTCCATGCCTGGCTGCGGCGGCTTGGGCGTGCTCAAGGAAATCCGCAACCAACGCCCGGATCTCCCGGTGCTCATGGTCACCATGCATTCCGAACAGCACTTCGTGGTGCGCGCCTTCCGCGCTGGTGCCGCCGGCTACCTGCACAAAACCAGCCTCAGCGGCGAGTTGATCAAAGCCATCGAGAGCATCCGTGACGGCGGCCGCTATCTCAGCACCGCCATGGCTGAACAATGGGTGGCCGTGCGGCGCTGCGATATGGGTGACATCCTGCACGAGCGCCTGTCCAAACGTGAGTTCGAGATCCTGCGCCGGATCGCATCCGGCAAAACCGTGCGCGAGATCGCCGACGGCCTGCAGCTCAGCATCAACACCATCAACACCTACCGCCTGCGGGTGCTGGAAAAAATGCAACTGCTCACCAATGCCGATCTGACGCGCTACGCCATCAACAACCAGCTGGTCGCGTGAGCGGCGGCGGCAGCGCCCGCCACACCCCAGCTTTACTGCGATGAACAAGTTCCAATTGGCCGACCAGACGCGCCGCCCGCAATTCCAGACCCGGGTGCGCCATTACCATCGCCACGGCGCCAAAGTCCGGTGCCTGGATTCCCGTTGGGCGTCCGGCAAGGCGGTCGATGGCATGTCGCGCTGGAACCAGGATGATACGCTCAAAATCCTTGCCCCCAAGTGGCTGCATACCCTCGCCATCGTTATGGCCGTGATCGGCCTGGCTTTCATCATCACCGAAATGGTCATCGTCTTCCAAACCCACCCGCGGGCTCACGCCACTCCCGCCGAGATGGCCGGCCATGGATTGGGCACTCCGTAGCGAGCGCTGGCCTGGCGACTCCCCGCACCCCGGATTTCTTTGAAAACAATCCTTGCCAATCCTCCACGGGTCGCATAGTCAACCGAAAGTCCGATTGGCAAAGTTGCGAGCGGACGCACTGCGCGGGGTCTCTTACGCCATGGCCGCGGGCAGTCATTTCCAATGATGGCGTGCCTTAGAACAGACAAAAATGGACATCTACGTGGGCAACCTGCCCTACACCGCTACGGAAGAAGACCTCAACGGCCTCTTCGCCGCCTATGGACCCGTCGACAGGGTTAAAATCATCACCGACCGCGAAACCGGCAGATCCAAAGGATTTGCCTTCGTGACCCTCGGCGACCAAAGCCAGTTGAATGCCGCCATCGAAGCACTCAATGGCTCTGACTACCAAGGCCGCGCGCTGCGCGTCAACGCCTCGGAACCCAAGGAAGCCAAACCCGGCGGCTTCGGCGGGGAACGCCATGGCGGCGGCGGCGGTGGGGGCGGCGGCGGCGGTGGCTATAAAGGCGGCGGCGGCGGCGGCTACAAAGGCGGCGGCGCCGCCGCCTTTATAGC
>JBAXBG010000067.1:0-16925 GCA_037142115.1 Verrucomicrobiota bacterium | reverse complement strand
GCGAGTCGGGAGACTCGCGGTCCGGCTTCAGCCCGCCTCTTGATCATTTCCCAGCCGGCGAGTCGGGAGACTCGCGGTCCGGCTTCAGCCCGTGCTGGATGGTGCCGCCGGCGTGCCGCCGCGTTCCCACACCCGGTGCCATACCAAAGTATAGCTGTGCGGGAGCCGTGAATCCTCCTACAGGTGGCAGCGTGCCACGGCATGTTTTCTGCTTGTGAGCGCGTTATTTCACCGCTACGATCCCCCACTGCCCAATGCCCCACGCCCGCCCTCAACTCATGCGCAAGGAAGACGGCCACGCGTGGCCCTCAAGTTCCGCTCCGGCCACGGCACCTGAGGTAAGCTTGGGGTTGGCACGGCGCCAGCTGGCGGAAGCCATCGCCGTGGAAAATGCCGCACTCCAGCCGTACCCGCCGGATGCGACGTCGCCCGCACTCTTGCAGGCGGCGCTCCATGAGCTGCAAGTCCATCAGATCGAGTTGGAAATGCAAAACGAGGAGTTGCGCCGGGCGCAGACCGAACTGGCCGCCTCCCAGGCACTCTATGTGGAACTTTACGACTTGGCTCCGGTGGGCTATTGCACCCTGAGTGAGCAGGGCGTCATCCTGAAAATAAATCTCACGCTGGCCAAGCTGTTGGATCAGCCGCGTGGGGAGATGGTCCATCAGCCGCTCAGCCGCCACGTCCTGAATGAGGATCAGGATATTTATTACCTGCACCGCAAGCAACTCCTTGAGACCGGCCAACCGCGGGACTGTGAATTGCGCTTGGTGAAAGCCGATCACAGCGAAATCTGGGTGCGTCTGGAGGCCGGGATTGTCCCGGATGCGGGGGGCGAGCTGATCAGCCGGGTGGTGCTCAGCGACATCAGGGGCCGCAAGCAGGCCGATCACACCCTGCGGGAGTGGAATCAGATGCTTGAGCACCGGGTGGCCGAGCGGACTTTGGAGCTGCGCCAGAGCAAGGCGCGCTTCAGCCAACTGGCGCAGGCGACCTTCGAAGGCATCGCGGTCACCTCCGGCGGCTTGGTCATCGACTGCAATGACCAGCTGTGTGCCATGTATGGCTGCAA
Source organism: Verrucomicrobiota bacterium (assembly GCA_037142115.1). Lineage (GTDB taxonomy): Bacteria > Verrucomicrobiota > Verrucomicrobiia > Verrucomicrobiales > Akkermansiaceae > Luteolibacter. The sequence goes on along the minus strand of JBAXBG010000067.1, from coordinate 15,853 downwards.
GCCGGGCGAGATGAATGGCCGGCCGGTGATGGACTTCGTCGCGCCCGAGTCGCAGGCGTGGGTCAAGGAGCGCATTGCACAGGACGACGAGAGTGCTTACGAGTGCGTTGCCATTCGTAAGGACGGCACCCGGTTTCCGGCCGAAGTCCACGCCCGCATGGGAACCTGGCGGGGTCAACAAACGCGGATCAGCGCCTTGCGCGACCTCTCCGAGACCAAAAGGGTGGCGGCCAAGCTCCAGTCCCAACAGACCGAACTGGAGCATGCCCAGCGCCTGGCCTTGGTCAGTGAAGTCAGCACCGGCATCATTCATCAGATCGGCCAACCGCTGTGTGCCATGGGGGCCAACCTTTCGGTGGCGATCGGCAAGATTAATGGCTGCAAATCGCTGGCCTGCGGCACCCATGAAATCTTCCAGGACCTCCAGTTCAACATGGACTGCCTGCGGGAAGCGGTGGTTCACCTGCGGGCTTTGGCCCATCCCGAGCAACCGCGGCGGGTGCTCATCAGCGTCAACGACTTGGCCGAGGGGGCCCTCCGCCTGTTGCGGCAGGAATCCGAGCGGCGTCAGATCGCGCTGACCGTTGAGTGCGACCACGGCCTGCCGCCGGTCCTGGCCGACGCGGTGCAACTGAGCCAAGTCATTCTCAATTTGGTGCACAATGCCTTTGATGCGTGTGCCGGTGGTCCGCCAGAGCGGCGAACGGTGGTCATCTCGACCCGGGTCCTCGGGTATGATCGCGTCGAGTTGAGCGTGCGCGATCGCGGTCACGGGATCACTCCCGCAGTGCTGAACCGCTTGTTTGCCCCATTTTTCACCACCAAGGCGGAAGGGATAGGGATCGGGTTGCGGCTGAGCCAAACCATCGTCGAGGCCCATGGCGGCAGCATCAAGGGTTGCAACAATGCGGATGGAATTGGCGCTGTTTTCCGGGTCGTCCTGCCAGGCCGTCCGGCGGGGAAACCTGATGTCGCGCTTAGCCCGTGAGCCGTCCGGCGGTCGGCTTGCATTTGATCATTGCAAAGTGTTTGGTGTTGCCTCAATTGTTTCGTGACTCATGGACATCCCCCCTACGACTCCGCATTTCGTTTCCCGTCGGCTGGTAGCCGAGCGGAGCGGCGGCCTGCCGCAGGAAGAGCAACTGGTGCTGGTGTTGGATGATGATTTGGCGATTCTGCGCGGCTTGGAGCGCTTGCTTACGGCCCACGGTTACCGGGTGCGCTTGCATTCGGAGGCCGAGGATTTTTTCCGGGCCGGGTTGCCGACGGTGTCGGCTTGTTTGATTTTGGACAATCAGTTGGGCAACGGCACGACCGGGATCGAGGTCCATGCGGAATTGCAGCGCCGGGCTTGGGATATTCCGACGGTGTTTGTGACCGCGCATTGGAACGTTCAGTCGGTGGTCGATGCGATGCGGGCGGGAGCCGACGGGTTCCTGACCAAACCCTACGAACCTCAGGAATTGGTCGATGCGGTGGCGCAGGCCTTGCAACGGGCGAGCTCCAAACGCCAGGACGAAGTGCTGATCACCCAGGTCCGCACCAAGGCCGCCTCCCTGACCACCCGCGAGCGTGAAATCGTGCAACTCGTCATCGCCGGCTTGCTCAATAAGGAAATCGCGGATCGCCTCAATCTGGCGGTGGTGACCGTGAAAATCCATCGTGGCCGCGCGATGCGCAAGCTGGGGGCTGGCAATCCGGCGGAACTGGCCCGTCTGGCCGTGCTCGCCGGGTTCATTCCCTCACCCTAACCGGCGCGCGGTGCGCCAAGAATATACCAAGGTATGACTGACGCGGCGGGGGGATCTGGGTAAGCTCTGTTGCCGCCTGCGCCAAGCTCAACAGCCTGGTTGTAAGGTGCCAACGCTTTCCCCCCACCCTAGAGTGCAAAAGCCGGATGGTGTGGTTTCAGTGCCACAGCAAGCGATCCTTGGATCGGCCATCCGGCAAGCGCCTCCTGCGCTTGTCCATTGTGCCACTTGCGCCCGAACCCGCGCACGGCAACCCCTTGGGTTCCACGAATGAACGGCGAGTTTCACCGGGTGAGGTGGCATGAGGCGGGGCGGGGTCATTCGATCTTGGGTCAATAGAGCGACGGCTCTGTCATTCGAATTGTGACTTTTGCCGGTTTGGCTCAAAGGATTAGCCATTACGTGCGAAAAACGCGGAAATCCGGTTGTGTTTTGGTGGCGATCTGAGCATGTCCTCAAGGGCAATTCGCTCCACATACCGATGATTCCCAATGACCACCTGCGCAGTCTGTCGGATCCAGCCACAATCTTGACCTTATGAAGATCGATACCGCCCGCGCCTCCATCATGATTGTGGATGACGAACCCGAGAACTTGAATGTGCTTGGGGAGATGCTCCGCCAGGAAGGCTGGCGCGTGCGGGCCTTTCCCAGCGGCGAGATGGCGCTGGCCTCGGCGCGCGATGAACCGCCCGATCTGGTGCTGCTCGACATCCGGATGCCCGGCATGGATGGCTATACGGTCTGCAGCTATTTCAAGGCGGAGGACCACCTGCGGCGGATTCCCATCATTTTCCTGAGTGCCTTCTCGGAATTGTCCGACAAGGTTCGCGCCTTCGATGTCGGGGGCGTGGATTATGTGACCAAGCCCTTCGCCGTGATCGAGGTGCTGGCACGCACTCACACTCATCTGGGCTTGCACCGCCACCAGCGCCATCTCGAACAGCTCGTCCAGCAGAGGGTTCAGGAGTTGGCCGAGGCGCACCGCCGCCTGCGGATCTGGGACGATGCCAAAAACCAGTGGCTCAATGTCCTGACCCATGAAATGCGCACCCCTCTCAATGGGGTGCTTGGCATCACCGAGCTCCTGTTTCTGGAGCTGCCAGCGGATTCCGACTACCAGCCGCTGCAAGAGGATTTCAACAACTCCCGCAGCCGCATCGAGAAGCTGATGGACGATGCCGCCACCTTGTCTCAAATCGACGTCGCCGCCGAGGGATTTGGAATGCGGAGTCTGCGCTTGTGGCCGGTGCTGCGGAGTGCCGTGGAGGGTGCCGCCGCGCAGGTTTTCGAAACCCCGGTGGAGGCCGACCTGACCGCCGTGGAGCGGGTCGAGGTGATCGGGGATGTCAAACTGCTGCAGCGCGCCTTTCTCGACCTGCTGGTCACCGCGACGCATTGCGTGGGCGAGGGTGAAGCCGTTGCTCTGCAAACCCGGCTCGCTGCCGGCGAGGTGAAGGTGGAGATTGTCACCCACGGCCAATCCCTGTCGCCCGAGGCACTCGAGACGTTCTTTGAGGTGGGCGGCCAACGCACGCTGCTCAAAGGCGGCGGCGATTTCGGGCTGGGTGCCGCCCTGGCCAGTCGCATCATCCGACTCTTCAAGGGACACTTGTCGGTGCGCAACGGGCCCGGGCGCGGGCTCGTCATCGAAATCTCACTGCCGGTCGACGACCCGCAGGCATCAGACGCGCGGGCCTGATGGATCCGCGCACCCCTCATCCCTTTTCCACCATGTCGGTTCGTCCTCTGGTCAGATGGATTCGCGGTGCGGCAGGCCGCGGCGCTTGGCTGGCTTTGGCGCTGCTGCTCGTCGGCCTGGGTCTCACGACGTGGGTCGCCAGGACCATGCACGCCAAGGCCAAGGAGGCGGAAGAACGGGAGTTCGTGGTGGTCTGCCGGGAGATTCAAATCCTGATTGAGCATCGCCTCCACGAACACGAACAGATCCTACGTAGCGGGGCGGCGGTTTTCGCCGATACGGATGGGGTCAGCCGCGAGGAATGGCATGAATATGCCGAGCGCCAGAAAATCAACCAGACCTTGCCCGGCATTCAGGGTATCGGCTTCGCCCAGTTGGTGCCCCGCGAGCAGCTCGCCGAGCATGTGCGCCAGGTGCGAGCCGGTGGGTTTCCTGACTACCGGGTTTGGCCGGAAGGCAACCGGGAAATCTATTCGTCGATTGTGTATCTGGAACCTTGTAAAGGAGCTAATCTGCGCGCCCTCGGCTATGACATGTTCTCCGAAGCCGTGCGCCGCGCCGCGATGGAGCGCGCGCGCGATCAGGATGATGCCATCCTCTCGGCCAAGGTGACCTTGGTACAGGAATCCGGTAAAACCCCTCAGGCCGGCACTTTGATGTATGTGCCGGTCTATCGGATGGGCGCGGCTTGCGCCACGCTGGCCGAGCGCCGGGCCGCCATCATTGGGTGGGTGTACAGTCCCTACCGCATGACCGACCTCATGGAGGGGATCCTGAGTCGCCGGAGCTTGGTGGCACCTTGGAAGATCCGGCTCGCGATCTTCGATGGCGAGACTTCCGCCGCCGCCGCCTTGCTCTACGACAGCGAGGCCGTGAGCGACTCCCAACCGCGGGTGCCAGCTTTTCTGACCCGGCAGACTGTCGTTGATTCGAGTGGTCGGCCCTGGCTCCTGCGGTTCACCCAGCTTAACCCGCCGTCCGCCAGCGTGCTGGACGGGGAGGTGGTGTGGGTGTGGGCGAGCGGGGTCGCCATCAGTCTGCTGCTGGCGGGGCTGGCGCTCACCTTGGCCAATACCCGCCGCAAGGCCCAGCTGCTGGCCAGGGGCTTGACCGCCGACTTGCGCCACAGCGAGGTGCGCTGGAAATTCGCGGTGGAAGGAGCGGGCGACGGGGTTTGGGATTGGGACGTGGTGACCGGCCAGGGGGTGTTTTCCGCCCGCTGGAAAGAACAACTGGGCTATGCCGCCCACGAACTCGGCTCGGGGGTTGAGGAATGGAGCTCCCGGGTTCACCCGGAGGATTTGCCGCGGGTGATGGCCGATGCGCAAGCGCATCTCGATGACTCGCGCGTCCCCTATTGCAACGAACACCGCCTCCGCTGCAAGGATGGCAGCTGGAAATGGATTCTCGACCGGGGTCTGGTGGTGAGTCGCGACGCCGAGGGCAAAGCGCTGCGCATGATCGGCACCCATAAGGACATCACCGACCGCAAACAGATCGAGGCGGAGTTGCTCCGGCAATCCCGCATTGAGCATGCCTTGATGCTGCTGGCCACCCGCTTTGTCAACGTGCCGCGCGAGCAGGAAGAGGCGGCCATTGAAGAGTTGTTGGCGACCATGGGCCGGCTCATCGATATCGATCGGATCCACGTCTTTGCCTATGACTTCGCCAAGGGTTTTGCGTCTAACACCCACGAGTGGTGCGGCACCGGCATTCAGTCGCAGGTGCACAAGCTCCAGACGATGCCGCTTTCCCTGTATCAGGACTTTGTGGTGCCGCACCGACGCGGGGAGCCCAAGCATATCCCCAGCGTGGCGGACTTGCCCGTGGAGAGCACATTGCGCCAGGTTCTCGAGTCGCTGGGAGTGCGCTCGCTGGTGACGCTGCCTCTGATGAACGACGGGGAATGTCAGGGATTTGTGGTCTTCGATGCGATCCGTGAACAACGGCTCTGGCAGGCCTCTGACGTTGCGCTGCTGGGCGTGCTGGCCGAGCTTTACTCCAACTTCACCGCCCGCCGCGCCGCCGATCGCCAAGGCCGCGAACTCCAGCAAGGCATCGCTGCCGCCCGCGACGAGGCACAAGCCGCTGCCGCCGCCAAGGGCTTGTTTCTGGCCAACATGTCGCATGAAATCCGCACCCCGCTCAATGCCATCCTCGGCTATGTCCAGATCATGGAACGCGAGCGCCAAAGCAGCCCGCCGCGCAATGGCCCCAACCAGGACTGGTTGAAGGCGATCCACCGCAGCGGCCAGCACCTGCTGGCGCTGCTCAATGACCTGCTGGATCTGGTGCGCAGCGATGCCCGCGTCATCACCCCCAACCCCAGCGATTTTGATTTCCATCAGGTGCTGGAGGACGTGCGCTTGATGTTCATCCCGCTGCCGGAAGCGCAGGGGCTGTCGTTAGAGGAGGCCTGCGCGCCGCAGGTTCCGCGGTTCCTCCACGCCGACCCGGGCAAGGTGCGCCAAATCCTGGTGAACCTGGTGGGCAATGCGCTCAAATTCACCACCACCGGCGGGGTGAGGCTCACCGCGTCGGTCCTATCCGAAGGTTCGGAGGCCGGCTTCCTGCTGGCGGTGGACATCGAGGATACGGGCTGTGGCATCGGGCCGGACGAACTCGAGCATATCTTCGAGGTGTTTGAACAAGCGGAGTACGGCCGCAAGAGCGGCAAAGGCACCGGCCTCGGCCTGCCCCTGAGCCGCCGCTACGCGCGCGCCCTCGGCGGCGACGTCACCGTGATCCACAGCTCCAGCGCAGGCAGTCATTTCCGCTTCACCTTCCACGCGACAGCGGCCAACCGCACCACTTCCGGCCAACTCCTCGAAGCCAGCGCCTGGCAATATGCCGGGCCGCTGCCCGCACCATCCGCCGAGGTCGACCCCGCCGCCTTGGCGCACCTCTCGGCGGAACAATTCCTTTTCCTCGAGCAAGCCCTGCACGGCGGCGATATCGATCTGTTGCATGACCTGATCACGGCGATCTCCCATGAGGATCCCAAACTGGCGGCCGGGCTGCGCGTGCTGCTGGAGGCCTACGACTATCAGCGCCTGCGCGACCTGCTGCAAACCGCACGCGCACAAAAGTCAAAAGTCTGAAAGTCAAAAGTCTGAAAGTCGAAGGTCGCCAAAGTCGTCTGTTTCACGCTGCGCTTCGACCTTCGACCTTCGACCTTCGACTCTTAGTCTTTGTCGTCGACGCGCAGGCTGTCCAGCGCGGCTTGGATGGGCACGGCCTGGCGTTGGCGGTCGAGGAAAAAACTGACCTCGGAGTAGCCGGCCTGGCGCAGCAGGCGCAGCGCGCTGGCGTAGCCGGCACCCACGCGGTGGGCGACGTGGGCATCGGCGCCGATGACCACCGGGATCGCGCGCTCGCACATCAGGACGAGTTGGGCGGGGGACGGGTTCATCTCGCGGAGGGCTTTTTGCAGGCCGCTGGTGTTGAGTTCCATGGCGACGCCGGTGGCGGCGATGCGGTCGAGTGCGCGCTCGATGTGCGGGCGCAGGCGCTCGAAATCCCACGCCGCGGGGTCCTCGTTTTTGATCAGGTCCGGGTGCGACAGGGTGTCGAACAGGCCGCTTTCGGCCGAGCGGGCGAGGTGGTCGAAATAGAGTTCCTGATAGCTGTGGACGTCGCCGGTGTAGAACCGCTTGCGGTAGTCCCCGACCTGATAGTGGATCGAGCCCAGCACGTGGCTCAGCGGCACCCGGCCGTGGAGTTCCTCCAGCCAGGGTTCGACGCCGGGAAAACGCCCGACGGCGGGGTAATAATCGCTTTCCAGGCCGAGGCGCACGTCGAGCCGCCCGGCAAACGCCTCGCGGGTCGCCCCGATCAGCGCCACGTAGTCGTCAAATTGCTCGGGTGCCATCCGCACGTTGGCGGAGAACCCGTCCGGCAGCGGGCAGTGACAGGTGAAGGTGATCCCCTTGAAGCCGCGGGCCAGCGCCACCGCGGCGTATTCATCGGGAGTGCCGTAGGCGTGCTTGCACAGCGTCGTGTGGCAGTGGGATTCGTAAAGCAACGGCTCGGACATCGGCGCGGATGGTGTGGCGGACCGGCGGCGATGCAAAGCGCGATTTTGCGGGTTTTTCCCGAGGCACATGGCCATTGGGCCACGGAGCGCCGACTTTAGTCGGCTATCCCTCACCGGCGGAAGAGCTCATTTCGAAGCTGGGAAGGTGGATGCTTTACTGCTCTCCAGCAGCTGGCGGAATCGCGGCAGGATCTTTTGGAACAACGAGTTCTTGCCGCCGCGCGCGAGCTGCAGCGCCACCAGCTCCGCGGGCTGGATCGGATCCACCGGGGCCAGCGAGCTGACCCGGTAGCCGGGCGCCTCGATCCGCCGCTCGACATGGGCGGAGCCCTTCGCCTGGGTGATCAAGGCGGCCTTGTCCCCGGCGCGCAGGACCAGCGCCGACAGCGGCGGGGCGTCGCCGGCCTCGCGCAGCACGACGGTGATCGGCGTGCCTGCTAGAGAGGCGAACGCGAAGCCGCCCACGGCACCCGGCCGGTCCAGCCAGGACGCCTGCACGGCGAGCCAGGCGAGGAATTGCACGGCGCTGTTGCGGTGGGCCGGGTGGTAGGTGAGTTCCACGCGGTCGATCTCGGGCAGCGCCCGTTGCGCGGCGGGATCGTCAAACACGCTCGCCACCCCCAGCCGGAATTGCCAGGTGCGCGTCCACGCATGGTCCTGCAGGATCAGGTCCACGTTGGTGAGGGCGGCCGTTTCGATTTGTCGGAACGAGGCCGCAGGATCCGCCCACGACGCGCTGTCGATGATCAGCCGGTCCATCACGCTGACCAGGCGCTCGGTGAGGATTTCGGAGAGTTCGCCCTGCCACCAGAAGACCAGCGGCAGATCCGAGTTGAGGTGCGCGAACACCGTGTTGCGAAACCGCCCGGTCACCTTGCCCGTTAGATAAAAGGCGATCTGCTCGCAGCACACCGATTTGCGCCCGTCGACCAGGTGGCAGTGGGCGGTGATCCAGGCCCGGATCGCGGGCACCGCCCGCGGCCCGCGGTCGATCTCCACCAGAATCGCGCGGCAGGCGTGCTCGCGCGTCAGGTTTTGGATGATGGCGGAGTTGGCCCGCAGCGCGCCCGCCTGCTCCGAATACACCACCAGATTCATCAGCGACGCGTTGGTGCGCGCCTCGTCCTGCTCCCAGAGCTGGTGCAGCGCCTTGTCGATGGTGCCCACCGCCACCTCGAGCCCGAGTTCCGGACAAACGGCGGGGATGGAGTCAGGGCTGAGGGGTGCTGGTAATGATGCCGAGGTGTTTCTTGCCGGGTTCATAATGCTAGGAGATCCACCACGCCACCGGGGGTTTGGTCTTCGGCAGAAGCCTCGACCACCGCCTGCCCAGCTGGCCGGGCGTGACCCGGCCTTTGGTATCGGGACGCAGGGTGGAAACCGGATTCATGCCAAACATGAATAGGCCGGGGGGGAGATGTTTCAAGTGGGAAGTTTGATGATTCCCGCCTCGGAGTGCGGCTCGGGTGAAAGACTCAGTGGCAGGGTGAGCATGTGGCGTGGACCGGCTGCACGATCTGATCCCGCGGTCGTTGCGTCACTCGCCGGTCATGACGGCCTGCAAATCCTCCAGGCTCCAGCCAGCCGCATCGCCGGCCCCTGTTTCGTCGATGGCGGCGGCGAGTTCGCGTTTTTTGGCTTGGAGGCGGACGACCTTTTCCTCGACCGTGCCGCGGGTCAGCAGGCGATAGACCGTGACCGGCCGGGTCTGGCCGATGCGGTGGGCGCGGTCGGTGGCCTGCATCTCGGCCGCCGGATTCCACCACGGGTCGAAATGGATCACGGTGTCCGCCGCGGTCAAATTCAGCCCGTAACCGCCCGCCTTGAGGCTGATCAAAAACACCGGCGGGCCGTCTGCCTGCTGGAACTGGTTCACCAGTTGTTGGCGGTTGCGGGATTGGCCGTCCAGCCGCAAGCTGTCCCAGCCGCGCTCGGTGACGGCTTGCCCGATAGCCAGCAGTTGTTTCTGAAACTGACTGAACACCAGCACCCGGTGGTTGCCATTCACCGCCTCTTCGAGCAGCTCCAACAGGCGGTGGAGCTTGGCCGAGCGGCGCGCCACTAACAGTTTGTTGAATTGCTCACTGCCCAGCAGGGCGAGGTCGCAGCACGTTTGGCGGAGGCGGAGCAGGGCGGTGAGCATTTGCATGCGGGCGGCCCCCTTGTTGCCGGCACTGGCGATGGCGTCGCACCGCTTGCGGCCCTCGATGAGGAGTTCCTTGTAGACCGCGTGCTGGTCCGGGCTGAGGTCGCAGAATTCGTCGATGAAGAGTTTGGAGGGCAATTCCGGGGCGACCTGTTCTTTGGTGCGGCGCAGCAAAAACGGGGAGATTTTCAGGCGAAGCCGCTCCATGACCGCGGCCGCCGATTCTCCGCTGACCAGCGGCAACTCGTAGCGCGTTTTGAACTCATCGCGGGTGCCGAGCCAGCCGGGTTGGAGGAAGCGGTAAATCGACCACAGGTCGCGCACCCCGTTTTCAATGGGCGTGCCGGTGAGCGCGATCCGGTGGGCCGCCCGCAATTTGAACAACGCCTTGGCGTGGTCGGTGTCGGGATTGCGCATCAGGCTGGCCTCGTCCACCACCACCGCCCGGTAGTCGCGCTTCAGATGCCAGGCCAAATCCCGGGCAAGCGTGCCATAGCTGGTGAGCACCACCTCGCCGGCGCGGACGTTGTCCTTGGCGGCGTCGCGGCCGGGACCATGCAGAATCCGCACTCCGCGCGCCGGCGCGAAGCGGGCGAACTCCGCCTGCCAGTTGCCTAACAACGAGGCGGTCGCCACCACCAGCACCACCCCGGAATCCGCGGCGGCGGGGCCTAACAAGCGTTCCACGAATGCGATGGCTTGCAGGGTTTTGCCCAGCCCCATGTCATCGGCCAGCAGGGCGCCGCCAAAGCGGCCGGCGCGGTCTCCGAGCCAGCCCGCGCCGCTGGCCTGGTAGGGGCGCAGCTCCGCGCGCAGCGTGGCGGGCTGCGCGAAGGGCGGGAGAGGGGAGTCGGCCGCCGCGCGCGGCGAGGTGGCGATTTTGCGCTGGATTTCGCGGACGATTTCCCCCGCGCGGGCGGAGGCGATGAAGTGGCCGTTGTCCTGGCGCAAATCGAGCTCCGCAAAGAGCGGATCGATGATTTCGGCAACATCGTCGGAAATGACCAGATGCCGTCCCCCGGCGATTTTGCCCGATCCCTTGCCGGCCCGGAGCAGACGCCGCACTTCCGCCGCAGGGACGGCGATCCCATCGGGCGTGAGAAACGACAGGTCGAAGCTCAGCCAGTCTTCGCCCGAGCCGAGGATCTCAATGTGGGGAGCGACCACGGCGACCTGTTGTTGCGCCTGGTGGAACGCGTCTCCCTCGCTGACCGACCACTCGTGGCGCAGAACCGGCAGGGAGTGGGTGAGGAAATCCAGGATGGCGGATTCGCCGCGCAACACCCAGCGTCCGCTGGAGTGGTCTGCGGCCTCGAAGCCGGCCTTGGCCAGACGGCTGACGGCGCGTTCCTCGGCCGCCAGATTCCGGACCTCACAGCGGTCGTTGCGCAGGCGCGGCAAACCCTCGACTTTCCCGAGCCCGGGTGCCACCGCCGGCGCGCCGGCATATCTCACCTGCAAACAGGCGGACAAACGCTCGAGCGAGCCGTCCAGCATGAGCTCGATGGCGACCGGCGCAGGGACAAAATGCAGGGCTTCGAGCCAGCAGTCCGCTGGCAGGGAGACCCATTCCTGCCACGCTTCCAGGCGGTTGAAAAAATCATCGGCGGCAACCTCCACCGTCAGCCCGCGCGAGATTTGGCCGAGTGCCGCCGTCAACTCGCCCGGCATGCCGCCTTCGCCGACGCGGGTCACGCTGGTCGGGGAAATCTGCCAGAATGAGCCGCCGATTTCCACCCAGCTGCCGGCCGCCTGATCCGGGACCAGGCGGATTTGTGCGCCGTGCAAGCTGGCGTCGCGGAGTTGGAATCTGGCGCCGGCGCGGATCGTGATCGAGAGGCGGTCCTTGCCGGCGGCCAGGCGCGGGTGATCGGCTAGGGCTTCCAGCAGCGCCGGCACCTGGGTGCCTGCGAGATTGAGGCTCAGGATGGCCTTGGCCGCCACGCCTGCGCGTGCGAGCCAGGCATTCACCCGGTCATCCGCCGGGGAAATTTCACTGCCGGTGGCAGTCGCCAGCGTGGCGGCGAATTTGCCCCGCGCCAGGGCGTCGCGCCAGTTGAGTGGTAACAGAATTTGCCAGGCCACGGCGGCGGCGGGCACTGCCGGCGCGACGGTTATCGCCGGACGGTTGCCGCGGCCACCCATGCCTGCCAGAGCCGCCAATCCCACCGCCACCGCGTGCCCGCAGATTTCTCCCGTCGCCTGGTTGTGCGGGCAGGAGCAGCGGGTCGCCAGATCGCTGGCGGATTTCACCGCCAGCTGGACGCGCAGCAGCCGGCCGCCCGACTTCACCGCCCCCTGGCAGCCGGACGGATTGAGGTGCGCTTCGGCCACGGCACCGCCTTCAAAGAGCGCCTTGCCCTCCTTGAATGCCTGCCACGAGGCTGCCTCCCGCAACGTTGCTTCCGTCCATCCGGTCATGCCGGCAGGATCATTTACCGTCCGCGGCCCGCAGGCAATGCGTTAGGCTCAGACATCCTGAACTCGACTCGGGGCAAATCCCACGCGCCATGATGCAGAGAGGCGGCGGGCACAATGCCCAATACTGTTGACTTAGTCAGTTCAGAAACCGGGCAGGGAAAAGGCGGCGGGCAGAATGCCCGCGCCACAGTGGTCCGGGCATTCTGCCCGGATCTTCTAACGCCATATCCGTCGCTAAGTAAACAGTATTGGGCACAATGCCCTCTATCGTGGCCCGGGCATTGTGCCCGGAGCCGAGGCGGATCCATGGGTTTCCCGGGCACCCCCCGCAACTCCGGCCCGCGCCGCTTATGGATGGAGCGCCGGGGCGGTGTTGGCGGGCGTGCTTTGCGGCGGGCGTTTCGCCTTGATCGCATCGATCAGCGGGCCGCCGGTGTCCTTCTGAAAGCGGATCGCCATGCCAATGCCAAACGCCGCCAGCGCGAGCAGGATGATTAACAGGATCAGGGTGGGGCCGCCCGACTTGGCCTCGGGTTCCGCCGGTTCCAACATCGCCACCTGTCGCGGCGGTTCGTCGCGTAGCGGCGGCAGCCTGGACGTGGATTTGTCGGCCTCCCAGATGCCCGCCGCCGCCCCGGATCTCGTTTCCTGGGCGAGCGCTTCCCGCTCCTCCTCGGTGAGCGTGAAATCAAAGGCCACGTCTCCCAACTTTAACGAAATCCCATGATACAGCGGGATTTCCTCGCCGCGCTGGTCACCCAGTTTGAGACCATTGGTCGATCCCAGATCGCGCAGGACATAGCCGCCGCCCACCCGCCGCATCTCGGCGTGTTTCACCGAGACCGAGCCGGAGTCGATGGCGATGTCGTTGTCGCTGCCTCGCCCGAGGGTGACCGACTGGTGGTCGAGTTGAAACCGATAGGGCTGGGCGGTTTTCTCGGGAACAGTGATGATGACGCGGGGCATGGTGTGAAAACGGATTGGGCTGGAGCTTTCTAGCGGTAATCCCGTAGGCTTTGCACGCTCATTTTTCCGAACTTGTCACCGCCGGGACTCTGTCGGAGGCTCGCCGCAGATGAAACTTCGGGTCCGTGCCACCCCCAATGCCCGCCGCAGCGAGGTCATCGGCTGGGAGGACGACGCGCAAGCCGGGCGGATTCTGCGGGTGCGCGTCGCCGCCCCGCCCACCGAGGGCAAGGCCAATGCCGAGTTGCGCGAGTTCCTGGCCAAGACCCTGGGCCTGCCCAAATCCAAGGTGGTGCTCGCCAAGGGCAATGCCTCGCGCTGCAAGGCGTTTGAGATTCCCGACGGCACACCGCTGCCCTGAGTGACTGCCGTCACAAGCCCCTGGCCAGCGCCCGCACCAGCGCCGGTCCCTGATAGATGAACGAAGTGTAGATCTGCACCAGCGACGCGCCGGCCCGGATTTTCTCCCGGGCGTCCTCCAGCGAGGAGATTCCTCCCACCCCGATGAGCGGGATCCGCCCGCCCAGATGACTGGCAAAGGCCTGCAGCACCGCGGTGCTTTTTTGCAACAGCGGCCGCCCCGAGAGGCCGCCGGCCTCCCCGGCGCGGGGATGGCCCGCCACCGCGGCCCGGTCGAGCGTGGTGTTGGTCGCGATCAAGCCGTCCAAGCCGCCGTCGAGAAACACCCGCGCCAGATCGCCGATGTGCGCGTCATCCAGATCGGGCGCGATCTTGAACAGCAGCGGAACCTGTTTGCCGTGGCGCGCCGCGAGTTGCGACTGTTCCCGCTTGAGGGTTTCTAGCAGCCGGGCGCTGGCCTCCGCGCCCTGCAGATCCCGCAGGCCCGGGGTGTTCGGCGACGACAGGTTCACCGCGATGTAGTCGGCCACCGGATACGCCTGGCGCAGGCATTCCAGATAATCGTCCGCCGCCCGCTCGTTGGGCGTGTCCTTGTTTTTGCCGATGTTGAAGCCGATGATGCCGCGGAAAGTGCGCGACTTGCGGACGTTGGCCACGCCCACCTCGATGCCCGGATTGTTGAATCCCATGCGGTTGATGATCGCCTCCTGCGGGATCAGGCGAAACAAGCGCGGCTGCGGATTGCCGGCCTGCGGTCGCGGCGTGATCGTGCCGATTTCCACACACCCGAAGCCCAAGCGTCCCAACGCGTCAATCACGTCGCCGTCTTTATCCAGTCCCGCCGCCAGGCCCACCCGGTTCGGGAATTTCAAGCCCATTACTTCCACCGGCGTTGCCAGCGGATCGGCCGGTGACAGCAGCCCGAGCACCCGGCATTGCTCCGCCGTTTTCAAGGCGGTCATGCTCAGGTGGTGGGCGGTTTCCGGATCAAACCGGAACAAGCCGGCACGCAACAGGGGATACAAGGCGTCAAACACGCCGCCTCATTGCCGCAATCCCCGCTCCTTGTCGAATCCATTGTCCTGCGGCCTTGGCTCGGGCAACCTGCGTCAGATTGTCGCCATTCCTCTGGCTTCGGGACGTCCGGGATCGTGGCCGGCGCCACTTAGGCTGGATCATGACGCTGAAAGTCAGCGAGTTGTGAATATTTTGCGAGGCGGGCATGCGAAATGCTTCCCCAGCCTCAACCTGCGGCGCGTCCCCTTTCCTCAACAGGTTCCCAATCCCAATATCCTAGGCGGGGGCTGATGCGGAACAAAAAGATAAACATTTCTTGCATTCGGGAAAAGAAAGGAATAAACCCCCCGCGGTGACGTTTAATTCATAACCCCACACGATCATGACCTACGAATCCGAAGGCAGTCTGAAGCTCTATCTGCGCGAAATCTCCAAAACGCCATTGCTGACCGCGTCGGAGGAATTGGCCCTCGCGGAGCGCATCAAGCAGGGGGATCCCGAGGCTCGTTCCCACATGATCCGTGCGAACCTGCGCTTGGTGGTGAAAATCGCCCAGGATTACGCCAACTACGGCATGCCGGTGACCGACCTGATCTCGGAAGGCAACATCGGCTTGATGAAGGCCGTCGAGCGCTTCGATCCGGACAAGGGCGGCAAACTCTCGACCTACGCCGCCTGGTGGATCAAACAATCGATCAAGCGGGCCTTGGCCAACCAGTCCAAGACGATCCGCCTGCCCGTCCACATGGTGGACAAGATCGCCAAGATGCGCCGGATTTCCACGATGCTTACCGAAGTGATGGGCCGCGAACCCACCGACGAGGAATTGTCCGACGAGATCGGGGTTCCCCGCCGCAAACTGGCCATGCTGCGCCAAGCCTCCCATCGCCCGACCTCGCTCGACTCTCCGATCAACGAGGGCGAAAGCACCGAGTTTGGCGAAGTCATCAGCGACGAGCGAGCGGTCAATCCACTCGACAGCCTGTCGGACAAGAACCTTCATGGGGAACTCGACGGCTTGCTGTCCTTGCTCGATGAGCGGGAACGCCGGATCATCGACGAGCGCTTCGGTTTGAATGGCCGCAAGGCCCTCACGCTCGAGGAAGTCGGCCGCGAATTCGGGGTCACCCGCGAGCGGATCCGCCAACTTCAGAACACGGCGCTCACCAAGATGCGCCGCGCCTTGAGCAAAAAGGAAAAGCCGCTGCCCGCTCCGATGCGGGCCGGCATGGTCGGAGCCTGAGACGCGGACGGATGAAACCGGCCATGCAACGTCAAGCTGCTCCAATAGGCTTTTTGACGGCCCCGTGGCTCCGGGAATGCAAGATTTTCACATTATCCGCTTGCATCCTTGGCTCCACCTTCCTATTCGTCCGCCCGCCTGACACAGCATCAACGCGAGGATAGCTCAGTTGGTAGAGCAGTTGGCTTTTAACCAATTGGTCCTGGGTTCGA
>JBAXBG010000066.1:0-16936 GCA_037142115.1 Verrucomicrobiota bacterium | reverse complement strand
CTTCTCATTGGCGTGGGCGATCTGATATCGCCCCTCCTTGTGTTACCCGCGCAGTTTGGCTTCTCCAATCACTTCACCATCTCCATCAGCTTGGCGTAAACGACTACCTCCGCGCTGGCGTCGAGCTCTCCGACGAAATTCCGTTCGTTGGTCGAGTCGGTGAAGACGTAGTCGTAGATGTGGTGGTTGGCTTTGAATCCCTTGCCAAGGTCCTCCTTACGCTGGGTGAAGATATCGGGCGTTTCGTGGACACCGGTGGTGGTGTCGTATTCCAGATGCTCCACGATCACCGTGGCCTTTTGCTCATTGATCAGTCTGCCGGCCTTCAGGATGAAATCCTCCGGGTTGCGCTTGTATTGCCCGAAGACGGCGACATTGATGCCGGAAAGAATGCGTGAAACGGTGTTCCGGGTGAGCACCGTGGACTCGGCGATCTTGCCGATGAGGTCATATTTCACCACCGAGAGCACGGAGGTCGTGAGTGGCTATCCGAAGGTGGTGGTGCCCGCCGTGAAGGTGGCGGACAAGCCGAAGCGGGGCGAGGGTTGACAGCGGGCGGGCAGGCACCTGGGCCGTGAAGCAGAGGGCGAGGTCAATGAGAGCGAGTCTGGAGACTCGCGCTCCGTGCAGGGAAGTCTCAATCGCCCTGGTCCTTTGGCGTGTTCCGGGTCAGCCGTGCTTGGGTGGCGGTTGGATCCGCAAGGTCAAAGCCGCGCCGAACAATAACAGCACCCCGGCGGTGATGAACGAGGACTGGTAACTGCCACCGCTTTGCGAGGTCAGGGTTTGCTGCAGGCGCGGCAGCACCAGACCGCCCACGCCCCAGGCGGTGAACAAGACCCCGTAATTCATCCCGAAGCTCTTCAGGCCCCACAGGTCCTTGGCGAAGGACGGGAACAGCGACAGGTTGGCGCCGTAGTTGAAGCCGATCAGGCTCGCGAGCAGCACCAGGATCACCGGCGTGGTGCCCTGGCTGGCCGTCACTGGAATGGCGAGGAACATCAACGCCGCCTGGATCAGCAGCACCAGACACAAGGTCTGCCGCCGCCCGATTTTGTCCGACAGCAAACCGGCCGTGACCCGGCCGCCGGCATTGCCGATGGCCATCACCGCCACCGCCACAAACGCCAGGTTGCCCATGCTCTTCTTGGCCATCCCGCTCACGCTGCCGATGACCATCAGTCCCGCGCCCGCGCCGATGAAATACGTCACCCATAACAGCCAGAACGTCGGCTGGCGGAGGATCTCCCCAGGCGTGGCATGGGCCACCGCCTGCGCCGCGCGGCCCGGCGCGGGTCGCGGCCCGGCCACGAATCCCGGCGGCGGATTCACTAAAAATTGCGCCAGCCCGCAGACGATCCCCACAAACGCGATCCCGAGGATCAGCATCGAGCTTTTCACCTGATAGTGGCCGAGCAGGTATTGCGAGACCGGCGCCAGATAGACCGGCGCCAGGCCGAAGCCCGCCACCACCAGCCCGGCGATCAAGCCGGTCTTGGCCGGCGCAAACCACTTCAAGGCGGGCGGCGTCGCCGACGAGTAGCCGAACCCGAGGCCCAGGCCGACGAGCACGCCGAAGCCGAGCATCCACACGCCGTAGGAGTTCGAGGTCGAGGCCAGCACGAAGCCGGCCCCGACGAGCAGCCCGCCGATGGTGGCGGTGATGCGCGGGCCGATCCGGTCCTGGCAGCGCCCGGCCACTATCATCGTGAACGCGAACACCAGGCAGCACAGCGCGTAGGGGTCGTTGAGCTGCGAGCCCTGCCAGCCGAACTCCTTTTCAATGGCCCCCTTGAACATGCTCCAGGTGTAGAGAATGCCGAGCGCCAGGTTGATGCCCAGCCCGGAACCGGCCACCCGCCAGCCGGGATTGCGCGCCGGGGCGGCACCCGCCTGGCTGTTAGTTGGAAATTGCATGGCGAGAACCCTCGCACACGCATCCGCAGCGCGCAACCGGCGAGTTTCAGCCCGCGTGGCACCGCAGATGAACATTCATTTTGGGAGGTTTGGGCGGAATTCCAGGCCAACCCTGCGGGTGAGTCTGTCAATCGGCCTAACTCTTTGATGATCCGCGTTAATCCGCGTCCATTGGACTCGTTATCAGAATCAAAGTCCTGGGTGGGTTTGCGCTTTGCTTGTGGCAGGCGGCGGCTTAGGCTGCGTGGGTGTTCCAGATCGTCTTCAATGAAATCAGTGCCGCGGAGCTGTCGAGCCTAGGAACCCTTGAACAACTCGAATTGATCGATGAATTCCAGGTCAGCGAGGACGATCTGAACCGCCTGAGCGGCGAACGGTTCGGGAAAATCGAGCGCGACGGGCGGGTGCTGCACCGGTTTCGGGCCAAGGATTACCGGTTTTACTTCGAGGTCAAGGAGGGCTCGGTGGTCGTCCACCGGGTGCTGCACAAGGGGACGTTCTCGGATTTTCTGTTCCGCTCGAAGATGCCGCTGGCCGAGGATGAGGCGCTGGCCGGATCCAAGCACTTTTGGAAACTCATCGACGAGGGCCGCAACGCGCGCCGCTTGTAAGCCGCGGCATATTTTCCTTTCGGTCGGGGCGTGATTATCCCAGACTCCGCCGATGAAAAAGTGGTTGATGTATGCGCTGTTGGTGACCTTGGTCGGCGGCAGCTGGTTTTTGTATGCACGCACCGGCAACGAAATCAAAGACAAGACCGAGCTGGTCCGCCAGCTTCAGGAAATGGGCGACCCCGAGGGCAAGGGGGCCAAGTTGGCCACCGATATCCAAGGGATCGAGGGCCAGCGGATCTTCACCGGGGTGATCCTGGCGTTTTTGAGCGCGGGCTTGGTGGGGATTGTGTTTGTATTGCAAATCCTGCCCTCGCTGGCCCACCGCTTCACCCATGCGATCTATGACAGCGCGGAAATGATGGACAACGACGTCATGCATGATGCGCGTTCGCTGTTGGCGCAAGGAGACTACGAGGGCGCGATCGAGGCGTTCCGCCACGCCGCCGCCGCCGAACCCATGAACCGCCTGCCGTGGGTGGAAATCGTCAAAGTCTACAAGGATCATTTGGGCAATCCGGCAGCCGCGGTGCAAACGATCCGTCACGCGCTGGAAAGCCAGGAGTGGGAGATCAACGACGCCGCGTATTTCCTATTCCGCCTGGCGGAGCTGTATGACGAGGTCGAGGGCGACCGCGCGTCGGCGATAGCGATCATGCAGCAAGTGATCGACCAGTTCCCGGGCACCCGGCATTCGGCGAATGCCAGCCACAAGCTTTACGATTGGGAGCTTGAGGCGGCGGCGGCCTCGGCGGCCCCGGCCGAGCCGGAACCCCTCAGTTGAGGAGGAAGGACCCCCAACATGCGGAAAATCGCATCCGGCATGAGTGGATGGGTGCGGGGATGTTGCGGCCGCCATCCCTTGTTTGCGGCGGCGCTGGTGGCGGCCGCCTGCGTCTCCGCCGCAGACCAACAGCTCTGGGCCGGACTGGCGGCCGCTGGCGTGTTAGGCGCGGCGGGTGCCGCCATCGCAGGCTGGCGCAGCGGCCTGGCGTGGGCGCTGTGCGGCTGGCTGGCGGCCGGCGGAATGGCGTGGCGTGATGGCGCGCGCCAAGCGGCGGAGCGCGAGTTGCTGGGTTCTGCCGGAGGCTGGGCGCGGGCGAGCTTGCAGCAGGACGGGCAAGGGAACGGGCGGCATTGGTCGGCCCCTGCCTGCTTGCTTGCAGGCGGTCCGATGGGTGCGCGCGTGGTTTGGCATGGACAAGGCGAAGCCCCGGTGGCAGGCGCGGTGGTTGAGGGCCGGGGCAATTTCGGGCGCTTGGAGGGACCGCGGAATCCGGGGGAGTTTGACCGGGCGACTTGGCTGAGGAGACAAGGAGTGGCGGCGGCATTTCAGGTCGGATGGGCGGAAAAGGTGACCACCGGGCGCTGGGCGGCGTGGGGGGCGAAAATTCGCCATGGGTTCCGGGACCGGGTAACGGCGGGTCTGCGCGAGCATTCGCAGGAAGCGGACGTGATCCGGGCGGTGGTGATCGGAGAGGTGCCGCCGGACGCGGATGCCCTGATTTCGGCGTTCCGCAACAGCGGGACCCTGCACGTGTTTTCCGTGAGCGGCCTGCATGTGGCGATGGTGGGCAGCATCGGCTGGCTGTTGTTGAGCGTGGCCGGCGTGCCGCGGCGGTGGGCGGTGCTGGCCTTGTTGCCCTTGATGTTCGGATACTCGTGGATCACCGGCAACAGCGCTCCGGCGGTGCGTTCGGCGTGGATGGCGGCGGTGTTCCTGGGGGCGTTCGTTTTCCGCCGCAAACCAGACCTGTTGAACGCCCTGGGGGCCGTGTTGTTGGCCGCGATGCTGTGGGACGGGCAATTGTTGTTTCAGGCAGGCGTGCAACTTTCCTACGGGGTGGTGGCGGCCATCGCCGTGGGCGCGGCTTGGTCCTCGCGATTGTTTGCCTGGCTGGCGGTGCCGGAACTCTATTTGCCCTCACCACTGCGTAACCGCTGGCAGTCGGGCTGGCTGAAATTCAAGAACCACCTCGCGCAATCGCTGGGCGTGTCGGTGGTCGCCGGCGTCGGTTCGGCCCCGCTCACCGCCTTTCATTTCGGGCTGGTCACGCCGGTTTCGGTGCTGGCCAACCTGGTCTTGGTTCCGCTGGTGTTTGTGCTGCTGGTGGCGGGACTGGCGGGCGTCGCGCTATCGCCCATCCCGCCGCTGGCCCACGCCGTCAACCGCGTCAATGGCTGGGTGGCTGATGCCAGCGTGGCTTCGGCCAAGGCCTTTGCCGCCATCCCGGGCGGACATTTCCATCTCGGCGGCGAATCCCGGCCGATGCTGCTGGTTTACGACCTCCCCCACGGCGCGGGCGCGGCCTGCTTTGCCGGAGGCGGCACCGGCGCGGTGCTGCTGGATTGCGGCGACTCCCAAAGCTTCAAGCGCTGCGTGATGCCGTCGCTGCGCAAGTTGGGGATCGAACCGGACTCGGTGGTGCTGAGCCACCCGGATGGCGGTCACCTCGGCGGTGGTGCCGCGGTCTGGGAGGCGTTCCCGATCTATCAGGCGCTGATCCCGGTTGCGGCCGCGCGCAGCCCCGCGTTCCGCGACTGGCTGGTGGACGGGCCCAAGGCGGGCATTCAGATCCGCCAGGCGGCTGCCGGCGGCTGGTTGGCGTTTCCCGCGGGGGCCTCGCTCGAGATCCTGCATGCGCCCAGCGCCCGCAGCGGGCTGGCGGATGATCGCGTCGCGGTGTTCCGCCTCCATTGGCACGGCTGGAAAATCCTCCTGACCAGCGACGCCGCCATGGCCACCGAACAGCAACTGCTGGATTCTGGACGCGACCTCACCGCCGAGGTGATCATCGCCGGCCACCACCGCAGCTACCCCGCTCTGGGCGACGCGTTTCTGGATGCCGTCAAGCCACGGGTGATCATCGCCTCAAATGCGCGCTTCCCCGTCGCCGAACGACTGGATCCCGCGACGGTGGCTTACTGGCAATCGCGCGGCATCAAGGTGCTCGATCAGGGCCAGACGGGCGGCGTGACCGTGCGCGTCGACGCGGCGGGCAACCTGCGCATCGAGGGGTTCCTCAGCGCCGCCCCGCTGGTGCTCCAGCCACGCTGAGGGGCGCGACGCCCTGTCCGCCTTGGTCCGGTCCTCTGTCCTCCGGCCCCTCGATTTGCCGCGCATTCTCGCTTTGCCATTTGGGGGATCGGCGCTAGCCTCCGCCCCTTGCGATGACCACCACCGAAACTTTCCAACAGCATGTCCTGCCGACTTACGGGCGTTTTCCGCTGGTCCCGGTGCGTGGCGAGGGCTGCCGCCTATGGGATGAAACCGGCAAATCCTACCTGGATTTCTGCACCGGCATCGCCGTCTGTGCGCTCGGCCACTGCCACCCGCGGGTGGTCGCCGCCATCCGCGAGCAGGCCGGCAAGCTGCTGCACGTGTCCAACCTCTATCAGATTCCGCAGCAGGCGGAACTGGCTGAGGAAATCAACACCCATCACGTGCGCCTTGCGGGCAAGGTGTTCTTTTCCAACTCCGGGGCCGAGGCCAACGACGGCTTGATCAAGTCCGCCCGCCGCTTCGGCCACCAGCGCCCGCAGCCCGACGGCGCGCCGCGCTTCGAGGTCATCACCTTCCTCCAGTCATTCCACGGCCGCACCCTCGGCTCACTCTCCGCCACCGGCCAGGCCAAGATCCAGGAGGGATTCGACCCGCTGCTGCCAGGCTTCCGCTACCTCCCCTACAACGACATCGCCGCGCTGGAAGCGGGGATCCATCCGGAAACCGCCGCGATTTTGCTGGAGCCGATCCAGGGTGAGGGTGGAGTGAATGCCGCGACCCCGGAGTTTCTGCGGGCGGTGGCCCGCCTCTGTCACAAGCACGACCTGTTGTTGCTGCTCGACGAGGTGCAGACCGGCTTCGGCCGCTGTGGCGACGCCATGGCCTGGCGCATGATCGCCCCGGAAATCATCCCCGACGGAATCTCATGGGCCAAGGGCATGGGCGGCGGCGTGCCCATCGGCGCGTTCTGGCTTAACGACCGTGCCATCGACGCGACCGGCACCCCGTTGTCCTCGTTGATGGGTCCCGGTTCGCATGGCTCGACCTATGGCGGCAACCCGCTGGTGTGCGCCGCCTCGCTGGCCGTGCTGCGCGAAATCCGCGAACAGGAACTCGCCACCCACGCGATTCTGATGGAAGTGCGCATCCGCGAAACGATCCGCGCGTGGAAGCTGCCCGTCATCACCGAGGTTCGCGGCCACGGCCTGCTGCTGGGCGTGCGCATCGATCCCGACCGCATCCTCACCCCGGAGGGCAAGACTCCGGCACTCGTTGTCGTCACCGAGCTTATGGCGCGCGGACTGCTGCTGGTCCCCGCCGGCCCTCACACGATCCGCCTGCTGCCCCCGCTCAACGTCACCGAAGCCGAGGTCGACGAGGCGCTGGCGATCCTGCGCGGGGTACTCTGCCAGTTTGCCTAACACACTAGGGATCCGATGGATCGGTCCGATCCGGCGGATCTGTTCCACTTTCCCTCATCTTTTCATCCCATGCACCACCTCCTCTCCATCGAACAACTCACGGCCCGGGAAATCACCCGGCTGTTGGAATCCGCCGCGCACTTGAAGCTCCAGCGCGGACGTGATGGCCAGCAGCTCGCCGGCCAGACCTGGGCGCTTATTTTCACCAAGTCCTCGACGCGCACCCGGGTGTCGTTCGAGGTCGGAATCCGCGAGCTCGGCGGCTTCCCGATGTTTTTGTCCAAAAACGACATCCAGCTTGGCCGCGGCGAACTCATCAAGGACACCGCCCGGGTATTAGGCCGGATGGTCCACGGCGCGATCATCCGCACCTTCGCCCAGCAGGACGTGGTCGAGTTCGCGCACTACTCCGGCATCCCGACCATCAACGCGCTCACCGACGACGAACACCCCTGCCAGATCCTGGCCGACCTGCTCACCGTCCAGGAGAAGCTCGGCGGCTGGGACGGCCGCAAGGTCGCCTTCATCGGCGACGGCTTCTCCAACATGACCCGCTCGTGGATGTGGGCCGCCAAGCACCTCGGCTTCGAGTTGGCGATCGCCTCGCCCGCGGCCTGCCTGCCGCCCGCCGCCTTTCTAACCGCCCTGGACGCGCCCAACGTGTCGCTTACCACCGAGCCCGCGGTGGCCACCCGGGGAGCCCACGTCATCAACACCGACGTCTGGCTGTCGATGGGCCAGGAGGACCAGAAGGACAAGGAGCAGGAGTTCGCCGGCTTCGAGCTTAACGCCCAGCTGCTGGCCGAGTCCGCGCCGGGACACATCGTGCTGCACTGCCTGCCAGCCTACCGGGGCAAGGAAATCAGTGCCGAAATCCTCGAGCTCCATGCCGACACGATCTTCCAGCAGGCCGAAAACCGCCTCCACGCCCAAAAGGCCGTGCTGGTCGCGCTCGCACGCTGAGGCGGCGGATGGCCTTCCCTGGACCGCGAGTCGCCAGACTCGCAAAACCCGTTGCCTCCAGCTGTGGCATCAGTTGCGCTTGGCACGCAAGTCGAGGAACCGCTTTGCATCGTCGATCATGGGATTGTCCTCCGGCAGACGCACCCACACCCGGTTCACGGCGAGTGGGTTGCCGCCGAAGGTCAGGCGGAAATCGGCAGTGCCATTTTGGCGGCCGCCGAAATAGGCGTCGGCGATTTCAAAGCGCACCCGCCGCCAGCGGTTGCTGCCGGTGGTGGTGAGGGTTTGCGGGTGCTCCTGATAGGTCGCGCGGGAGCCATCGTATTGCAACCCGAGCACCGTGTTGGCCGGCGCGTCGAAATACTCGACCTCCACCGTCAGGTCGCCGCGGCTCAGCTGATAGGCGAGCGCGTGGTCCACGCTGAAATACATGTAGCGGTCGGTGGCCGGTTGCGCGTTGGCGCGGCAGTCCTTGCCGCCGATGGTTTCCACCCGCGTGTGGCCGTCGTTCCCATCCACCCGGGTGAGCGAGCTGGCGAGGTCGGTCGGGCCGAGGTCGAGCGATCCCTCGCGGCCGATGTTGGAGCGGTTGGCGAGGCTGGCCACGGTGGGCAGGGTGTTGGTGTCGGGCCGCTGGTGGAACATCATCCGCTTGAGCTCGTCGGTGAGCATCAGCCACCAGTCGGAGGGATGGCCCTGGTTGTCGATGAACCGGCCGTATTGCGCGCAGGGTGCCGGCGGGTCATCGCTCATGGGCATGATCGCCGTGCCTTCATCGTATTCATCGAACATGCCGACGAACAACCGGTCCGCGACGCCGGCATGGATCCAGTCGCGCCCGAGGGTCCAGTAGTATTGGCCGGCGGCCCGGTCGGTGAAGGCGGTGGGGGGATTGGCCGCGGCCCGGGTTAGATTGGCCCAGGAAAAGCCCGGCCAGATGTGCGGATAGAAATCCTGGCCGCGCTTGCGCAAGGTCGCGCCGTCTGCGGTGGACTGGTTCTGCCAGATGAGGATCCCGTCGTATTTGCGGATGTGAGCCTGCCAATCCGCGTTGAGCGTGGTCCAGATGTTGGGAATGCCGCCGATCACGTAAACTCCCTGGCTGCGGAAATAGTCCACCACCGCGTTGGAAGCGGCGGGGGAGAACCCGCGGTCGGCGAAGGGGAGACCCCAGATGAAGACCACCGGCTTGGTGCCCTCATGCGAATAGCCCGGGGCATCCAGCAATCTGAATCGGGTGGTCAGCCATTCCCAGTCCGCCTGCAGTTTGGCGGCCACGGTGGCATCCACCATGCCGGACACGTCGTATTCGATGGCCCAGGTGATGCCCTCCTCCGCGGCCGCTTGGGAGATATTTCGGAGCACCCACTCCGGCTGGGTGCCGGCCTGCGGGTGGAACCGCTGGACGAAGGCCCCGTCGATGTTGTGCTTGCGCATCCAGCGGAAATGGGTGCGCACTACGGGCAGCGAGGTTGAGGAAAACACGTGCGCCGGCTGGCCGCTGCGGGTTTGCACGGCCCCGGCGCGGAACAACGAGGCCGGATCATACTGGGTGAGATCCGGCCACATGTCGGTGTTGAAATTTTCCGCGACCATGGTGTCGCCGCTTGCCCAATGGCGCCAGCCATTGTCGTCGAGGTCGTTGGGCGTCCGGAACCATCCTTGGTAGCCCACCATCACCTTGTCTTTCAGCGAGGTGGTGTCGACGTACTTGCGGGCCGGTCCGGTGTAGCGCTGCTGCCATGGGCGCGCAATCGCCAGTTGAAAATCAGGGTCGGCGAACGGCGTGTCCTGCAGCGTCACTTTCCGAATCGAAACCGGGATGCCGCCGGGCTGGCCGCAATGCAACCGGAAGTCGCCGCGGTCGTTTTGCCGCCGCGCGAAATTCACCGCCGGCAACTCGAAATAGCCATCGACGAATTTCCCCGTGTCCACGCGCGACGTTCGCGTATGGACCGCAGGCGGAGTGAACACCCCCGCCTGGGCATCGTATTGCAGTCCGACCCTGCCGCCGCCCTCGTCGTAATAGGTCGCCCGGACGTAGAGCGTTTGCCCCGGGGTGACGGCCAAGGACGCGGGCCGCTGGAAATAGAGATAGTTGGAAGTCCCGCTGTTTTGCCAGACCGACTGCCCGGCAACCGTCGCCGTGTGGAACATGCCATCGACGGCAGGAAGCGGCGTGAGATCCACCGCGGCCCCGGTCGCCAACGACACCCCGAACCACCCGGCAACCAGCGCCAGCCGGCAACTCCATCGCTTGCGGCACCGGGGTGGCCGTGTCCGGGGATCTAACATAGGGGGGCGGGGGAAAACATGACGTTCTGCAAGCCGGGCATTGGGATCAAGGGCGAAGCTACCCCGGGCGGCAGGAAATGCATAGTCCCCAAAGCGGGGACAGGGCGGGGAGAACGGGAATCCGCGCGGCGATTTGCCGCTGGATAAAGCATTGCCCCGAATTGGGAAGCTGGCTAGTTTGCGAGGAAATCATGCCTCCCGCCGCCCCGCCGCACTGGATGAAACTCGCCGCCTGGTGGTGGTTCGCCCGCCGTGCCGGCGCGGGCACCCCCGAACTGGAGGAATCCCTGAAATTCTGATGTCCGCCAAAGCCACGTGGAAAGTCAGTGCCGCCGTGATGGCGAGCCGGGTGCTGGGCCTGTTGCGCGACATGATGTTCGCGGCGCTGTTTGGCGGCAGCCGGTGGATGGATTGTTTCAATCTGGCATTCCGGGTGCCCAACCTGCTGCGCGACTTGTTTGCCGAGGGCGCGCTCTCGCAGGCGTTTGTCACCACCTTCTCGAAACAACTCAAGGCCGAGGGCGAGCGCTCGGCATGGGCGCTGGCCAACAAGATGATGACGCTGGCCGCGGTGTTCATGAGCCTGGTCACCCTGCTTGGAATTCTCACCGCACCGTGGATGGTGGAGCTGCTGACGGCCTTCGCGCGGAGCGGCGGGGTGCCGCGCACCTACAGCCCGGCGGAATTCACCCTCACCGTCACGATGGTGCGGGTGATGTGGCCGTTTATGTTGTTAGTTTCGCTGGCGGCGCTGGTGATGGGCATGCTCAACGCCCGCAACATCTTCGGCATGCCCGCGCTGGCGTCGTGTTTTTTCAACCTCGGTTCGATGATCGGCGGCGCGGCGCTCGGCTGGTGGATGGACCCGCACTGGGGACCGCGGAGCTTGGTCGGGTTTTCCATCGGCGTGGTCATCGGCGGCCTGGCGCAGCTGGTCTGCCAGTTTCCGGCGCTGCGCGCGGTCGGTTACCGGTTTGCGGCGGACTTCCGCTGGCGCGACCCCGGGGTCCGGCAGATTCTCAAACTGATGGGACCCGCCGTGATCGCCGCCTCGGTGGTGCAAATCAACGTGGTGGTCAACTCGATGTTCGCCTACGGCGTGGGCGAGGGCGCGGTGAGTTGGTTGAATTTCGCCTTCCGCCTGATGCAGCTCCCGATCGGCGTCTTCGGCGTGGCGGTGGCCACGGTCACCTTGCCGGCGCTGGCACGCGCCGCGACCGGCGGCATCGGCGCGGAGTTCAAGCCGACGCTGGCCAAGGGCCTGCGGCTGGTGGCGTTCCTGGTGCTGCCCTCGATGCTCGGGTTGATCCTGTTAGCTGAGCCGATCATCAGCGTGCTGTTTGAACGCGGCCACTTCGGCGCGCACGACCGGCTGCAAACCGCGGTGGCACTGCGCGCCTATGGCTACGGCCTGTTGTGTTATGCCTGGCTCAAAGTGTTGCAGCCGGCGTTTTACGCCATCGACAAGCGCTGGCTGCCGATGATGGTCAGCATCTTCGCGCTGGGCCTCAACCTCGGCTTCAATTGGTTCTTCGTCTTTGTCATGCACTGGGGCCACGCGTCGCTGGCCATGACCACCAGCATCACCGCCTCGGTCAATTTTCTGATCCTGTTCGTCGCGATGCGCAGGTTCGTCGGCGACCTCGGGACCCGCGACTTGTTAGAGCTGCTGGCGAAACTATCCGTCGCGGGCGCGGCGCTGGCCGGGGTCTGCCTGGTGGCCAGCCATTTCTTCTTCAAGGACCCCGGCCACCTGGCGCTGTGGCTGCGCGCCGGCGGCTTGCTGGCCACCGTCAGCGTGGCGGCGGCCGTCTATTTCCTAAGCGCCCGGCTGCTGCATGTGGCCGAAGCCCGCGACGCGCTGGAGCTCGTCCTGCGGCGGTTGCGGCGATGAGCCGGTGGCAACGGGATTTGCCCATACCTTAAGTTGTCATGTCAGCCCGGCCCCAAGGGACTCCGGAGGTGAAAATCAGCCGGTCACCTGCTGAAATGATTGATCAGCCAGCCGATGAGCAGCACCTGCGGGGTGGAGATGAGCGGCAGGGCGAGGGTGGCCTTCCATGAGCGGGTGGTGGCCCGCAGGCTGACGATTTCGGTGTAGTCGGTGGCGGCGCCGGACATCAGGAACACGAACGCGTTGCCCGGCGCGTGGGCGCGGGTAATGAAATCCGCGGCGATTGGCGAGGACCCGCAGGAGCAGACTTCCAACAGGGTGGTGGCCAACAGGGTGAGGAACATGCCCGTGGTAGTCGGCCCGAAGTATTGTTGGAACGCCAGCTGCGGCACGAAGGCGCGGATCGCGCCGGTCAGCACGAACCCGAACAAAATCCAGCGCAGGACCATCCGCGAGCCGGAGAGCCCGTCGCGGGCGAGCCTGGCATAATTGGAGACTCCGGGTTTCAGCGATTTGACCACGCCCGCCAGTGCCGGGCCGACGCGGTAGCCGGTCGGCAGATCCAGGGTGTTCGGGTTGCCGGGGATTTTGCCTGCGGCCACCAAGCGGTCGGCACACCAGCCGGTGACGAGGGCCACCACCATCGACAAGACGATAAATAACAACATCCACCCCCAGCCGATCAGGGCGGCTAGAATCAGGGTCAGCGACAGCGAGTTCCACGGACTGGCAATGAGGAACGCGATCGTCTGGCCGAGCGACGCGCCGCGCTGGTAGAGGCGCATCCCGACCAGCAGGATACCGTGGTTGCAGAGGTCCAGCACGACTCCGGCACCCACCGCCCGACACAAGCCGGACACGCTGCCGCCACGACCGAGCAGCGAGGCGACCAATTCCGCCGGGAAGCGCCCGATCACGGCCACCGCGACAATCCCGAACAACACGCCCCACCACGCGCGGGTCAGCATTTCATAACAGGTGTGGCCGAATTCATGAACCCACGCCGGCGCGCCGGGAACCGCGAAATGGACAATCACCCCGGCGAGAAACAAAATCAATGAGCCCCACAGCAGGAAATCCGGCCGGCGGCGTGCGCCCCCGCCGCAACATCCGCCGCTGGCTGCCGGTAATTTCGGCAGGCCGTGCGCGGTCAGCGCGGGTTGCGGCGCTGCCGGAGCCGTCAGTTTCAGCAGCGAGCGTCGCAGCGCCCGGCGCTCGCGGTCATCACCATTCGGTGGGGTGGAACAACAATCGGACATGGGGCGGGCGGATGCTAAGCCGCAATCGCGCCGCTGTCCAATGCTGGCGCATTTCGGTGGCCCGCGACCTGGCTTTGGCACCACATTGTGGGACGATCGACAGGATGTCGAATCACTGGACGTAAAACTGCAGCACGCGTAGCTTCCTGCGCCCATCACCTGATTTTCCATGAAAAAATTGCTATTCACTCTCCTCGGGATGATTTCGCCCGCCCTCACCGCGCTGGCGGGTCCAGTCCTGCTTGAAGCCGAGCAGTTCGCCGACCTTGGCGGCTGGGATATCGACCCGCAAGCGATGGAGCAAATGGGTTCGCCGTATTTGCTGGCCCACGGGCTGGGTGTGCCGGTGCGCGACGCGGTGACCACAGCCCGCTTTGCCACTCCGGGAAGTGTCCGCGTCTGGGTCCGCACCCGCGACTGGGTGGCCCCGTGGAAGGTGCCCGGCGCGCCGGGAAAATTCCAGGTGCTCGTGGACGGCAAAGCACTGGCCACGACCTTTGGCACCGAAGGTGCCGATTGGCATTGGCAGGATGGCGGCGTGATCAGCGTCGGTGCCCAGGCCCAGGTCGCGCTGCACGATCTTACCGGTTTCGAAGGCCGCTGTGACGCGCTTTTATTCTCTCCGGACCTGGCGTTCACCCCGCCCCATGAGATGGCCGCGCTTGCGCCATTCCGCCGCACCGCGCTCGGCCTGCCCGCCGCCGAAGCCGGCGGCTCATTCGATTTGGTGATTGTCGGCGGAGGCATTGCTGGCACGGCGGCGGCGGTTTCCGCCGCGCGCAATGGACTCAGCGTCGCCTTGATCCAGGACCGTCCGGTGCTTGGAGGCAATGGCTCGTCGGAAGTGCGGGTCTGGCCCGAGGGCAAAACCCGCCAACCACCGTTCCCGCACATCGGCGAAATTGTCGATGAACTGGTTCCCGCGAAAGGCCCTGGCGACGGCAACGCCAAAGGCGCCGCAGTCTATGCCGACGACCGCAAGCTCGCCGTGGTCCGCGCCGAAAAGCGCATCACCCTGTTCACCGAGCAGCGGGTCATCGGTGTGGAGGCCGACAAGGGCACGATCCGCGCGGTCATCGCCCAACACATCCGCAGCTCGCAGCGACTGCGCTTCACCGGCAAGTTGTTCGCCGACTGCACCGGTGACGCCACCGTGGGCATCCTCGCCGGGGCCGATCACGAAGTGGCCGCCGACGGGAAAATGGGCTCCAGCAACCTCTGGAACGTGGTGGACACGAAGGACCCCGCACAAGTGCTCAAGTGCGAGTGCAAGGACAAGGATGCGCTCTCGCTGGCAGTCAAGGAAGGCACCTTGGCCGCGCCATTTCCCCGTTGCCCGTGGGCCATCGACCTGAGCGACAAGCCGTTTCCCGGGCGCAAACCGGGCCATGAGCCACCCGCCACCAGCCCGCCGCCACAGCCCCAAAACTGGTCGTCGAGCCGCCAACCGGCCAAGAATCCGCTGCAGGATCTTGGCACCTGGTTCTGGGAAAGCGGCTTTGACCGCGATCAGGTCACCGAGATCGAATACATCCGCGACCTCAACCTGCGCGCCATGTACGGTGCCTGGGACACGTTGAAGAACGTCGACAAGCTCTATCCGAACCATCGACTCGGGTGGGCCGCCTACATCGCCGGCAAGCGCGAGTCGCGCAGGCTGTTAGGCGACGTGATCCTCACCGGCGCGGATTTCCGCGAGGGCACCGTCTTCCCCGACGGCTGCTTTCCGTGCTCCTGGCACATCGACCTGCACAAGCCCGATCCCGTCTTCGACAAGAACCAGCCCAAGGGCGACGAGTTCATCTCCACCTTCACCCACGGCAAGGAGTTCACCTACAAGGGGCCCTACTGGGCACCCTACCGCACCCTCTACAGCCGCAACCTCGCCAACCTGTTCATGGCCGGCCGCGACATCAGCGTCAACCGCGAGGGCCTCGGCCCGGTGCGGGTGATGAAAACCTGCGGCATGATGGGCGAAATCGTCGGCAAGGCCGCCGCCATTGCCTGCCGCCACCAGACCACGCCGCGCGGGGTCTATCAGAACCACCTTGCCGAACTCCGCACGCTGATGGAGCAGCCCGGCAAGTGATCCATCAATGGTTGCAGATCGCCGATGTTTCCAGCGACACGCCCGCCGCGTCGCCGGTCAACTTGCCGCGCTTGCCTAAGAAATCCAGCAGCTCGGAGGCGGTCATGTTGCGCGCCGAGCAAGTGTGAAACCGCGCGGCCTCACCAAATTTTTCGCCGATTTTGTTCACCCACTCGTCCTTGGGCAGAACGAGTTTTGAGTCGGCGATCATGTGCATGACATCGTGTCCGTGAATGCTTTCCATAATTTTTATTGAAGTCGGCCGGATCGATACGCCGGGATTTCCGCCCGCGCCACTTCAATTTACCTGAATGGGAAAATTGAAAACGGCAGGCCAGCTTTTTCAAACCGCTGATTGAACTGATTTTCCACTGATGTCACTGAAAAGAAGGGTGGACCTTCACAACAGATAGTCGGCTCACCTTTTGAGCGAGCAGGTGCTAGGTTGTTACTCATTCTAAATCAGTTTAATCAGTGGTTCCAATTTCACTTTGTGGTGTTAGCCATCCCCGGTCGCGGCGCGACAGCTGAGGCGCGACTCCCCCAAGCAACGTCACTTCCAACGTGGATCGTCGCGCCTCTTCAGGCGGCCTCCTGCCAATTGGCGGCAGCGGCGGCACAAAAAACGCCGCGTCCGGTGAGGGAAGCGGCGGATTGGAAAAACGGCTGCGGTCAGTTGGCGGCGGCAGCCACCACATTGACGCGGCGGGCGTCCTGGTCGAATTTCACGTTGCCATCGATGAGGGCGAAGAGCGTGTGGTCGCGACCCATGCCGACTCCAAGACCCGGATGGACCTTGGTGCCGCGCTGGCGGATGAGAATATTGCCGGCGATGACGGCCTGGCCGCCTGATTTTTTCAGGCCGAGGCGTT
This sequence comes from Verrucomicrobiota bacterium, assembly GCA_037142115.1. Classification (GTDB taxonomy): domain Bacteria; phylum Verrucomicrobiota; class Verrucomicrobiia; order Verrucomicrobiales; family Akkermansiaceae; genus Luteolibacter. The sequence goes on along the minus strand of JBAXBG010000066.1, from coordinate 611 downwards.
TGCTGCGTGAATCGCGTCCGTTCTTGACGGAGCCTTGTCCTTTTTTATGGGCCATGGAAGTAGGTGGGTGAGTGGTGAATGATCAGCCGGCGATGGCCGTGACCTCAAGCGTGGTCAGGCTGCGGCGGAAACCCTTGGTTTTGTGGAAGCCCTTGCGGCGCTTGAATTTAAAGGCGACTCCCTTGGGGCCGCGATATTGGTTGAGGACCTTCACGGTCACCGAGGCCCCTTCCACCAGCGGCGCACCGATTTTCACGCTCTCACCTTCTCCGACGAGCAAAACGTCAAATTTGATTTCAGAATCCACTGCCACGTCGAGTTTTTCGACGTCGAATCTGGTGCCTTGTTGGACGCGATATTGCTTACCGCCGGTTTTGATCACTGCGTAGGCCATGGCCGTATTGAGAAATTGGTTGTTCCACCCCCGTTGGGCGGGCGGGGAGAACACCACGACCCACCCCACCACGCAAGTTTTTTTTGTCAGCCGGGAAAGTTTTTGGAAAAACCGGCAGATGGGGGGGCTCCACCGGGGGCAAAACGGAGGGGAAAGAGAACACGTGCAAGAAGGGACAGACCCTTTGTGTGTTGCGGGCTCAAGGAGGGGCGATATC
>JBAXBG010000065.1:0-16980 GCA_037142115.1 Verrucomicrobiota bacterium | reverse complement strand
GATTGACCGATTGACCGATTGACCGATTGACCGATTGACCGATTGACCGATTGACCGATTGACGATGAGCGATTGGCATGGCGGGCCGGGGCAAGATGGTGGAGGGTGGGGCGTGCTGAAACCCCGCTGCGAGCGAAGTGTGTTGGATGGCCGGGCGGGGTTCCGCACCGCGCTGGCGCGGTGGTTTGCGCGCCACGGCAGGGATTACCCGTGGCGGCGGACGCAGGACGCGCATGCGATCCTGGTGTCCGAGGTGATGCTGCATCAGACGCAGATCGCGACGGTGCTCGGGAAAGGGTATTACAGCCGGTTTCTGGCGGCCTTCCCCGACTTGCAGGCGCTGGCAGCGGCGGATGACGCGGCCTTGCTTAAAGCTTGGGAAGGCCTCGGCTATTACCGGCGGGCGCGCCAGCTGCGTGCCACGGCGCGGGCGGTGCTGGCGGATTTCGGCGGCGAGTTTCCGCGCGAGTTGCCGGAGTTGATGCAACTGCCCGGGGTCGGACGCTACACGGCGGGGGCATTGCGGGCGTTTGCTTTCGGGGCTCCGGCGGTGCTGGTGGACGGCAACGTGGCGCGGGTGCTGGCTCGGCTGATGGATTTTACCGGACCGGTCGATGAGTCCGCCGGGCTCAAACAAATCTGGAGCTGGGCCGCTGAGTTGGCGGATGGCAAGCGGCCGCGAACCTATCATGCGGCGCTGATGGAACTGGGGCAGGTCGTCTGTCGGCCCGGGGTGCCGGCCTGCGAGCTGTGCCCGGTGGCGCGGTATTGCCTGACCCGCGCCCCACAGGATTTGCCGGTGAAGGCCCGCAAAACCACGATCACCGCGGTGGACGAGCACGCGCTGTGGCTGCGCGATGGCGCGGGCCGCTTGTTGCTCCACCACGAGGGGGGGCCGCGCCGCACCGGCTTGTGGAAGCTGCCGACGCGCGACGCCGCGGCGGTTTCGCACCTGCCGGTCCTGATAGAACAGTGCTACTCGATCACCCGCTACCGGGTGCGCTTGATGGTGCATGACGGCCATGCGCCCGGCGCGGCGGCGCACCCCGGTGTCGGCGACGCCTGGCGGGATCCCGCGGAGGTGCCTTCGTTAGCCATGGCCGCGCCGTTTCGGCGGGTGGTCGAGCGATTGTTGGCGGATTTTTGAAATCAGGTGACGAATCGTCCCGTTTATGCTTTGTTCGTGTCCGATGGACAGGATCACGCGGATGTTGGGAGCTTTGTTAGCAGGGTGCTTGGTCCAGGCGTGTTCGGTCGTGCCGCCGCCGGACCCGGCGATTCCGGGTCCGCAGGCCCGCACCCTGGTCCGGCAGCGGGCGAGCGTGGTGGTGGTGACCTCTCGCGCTGACTTGACTCACTGGCTGAACCGCAAGTTTTCGCCGTCGCGGGCCACCTGTGATGCGGACGGCGGGTCGGCCACGCCGATTTCCCCGGACGGGTATTTTCTGACCGCTGACCACGTTTTGGAGCGGATTGCCGGGCGCAATGTGTTTGTCCTGTATGGCAGCGGTGCGCGCCTGACGCCGGTCAAGGCGCGCGTGGTTTGGCGTTCGGGCGGAGCGGATCTGGCCCTGTTGCACATTCCAGTGAGCACCGCCGCCTATTACCACTGGACGCCTGCCGGGAGTTGGCTGCCGGAGGGTAGTCGGGTGATCCATGGCGGCATTGCCACCGGTTCCGCGTCCGCGTCGGGCAAGCTGGCCACCTCGCTGGCGCCGGAGGGGGCCTTCACCGGCGACCGCAAATTCAAGATCGACATTCCGTTGCAGCCCGGTGACAGCGGTGGCCCGGTGGTGGATGCCCATGGTGCGCTGGTTGGCATCAACTCTGCGGTCGAGTATCTGGTGCCGATGGAAACCGCATTTTTCGTCGATTCAGAAGCCAGTCGCCCGAACCTCCGTCGGCTCGAGTCCCGGCTGCGCACGGATCGCGCCCGCAACAGTCCAACCCTTCGGTCGGTGGAGTGACATCATGCAGCGATTTTCACACCGGACGCGTCTGGCCGCGGCAAGTGCCTGCTTGCTGCTGGGCGCATGTGCGCATATCGAACCCTCGTGGGTTCCGTTCAGCGCGGCGGCGCAGGCGCAGGATCAAATCATGCTGGTCAGGAAGGCCCCGCCCTCGTTCGGGTTCATGCGCTTGGAGTCGCAGTTGCCAATTTACCCGGACCTGGCGGTGTTCGTTCAGACGCGGGGGCTCCCTGATTTCCTGGCGGAAACCGGTGATCACGACCAGCATTACCTGATTTTCTACTACCTCAAGGCGCGCCAGGCCTATGCCTGCCGCACCCGACCGGGGCGCTCGGGGGCGCTGGAGTTCGCCGGTCCCTACCCGGTCACTCCCGGGGAGTATCGGTTGCTGGATGCGTTTCGGCGCGGGCTGTGCCGCTAGCCTCCCGAGGCACTCGTGATTCATTCATGCATTCAAGGAGCGGCGGAATCCGTCCGCCGATGTCCTTGGCAAGTCAATGAAGCGAGAGGATCGCTGAACATTGCCCCTCACATGGGCATGGGCGATCAGATATCGCCCTTCCTTGTACGGAACGGCATCCATCACCACGCCATCGAATTTTTTGGACCCGGCATTTTCCTTCTTGCGCGGGTGGGCGCAGCGGCTAGCTTGACGCGGATCACAACGGGTTTTCCGGAGTGCTTCACATTATAACCCGGGACGTTCGTCCCATCCCAATAAACCAACACAAAGCAGCAAATACATGAAAGCAAATCCCAGAATGCGCAGTGGTTTCACCTTGGTGGAACTGCTCGTGGTTATCTCCATCATCGCCACGCTGGCGGGAGTCGGCGTGCCGGTCATCATCGCCCAGAAAAAGAAGGGGGATCGCTCGGAAGCCATCTCCAATATCAAGCAGGTCGGCCTGGCCATGTTCAGCTTCGAGACGGACTATACCAGCTATCCATGCGACAGCACCGGCACGACGATTGATACTGCCAGCTCCGGTGGCACCGATACCGCCTCGCAGATCCAGTTAAGCTATGCTAACTCCAACGGATTTTTCCTGCAGTTGATCAAGGCGGGCTTCATCGACACCGAAAAGTCGTTCTACGCCAAGGCGAGCTACACCAAGAAGCCGGACAACGTGATGACCGGCACTAATGCTCTGGCGGCGGGTGAATGTGGCTTTTCCTATGTGATGGGAGCGGACAAGAGCACGCCGTTGGTGAGCTCGGGCAATTCCGGTCAGGTTTTGCTGTATGCCTCCTCATACAAGAAGCCGAGCGGCGGCACGATTGATACCCAGGGAAAATGTGATCCCGATGTGTATGACAAAAAAGCGGTGATGCTGCGCCTCGACAACAGTGCCACGGCGGAAACGATCAAGCCAAGTGACCAGACCGTGATTTCCGGCACCAGCACCCCGATAGTGGTCTTTGCTACCGGCACGAATACGGTTTGGGGAACTACAACCCTCACGCACATGGTTCCCACCTCGAGATAAGCTTCGGTTCAGCTGCTAATTTGCGGTCTGATTCTTTGACCGGGGACCCGCGAGGGTTCCCGGTTTTTTTTGTGGATGGGGGCGATGCCACCCGCTGGGTGGAGCGGCCTCGATGAGACCGCAGCCCATGGGTGGACCCGAGGGTGACGGATGGGTTGGGCTGTGGGCCGGACTAGGGCGGCATGGATCATTTCTGCGGCATGCGGCCTCATCGAGGCCGCACCACCTGGCTAAGAGGGCCACGGGCGGATCTCTCGTCGCGGCGCTTGCCAGTTGCCTCAGGGTGGCTATTTTGGCCGCTGTGAACGATGCGTTTCCTATTTCGCCGCCGCGGGCGTGGGCGGAGATCAACCTGGCGGCTTTGAAACACAACCTCGAGGTCGCCCGCGCCGCATCTGGCGGGGCGCTGATGGCGGTGGTCAAGGCCGGGGCTTACGGCCACGGGTTGGAGGAGGTGACCCAGGTGCTGGCAGCATCCGAGGTCGCGTTTTTCGGGGTCGCCAACGCCGGCGAAGCCCGCCGGATCCAGCAGGCCGGGGTGACCACCCGCTTGTATTTGCTAGGTGCGACCTGGGCGGGCGAGCGCGAGGAAATCGTGGCGCGCGAGTGGACGCCCTGCCTGTCCACGCTCGCGGAGGCGGAACATTTCAACCGCCTGGCGCAAGCGGCGGGCAAGCGGCTCAAAGTCCATCTGGCGGTGGACACCGGCATGGGCCGGGGCGGGTTTCTGCCCGACTATCTGCTGGAATCGATGCCCGAGCTCGAGCGCCTGGCGCATTTGGAGATCGAGGGCATCGGCTCGCATTTGCCGTCGGCCGACGAGGACGAGGAGTTCACCCGCGGCCAGATTGAATGTTATCGGCAAATCGTCGAGCGACTCGGCGGGGCGGCCCGGTTCAAGTGGCGGCATCTGCTCAACAGCGCGGGCCTGCTAGCCTACGAGCGCGACGGGTGCAATCTGGCGCGGCCCGGGCTGATGCTCTACGGGGTGTCGCCGCTGCCCGGCTTCCAGCAACAACTGGCCACCGTCATGACGCTCAAGGCGCGGGTCACGCTGGTGCGCACCTTGCCTGCCGGTCACGGCGTGTCCTACGGGCGCCAGTTTGTCACCACCCGCACGACCCGGGTGGCCACCATTGGCATCGGTTACGGTGACGGCTATCCGCGCTCGGTCTCCGGCCAAGGCGCGGAGGTGGCAGTGAACGGCCGCCGGTGTCCGATCCTCGGGCGCGTCACCATGGACCAGCTGATGGTCGATGTGACCGCGGCGGGTGAGGTCAACGAAGGCGACGCCGTGGAGATGTTCGGGGCGCAGATCCCGGTGGCGGAGATCGCCGCCAAGGCCGGCACCATCATCTGGGAGATTTTCACCGGCATCACCCCGCGGGTGGTGCGCTGTTACACCCACGGGTTACCTGGGTAACACCGGCACGGCGCGCGGCGGCTTCTCCATGAAGCCGCCGTTTTGGGCCAGCGTGTGCTTAATGAGAAACCAGATCGCGATCGCCAGCAGGAGTGAGAGAATCTTGGCGATCCGGTGGCTCGTTAGGTTGAATTTCATGGGACGGTTTGCCGGAGAAGAAGATCTCGGCGATTTTGGCGCGGAATTGCTTTTCGGTGAGATTGCGCTGGAGGGTGCCGTTCTCGCAGATCGAGATCCCGCCGGTTTCCTCGCTGACGACCACCGCGATGGCGTCGGTGCGTTCGGTCAGGCCGATGGCGGCGCGGTGGCGCAGGCCGGTGGAGCGGTCCTGCATTTCGCGTTCGGTCACCGGGAAGACGCAGGCGGCACCGGCCACCCGGTCATCGGCGATGATCATGCCGCCGTCATGGAGCGGGGCTTTCGGATAGAAAACGGCCAGCGCGAGCTCCGGGGAGAAGCGCGCGTCGAGTTGCACGCCGGTGTCGAGCTGCTCCTTGAGGCTGACGTCGCGTTGGATGGCGAAGAGCGCGCCGATGCGCTTTTTTGAGAGGTGGATGACGGCGTCGGCGAAGCGTTCGAGGAAGTCGAGGCGGCGGCTGCTGTAGAATGAGAACAGGCGGTTGCTGCCGAGGCGGGCCAGGCCGGTGCGCAATTCCGGCTGGAAGATGACGATCAGGGCGAAGGCCAGGACCGCGGCGGCGCGGGTGATGATCCATTGGATGACCTCGAACTGGAACAGCTGGGAGACCAGGGTGAGGACGACCAGGATGGTGCCGAGGCCGACGAGGATCTGCGCGCCCCGGGTGGCCCGGAAGGCGCGGTATATCTGATAGATGCAGGTCGCGAGAAACAGGATCTCAATGCCGTCGCGCCAATGGTCTTTGCAAAAGGTCCACATGGGATTGGTGTGGCCGCGACAATAGGGGGCGGGAGCGGGTTGTGACAATGCCAGAAATGGGCGGCGGCGGGTCCGCCTGCTAACAGTCGCGGGGTTCAGCGGGCCGGGACGGGCGGGCCTTGCAGGATGGTGTTGGCGGCGGTGGGGTTGGCGGGAGCATTCTGCGGGTCCTTGGTGAGCACGAAACCCGACGGCAGCACCATGGTTGAGCCGAGGCTGAAATCGAACGAATCGGCACCCGAGGCGCTGTCGTCGGGGAGGGTTCCGACGTAGATCGGGCGCTCGTTGGCGGCGGTCGTGACCCACAGGTTGTAAACCTCGCCGGCGTCGGTGGGTGGCAGGTTGCTGACCACCAGTGTGCCCGCATCGCGGGCGGCGTCGTAGATCGGGATGGCGGTCGGGTGTTTGGGCAGCCAGGGTGCGTCCGCCGCTGGCGCGCTTGAGTCGGTCTCGGGCGGGGCCGCGGTGAGCGCGCGCAGGGCGTCACCGAGCAAGGCGGTGAGTGGCGAGTGCTCGTCATTTTTGGCGAGGGTCGAGTCTTCGAGAGCGATCTCGGGGGGATTCATGGCCATCACGATGGGCAACGCCATGCCCGGCACCACTTCAAAGAGCACCCGGTCGCGATGTTGAAATTTTTCCAGATTGTCGCGGAGCACCTCAATTTCCTGGTTGAGGCGTTTGGTTTCGACTTTGGCGGGGGTTTTGGTGTCCGCGTCCTTGGTGCTTGGGAGCGCAGTGGTGCGGGTTGGATCAGCGGGTGGAGTGGCAGGTTGAGGGCGAGCGTGGGAGTTGCCGGGTGTCACCACGGCAGCGGTGTCCATCCGATCGATGATGCCGGCGAGGTGGAGAGTCAGCAGGATCGCCAGCACGGCTGCAGTGGACCAACCGGAGGTCGCCAGCCAGAAGTGCGAGTGATGCGCCGTTTTGAGACCCAGGCGGGATTGCAGTTGGTCGAGTTGGTCGGCGGTCGGTTCCAGTGGTCCGGCGGTGGTGGCGGCGATGGCGGCGGACAGGCGATCCATTTCGAGATAGGCGCTGCGCAGGTCGGGATCGTGGCGCATCGCCTCGTCGAAGATGGAGGCTTCCTCCGCATCCAGCAGCTGAAACGTCCGCCATGCGGCGCTGTCGTAGAGATCAGAGTTCATAGCGTGACAGGGGGTTGCGGATTTTAGTCAGGGCCTGCCGCAAGTGGTTTTTCACCATGCCGAGGGGTGGGTCATGGGGGTGCGGCTGGGCGTAGTGCAGGAACACGGCGGCTAGCAGCGAGCTGCGTTCCTCCGGGGTGAGGTGATCCAAGGCGGCGCGCACGCGGCGGTAGTCATCGGCCGACATCACCCGCGGGTTGTCGTGCTTATCCAGCGGGGTGGGCGGGTGTGGCACGGCGCGGGGCACCTGGCGGCGCAGCCGGTTCATGCAGCAACCGCGCAGCACGGTGAAGGCCCACACGAACGGGGTCGTTTGACGGGAATCGTACCCCGCGGCACGCTGCCAGAGGTGGACAAACGTGTCCTGCACCGCTTTGCCGGCTTGCCGCCGGTCGCCGAGCATCTGATAGGCGATGCCCAGCAAAACCGGGTTCCACAGGCCGTGCAATTCGGCCAAGGCGTTGGGGTCGGCTTTGGCCATGCGCGCGATCAGTGCCGCCGCCTCACCGCTGGAGTCCTCGCAGAGTCCGGAGGGCAAGGCGTGGATCGGGCTGAGTTCGGTTTCGATCATGGAATGATGGAGTTGAGCCGAAATTGCCCTGAGTCTGCAATCCTTATGCGGGGCAGCGCGGATATTTTTCGGTGGAGGGCGGAGCATTTCGGGCATTTCACCCCTTGCCGGGCGGGGGGAGCTGGTTTTAACTCCCGGCGTGCACCAAGAAATCAAGCTCACGCGGGAAGTCACCGCGATTCAGATCCCGAGTGGCGACACGCAAGTGCTGCCGGTGGGGACCGCGGTTTACATCACGCAACGCTTAGGCGGCACCTACACGGTGGCGACTTCCCAAGGGTTGGCGCGGATCTCCGCGACCGATGCGGATGCCTTGGGGGTGAATCCCGTGGAGGAGGAAAAGAAGCAGGTGGCAGCGGAGTTGCTCAAGGACGCGCCGCTCGCCGAGCAGGTGTGGACCCAGCTCAAGGCGGTCTATGATCCTGAAATTCCGGTGGATATCGTCAATCTCGGGCTCGTTTACGATTGTGCCATTGAAGAGATCGACGGCCAAACCGTGGTCTCGGTGAAAATGACGCTGACCGCCCCGGGGTGCGGCATGGGGCCGGTGATCGCGGCCGACGCCCAGGCGAAAATCATGAGTCTGGCAGGCATCGATGACGCCCGCGTCGAGTTGGTCTGGGATCCGGCGTGGAATCAGGAAATGATCTCCGAAGAGGGTAAGATGATCCTCGGGATGGTCTGAGCAGCGGCCTGCGGGCCTTATTTCTTGCGGAAATATTTCACGATGGCGGCGGTGAGGCCGGGGATATCGTGCGGCTTGGCCTCGAAGGCGGGCGCGTGGCCGTGTTTCCCGAGCGCTTCACTGGTGACCGGGCCGATGCTGCCCGCGACGCAGCCGTCGGGCCAGGGGAGTCCCAATTCAAAGAAGTGGTCGACGGTGGATCCGGACGTGAAGGTGATCAAATCCGCGCCCTGTTCGGCGAGGCGGGCGATCGCTCCGGTCGGGTCGGTCGTTTCGGGCACGGTCTGGTAGGCGATGCATTCATCGACGATGGCGCCGAGGGCGGTGAGGCCGTCGTAGATGACGTCGCGGGATTCGGCAGCCCGGACCCACAGGATCGTTTGGTTTTCGATCGAGTCTTTTTTAAAGGCGTCGATGAGCCCTTCGGCGACGAAGCGCGTGGGCAGGAGGTCGACGGCGAAGCGGTATTCGCGGATTTTCTTGGCGGTGCCGGTGCCGATGGCGGCGATGCGCGGTTGGCCGAGGCTGCGGGCGTCGTCGTAGCTGGCGTAAAACGCGTCGAAGAACCGTTCTACGCCGTTAGGGCTGGTGAAGACCAGCCAGTCGTATTCGTGGGCGTGGGTCACCAACTCGGCAAAACCGATTTTATCTTCCGGGTGCTCGATGCGGATGGTGGGCAACTCGACGACGTCGGCACCGAGGTCGCGCAGCGCCTTGCTGAGTTCGCCGGCCTGCGCGCGGGTGCGGGTGACCACGATGCGTTTGCCAAACAGCGGGCGTTTTTCGAACCAGCTGATTTTTTCGCGCTCGTTGACCACGGTGCCGATGACGGCCACGGCGGGGGAGCCGAAGTTTTCGCGCTCGGCGATGTCGGCGATGGTGGCGAGCGTGCCGACGATGGTTTTCTGGGAGCCGGTGGTGGCCCAGCGGGTGAGGGCGATCGGGGTGGCCGGGTCGGCGGCATTTTCGATGAGGGCACTGGTGATCTCGCGCAGGCGCGAGACTCCCATCAGAAATACCTTGGTGCCCGGCGCCTTGGCCAGTTGGGCGTAATCAATCGAGCTGTAGCCCTTGGTCGGGTCCTCGTGGCCGGTGAAAATCGTCAGCTGGGTGCAGTGGTCGCGGTGGGTCACCGGAATGCCCGCGTAGCACGGGCCGGCGATGGACGAACTGATGCCCGGCACGATCTCGAAGCGCACACCCGCCGCGGCCAACTCGGCGGCTTCCTCACCGCCGCGCCCGAAAATCATCGGGTCGCCACCTTTGAGCCGCACCACCGATTTGCCGGCCTTGGTTTTCTCGACGATGAGCGCGTTGATCTGGTCCTGCGGCAGGGTGTGGTCCTTGGCGCGTTTGCCGACCGCGATTTTCTCGCAGCCGGGCTTGGTCCATTGCAGGAGTTCCTGGCTGCTCAGCGCGTCATACACCAGCACGTCGGCGAGCTCGATGCATTCCTTGGCGCGCAGCGTGACCAGCCCGAGGTCGCCCGGGCCGGCGCCGACAAGATAACAGATTCCAGAAGATTTCATTGGAGTGAGTCGAAGAGGGATTTGGCCACGGCGAGCGGATCAGTGCCCTCGGCCTGGCTGGTTTGCGGCGCGCCGCCGGCCTCGGGAAAAACCCGCGCCTTGAGCTGGAGAACTCCACCGGTGAGAGTGGAATACACCCCGACGGGGGTGTGGCAGCCGGCGTCTAACAACCGCAGGAACTCGCGCTCGGCGGTGACCCGCAGCCAGGTCGCCGGGTGGCCGATCGCTTCCGCGAGCACCAGCGCGCGCGAGTCGTTGGCGCGGATTTCCAAGCCGATGGCACCCTGGCCGGCGGCCGGATAAAACACGCTTTCATCGAGCCGCAGCGCGAACAGGCCGGGCATGTCGAGCACGGGCTCCGGGCCGCTCGCGGCGGCGGCATCCGGCAGGTATCCGAGGCGCACCAACCCGGCTTCCGCCAGCAGAATGGCGTCGTAGTGCCCGCCGTCTAACATCTTTTCCAGGCGCGTCGGGACGTTGCCGCGGAGGTCGACGACTTGCAGGTCGGGGCGCAGGAAGATGACCTGTTTGGCCCGCCGCACGCTGCTGGTGCCGACCCGGGCACCGCTGGCCAGCGACTCGAAGCCGCCGCCGCTGCGGGTGACGAGCGCATCGCGGATCGGCGCGCGTTCCAACACTGAGGCCAGCGTGAAGCGGGGGTCGAGCACGGTGGGCAGGTCTTTGAGGCTGTGGACGGCGAGGTCGATGGAGCCGTCGTCGAGCGCTTGTTCGAGTTCCTTGATGAAGACGCCCTTGTCGAAGATGCCCTCGGCCTTGGCCACCTCGGCCAGCGCGACGTCGGTGCGGCGGTCGCCGGTGGTCTTGATGACCTTGCGGGCGATCTGCAGGTGGGGAAAGGCGGCGCGGAGGATGGCTTCGGTGGCGGTGGCTTGCACCAGCGCCAATTCGCTGCCGCGCGTGCCAACCGTGAAGAGGGCGGGGGATGGGTCGGTCATGTGGGGTTGCGGAAAATGGATGGGGACGCTGGTGTGGTGCGCGGTGGAGTCCTTACATGCCCGCTGACGCCGCGCCGCGCAAGCCCAAGGTTTTGGCACCAAGGCGGCTGGGCTCTCAGCGAGACCTTGGTTCAGAGCGGGGAACCCCGCGCCGTGGCATGCAATTGTCTTGGATTGAATGGATCCAAGCGATAGGCTTTAGCCCCCATGAACGCCGAGCAATCGCTGATTCAGCCGCAACCAATTGAACAGGTCATCCTGCTCTTTCGCGGCCAGCGGGTGATGCTGGATCGCGATCTGGCTGCGCTCTATGGCGTCGAAACCAAGAATCTCAATAAGGCTGTCCAGCGTAACATCGACCGTTTTCCGGCCGATTTTATGTTTCAGCTTACGACCGATGAGGCGGAATGTTCAAGGTTCCAATTTGGAACCTTGAAGCGTGGCCAGAATATCAAGTATTTACCATATGCCTTCACGCAGGAAGGCGTTGCGATGCTTTCGAGTGTGCTGCGCAGTCCACGCGCCGTGCAGGTCAATATGACCATCATGCGGGTGTTCGTGCGGCTGCGCGAGACACTCGCCCTGCACACGGAGCTGGCGCAGAAACTGGCAGAGCTGGAGCGCAAGCTTGTGGGCCACGACGTCAGCATCGATGCCCTGTTCGATGCCATACATCAGCTCACCACGCCACTCGCCCAACCGCCTCGGGAAATGGGTTTCCACGTCAAGGAAGCCAGCCGGCATTATCTCGTGAAACGGAAAAGTCAGTAGGCGCGTTCGTCAGAACGCGTGGCCCGGCCGCCCAGCGTGCTGTAACCAACACGGCTACGGCTTTCACTGGCTTTTCCCGCGCACTTTGCCTTGCACGACCGCCGCATCCGCCTAGTCTGCCGACCTTTCCCATGGCCACCGTTACTCCCTTCGCCGCCCTCCGTCCCGACCCCTCGCTCGCCGCCCGGGTTTGTGAATTGCCCTATGATGTGATGTCCTCCGCCGAAGCCCGGCTCATGGCCGCTGGCAATCCGCTGAGCTTTTTACGCGTCAGCAAGCCGGAAATCGATCTGCCCGAGGGTGCCGATGTGCATTCCGATGCGGTCTATGCCAAGGGCCGCGAGAATTTCCAGCACTTGATCGCCGAGGGCGTGCTGCGGCGCGATCCCACGCCGATGTTTCATCTGTATCGGCAAGTCATGGGCAGCCACAGCCAGATCGGGCTGGTCGGCCTGGCCAGTTGCCGGGAGTATCTCGCCAACATCGTCAAAAAGCACGAGCTGACGCGGCCCGACAAGGAGGACGACCGCGTGCGCCACATCGAGGCGCTCGACGCGCAGACCGGCCCGGTGTTCCTGACCTATCAGGCAGTGCCCGCCATCGACGCGCTCGTCGCGCGGGTCACCGCGGCCGCCCCCGAAGTGGATTTCACCGCGCCCGACGCGGTGCGCCACAGCTCGTGGCCGGTGGCCGCCGCCGCCGATATCGCCCTGCTGGAGGCCGAGTTCGCCAAGCTGCCCGCGCTCTACATCGCCGACGGTCACCACCGCAGCGCCGCGGCCGGTCGGATCTACCAGAGCCGCCACGGCGCCGGCGGCAGCGCGGGCTTCCTGTCGGTGATTTTCCCCCACAATCAAATGCGCATCCTGCCCTACAACCGGGTGCTCAAGGACCTGCACGGCAGTTCCCCCGCGCAACTGCTCGCCGCGCTCGGGCGGGTGTTTGAAATCACCGACCACGGCCTGCCCGCTCCGGCTGCCAAGCACCAGCTGGGGTTCTATCTGGCGGGCCAGTGGCACGGCTTGCGGTTCCGCCCGGAATTCACCCGCGCCGGCTCCGCCATCGACTTGCTCGATGTCTCGCTGCTCCAGCAGCTGGTGCTCGCTCCCATGTTTGGCATCGACGACCCCCGCACCAGCGAGCGCGTCGCGTTTGTCGGCGGCATCCGCGGCACCGACGAATTGGAAAAACTGGTGGATGCCGGCGAGTTCGCCTGCGCGTTTTCAATGTTCCCCACCGGCATCGAGGACCTGATGTCCATCGCCGACGCCGGGGGCATCATGCCGCCCAAGAGCACCTGGTTCGAGCCCAAGCTGCGCGATGCCATGTTCTCGCATCTGCTTTGAGCGCAAGTCTCGAGACTCGCCCGCTTCACGAGGCGCAAATAAGTTAGAAAAAAGCGAACATAAAACCCTATGGGAAAAGTTCCTGCGGAATGATTCGGTGATCGCAGGCGAGCATTATGTTGCAGGCCGCAATGCAAATTTTCTGGCAAACTGATGGCTGAAATGCTTTGAGGAGCGCGCGAGCGCCCCGTTTCGCCACGATGAACGATCCCCAGCCTGGCCACGGAGCCTCCCAACCGCAGTTGCTCGTGACCACTCTCGCGGCCCTCGGCGTGGTCTATGGCGACCTCGGAACCAGTCCGCTGTACGCGTTCCGCGAGTGTTTTTCCGGCGAACACGGCGCGCTGATGGCCACCCGCAACCTCACCGGCGCGGCCTCGCTCATTGTCTGGTCGTTGCTGCTGGTGGTGTCCGTGAAGTATCTGTTCGTCATCCTCAAATTGGACAACCGCGGCGAGGGCGGCATCCTCGCGCTCTCCACCCTGATCCGCGGCGCGCTGCGCAGTCTCGGCGGCCACGACCCGCGGCGCGTGTTGTTGTTAGGCCTGGCGGGCGCCGCCCTGATCTATGCCGACGGCATGCTGACTCCCGCCATCTCCGTGCTCAGTGCGGTGGAGGGCTTGTCGGTCAGCGCGCCGCTGCTGGCCCATTGGTCGGTGCCGGCCTCGGTGGTCATCCTGGCCGCGCTGTTTTCCATCCAGCAATTCGGCACCGGCAAGGTGGGGGTGCTGTTCGGACCGGTGATCCTGCTCTGGTTTGTGGTGATCGCGTTGTTAGGCGCGCGGTCGTTGTGGGCCCACCCGCAGGTGCTCTTCGCCTTGAGCCCGTGGGAAGGCCTGTCCTTCCTTTGGCGCGAGTGGCACCACGCGCTGCCCCTGTTGGCGGCGGTCTTCCTGGCCTTGACCGGCGGCGAGGCGCTGTATGCCGATCTCGGGCATTTCGGCGCGCGCCCGATCCGCCTCGGGTGGTTTTCCATCGTGCTGCCCGCGCTGGTGCTCAATTACCTCGGCCAGGCCGCGCTGCTCACCGCCGACCCCGAGGCGATCCGCAGCCCGTTTTTCCTGTTAGCCCCGGCGGCGCTGCAGCTGCCGCTGACCCTGCTGGCCACGGCGGCGGCCATCATCGCCAGCCAGGCGTTGATTTCCGGGGCGTTTTCCCTGACCACCCAGGCGATCCAGCTCGGCTGCCTGCCGCGGCTCCGCGTCTGTTATACTTCCGCGCATTCGGTCGGCCAGGTCTATGTGCCGGCGGTGAACCGGATGCTGGCGGCGGCCTGCATTCTGTTGGTGATTGCTTTCGAGTCCTCCGCCGCCTTGGCCGGCGCTTATGGGATTGCCATCGCCCTGACCATGACGATCACCTCGATCCTGTTTTTCACGGCGGCGCGTGCCGCCTGGGGTTGGTCGCGGGGCAAGGCGGCGGTGGTCACCGGACTGTTCCTCACGCTGGATGGCTGCTTTCTCATCGCCAATTCCCTCAAGATCATTCAGGGCGGGTGGTTTCCGTTGGTCGTTGCCGGCGGGGTGATGTCCTTGATGTTGATTTGGATCTGGGGCCGCGCCCGCCTCTACGCCAGCATTATGCGCGAATCCCTGCCCGTGGAAGTGCTCTTGCAGGATCTGCGCAAAGGCCGGATCCACCGGGTTTCAGGCACCGCCATTTATATGAGTGGCAAAAGCCTGCAGGTTCCCACCGCCCTGCTGCACAATTTAAAGCATAACCAAATCCTCCACGAGCGCGTGATCCTGCTGCACGTGATGACTCTCGACCAACCGTGCGCCGGCAGCGATGAGACCCTGGACTGTGAGGACTTGGGCGAAGGCGTGTGGCGCATGACCCTGCGCTTCGGCTTCGCGGAAACGCCTGACGTGCCCACCGCGCTGCTCGCCCGAATGCCTGAAAGCCTGCGCTTCCAACCCGGCAAGGCGACCTATTTCCTCGGCCGCGAAACCTATGGCGTCGGCAAAAACGCCACCTTCATCGACAGGCTGCGCTTGTCGATCTTCGCGGTCATGGCGCGCAACGCCTCGCCCGCCACTGCTTACTTCCAACTCCCGCCGGGGCGGGTCGTCGAGTTAGGCGCGCAGATCACCCTGTGATCGCCGCGCCTTGGGTTGGATCCCGATTTCGGGGTCGCCCGCACCATCCTGATTGATTCGTCGTGGCCATCCAATCTCCTCTCTCCATCACCGGCCTGGGCGCCTTGTCCGCCCTCGGCACCGACGTGGCCGCGCACTATCAGGCAGTGACCGCCGGCCGGGTGCCGTTCCGGCGCCTCGGCCTGCTGCTCGGCCCGGACAGCCCGCACGCCATGCGCCCGGCGGCCTGGATCGAGAACCGCGCCATTCTAACACACCGGAAGTGGAGTCCCGCGACCATGGCCGCCCTGCACGCCGCGCGCGAGGCGATCGCCGACGCGGGCTGGTCCGCCGACGAGTTGCGCGACGCGGCGCTGGTGGTGGGCACCAGCCGCGGCAACGCGGCCGGCTGGCTGGGTCCCTGGCCGGGCCGCCGCCCGTTCCGCCTGATGGCTGCCAGCAATACCATTCACAGCGAGCCGGCCTCGGCCATCAGCATCGAATTTCAAATCACCGGCCCCAACCATGTGTTGGCCAGCGGCTGCGCCGCGGGACTCGATGCCATCGGCATCGCCATGATGCTGGTGCGCGGCGGCCTCGCTCCCCGCGCGCTGGCCGTGGCCGTGGACCTGCCGCTGGTGCCTTTGTTGTTAGATAACTACGCCGCGTCCGGCATCCTGTGTGACAGCCTGCGGGCCGATCCCTATCGGCCCGGCACCGCGGGATTCATTCCGGCGGAGGGCGCGGCCGCGATGGCCATCGACACGCGTCCCGGCCATCATCCGCGGCTGGCGCATTACGGCTGCAACTCGGATGCCTGCGATCCGGTGGGGATTCCCAAGGATGGTGGTCGCACACCGGAATTGTTCCAGCAGCTCCGTGATCCCGCGCTCCACCCTGTGGCCATGTGCCCGCACGCCACCGGCACCGCGGTGCAGGCCGCGGCCGATCCCGCCGCCTTGACGCGGGCGTTCCCGGCGGCCCTGCCATCGCTGCATCTGCTCAAGCCCTACACCGGCCACACCATCGGCGCGAGCGGGCTGCTGGAGAGCGTGATCCTGGCGTGTTTCCTGCGCCACGGCCGCCTCCCGCCGAACTTGCCCGGCTTGTACGCTCCGACCGGGTTTGCCCTCCCGCAGGATTCGCTGGGTGCCACCGGCCCGCTGGGCAAGCTGTCCCACGGCATGGGCGGCCACAACGCGCTGCTCGTTCTAACACCACCATGAAGCCGCGCCCGCGCCTCGTCATCTCGCTGGACCACCAGAACCTGCAAGTCATCCAAGGTGGTGCCTGCCTGCGTGAATTCACCGTGTCCACGGCGCTCAATGGCGAGGGCTTTGAAATCGACAGCTATCGGACGCCCACCGGCCGGTTCCGGATTGCGGAAAAAATCGGCGCCGATCAAGCCAGCGGAACCCTCTTCAAGGGCCGGGTGGCGGCGGGGTGCTGGCAGCCGGATGATGCCACGGAGGCGGATTTGATCCTCAGCCGAATCCTGCGCCTCGATGGCCTGGATCAGGCGAATGCCAACACCCTGGCGCGCTGCATCTATATCCACGGCACCAACCGCGCGGATGTGTTAGGCCGTCCCGCCAGCCACGGCTGCGTGCGCCTCGGCAATGCCGATGTGATCGAGTTGTTCGATATGGTGGCCGAAGGCGACCTGGTGGAGATCCTGCCCGGCACGAGGTGATAACTTGTCGCGGGAGATCCTGCCCGCCACGAGGTGATAACTTGTCGCGGGAGATCCTGCAATATATCTTAAGTTTAGACTTGCCGCGCAGGGTTAATGGCATAAGTTGCCCCCGTCATGAGCACTAAGAATAAAAAATCAGCTACCACTGGTGTCCGTTATACGGACTCCCAGAAACAGGAAGTCATCGACTTCGTGGTCCAATATAACTCCCAAAACGGCCGCGGCGGGCAAAGCGCCGCCTCCAAGAAATTCAAAGTCACTCCGTTGACCATCTCCGCATGGATCAAAGCCTCGGGTGTCGCTCCAGCCGTGAAGGCCGCCAAGGCTCCGAAAGCTCCGAAGGCTCCGAAGGCTCCCAAGGCTCCCAAGGCCCCCAAGGCCCCCAAGGCTCCCAAGGCTCCCAAGGCTCCCAAGGCTCCCAAGGC